>CAUEBO010000055.1 GCA_958454405.1 uncultured Eggerthellaceae bacterium | reverse complement strand
TGTTCAAGTACGACGAGGACGAGAAGAAGTACGCCGCCGAGCACCATCCGTTCACCCACGTGCTGGACGAGGACGTGGACAAGATCGAGAGCGACCCGCTGGCGTGCGGCAGCTACAGCTACGACCTGGTCATGGACGGCTTCGAAGTGGGCGGCGGCACCATCCGTATCCACAACGCTGACGAGCAGCGCGCCGTGCTGCGCACATGCGGCCTGACCGACGAGGAGATCGAGGAGAAGTTCGGCCACCTCATCCACGCGCTGGAGCTGGGCGCGCCGCCCCACGGCGGCATCGCGCTCGGACTCGACCGCCTGGTCATGCTGCTGGGCGGCAAGGCGTCCATCCGCGACGTCATCGCCTTCCCGAAGACGAGCTCCGCGAGCGACCCCATGACCGGCGCCCCGAGCGCCGTGACGGGCCGCCAGCTCAAGGAAGTCAACCTGCGCACGCTGTAGGGAAGCGAGCGAAAGAACGCACGGGGGCCCGCCGATATCGGCGGGCCCCTTCGTTGCGCAGCGCCAGGCCGGTTGCGGGGGGCCGGGCGCATCCGGCGCGCGCCGGCGGAGTGCCGATCCCGCGCCTCTCGTGCTGCCGACGGCGCGGTTCGGAGGCTTGAAAGTTCGAGGGATTGGTTTCATAATCGGAACCTATACAGGCGATCAAGGAGGGTTCTCTATGGAACAGCGGTATCCTCACATCTTCGAGCCCCTCGCCATCAAGAACATGACCCTGAAGAACCGCATCGTCATGTGCCCGATGGGGAGCAACTTCGGCAAGCTGAGCGGCGAGATGAGCTTCGAGCACATCGAGTACTACGCGCAGCGCGCTCGCGGCGGCGTCGGGCTCATCATCATGGAGAACGCCAGCGTCGATTCGCCCACCGGCTCGAACGGCACCACGCAGCTCAGGCTCGACCATGACGGGTTCATCCCGCGCCTGCACAAGCTGTGCGAGGCGGTGCATCTGGCCGAAGGCCGCATAGCCGTGCAGATCAACCATGCCGGCGCGTCGGCGAGCGAAAGCCGCACCGGCGTCCAGCCCGTTTCGGCGTCGGACGTTCCCACCAAAGACGGCGGCGACACTCCGCGTCCGCTCGAGGTGGAGGAGATCTACCAGATCGTCAAGCGTTACGGCCAGGCCGCGAAGCGCGCCGTCATCGCCGGGTTCGATGCGGTCGAGATACACGGCGGCCACTCGTACCTCATCAGCCAGTTCCTGTCGCCCCTCACCAACCATCGCGACGACGAGTTCGGCGGCAGCATCGAGAACCGCGCCCGGTTCCTGGCCCTCATCGCGCGCGAAGTGCGCGAGCAGGTGGGGCCGAACTTCCCCGTCATCTGCCGCATCAGCGCCGACGAGTTCCTTCCCGGCGGCAACACGCTCGACGACTGCCTGGAGTATTTGCAGTACTGCCAGGAGTACATCGACGTGTTCGACGTCTCGGCCGCGCTGAACGCCTCGCTGCATCGCCAGCTGGACGTTTCCTACTATCCCGACGGCTGGCGCTCCTACATGGCCCGCGCCGTGAAGGAGCGCTACGGCAAGCTGTGCATCTCGGTGGGGAACTACCGCGACCCTGCCGTCGCCGAGCGCGTTCTGGCGCAGGGCGACGCCGACCTGATCGGCATCGGGCGCGGGCTCATCGCCGATCCCAATTGGGTGCGCAAGGTGTGGTACGGCCGCGAGGACGAGATCCGCAAGTGCATCTCCTGCAACATCGGATGCGCGGGCAACCGGATATCCAGCAACATCCCCATACGCTGCACGGTCAATCCCGATGTCGTCGGCGGGGACGCCTACCTGAAGCGGCAGGTGAGCAAGCCGTGCAACGTCGTGGTCGTCGGCGGCGGCACGGCCGGACTCGAAGCGGCCTGCACCGCTGCCGAGGTGGGCTGCAACGTGTTCCTGCTGGAAGAGAAGGATGAGCTCGGAGGCCTTTCGGTGGTCATATCCAAGATCCCCGAGAAGCGCCGCCTGGCCGATTTCCCCCGCTACCTCGTGCAGCGCGCGGCGAAGCTCAAGAACCTGTACGTGTTCACCCACACCAAGGCGACTGCCGACTCCATTGCCAAGTTCCATCCCGACATCATCGTGAACGCCACGGGATCGAAGCCGCTGCTGCCGCCCATCGCCGGCTTGCACGAGCACATCGACCAACCGGGCGGCGCGATCAAATCGATACAGGGCATGATCGACTCGCTCGACGAGTTTCCCGACGATGCCGTGGGAAAGAACGTGGTGGTGGTCGGAGGCGGCGCCGTGGGCCTGGACGTCGTCGAGTTCTTCGCCAACCGCGGCGCATCCTGCAGCATCGTGGAGATGCTCCCCACCATCGGCAACGGCCTGGACCCTGTTTCCAAGGTGGCGTTCAACACCATGATGGACGAGCACGACGTCAAGCGGCTCGCCAACACGGCTCTGACCGAAGTGCGCGCCGACCGTTTCCTGGTGAGCGACGAGCAGGGCGAGTTCGAGCTGCCGTTCGATTACGGGTTCGTCTGCCTGGGGATGAAGGCCTTCAACCCGGTGTTGGAGGAACTGGAACGGGCGTACGCCGACGACAACAGCGCCAAAATCGTGAACATCGGCGACAGCAACCGCGCGCGGCGCATCATCGAGGGCACCGAAGAGGGCCGCAACGTCCTCATGGCGCTGGAGAAGCGCGGCTTCCTGTAGGCCGCCGCGGATCGCCTGAACGTGGGCGGCCATGCTGCGCCCCGGAACCCGGATCGAGAACGAGCGGGATCCGGGGCGCAGCCGCGCTTCGGGGCGGCGGGTCCCTTCACAAGCGGCGGCCTGCGCCTGGCGCCGCCGCAACGCGGCGCCGTGCCGCCGGACGGTCATCCCGCCGCGCGGCAGGCTTCCTTCATGCTGCGGGCGTACGCCGCCACCTGCGGCGCCGCGTTGCGGCCATGCTCGGCCACGATGCGCACGATGGCCGATCCCACGATGACGCCGTCGGCGACGGCTGCCATGTCGCGCGCCTGTTCGGGGGTTGCTATGCCGAAACCGATGGCGCACGGCACATCGGGCGCGGCCTCCTTCGCCAGGCGCACCATGGCGCCCACGTCGGTGGCGATGGATGAGCGCACGCCCGTCACGCCGAGCGATGACACGCAGTACAGGAAGCCGTCGGCTTCGCGGGCGATCATGGCCACGCGATCGTCGGACGTCGGCGCCACGAGCGAGATCAGCTCGATGCCGTGCGCGCGACAGGGGAGGGCGAATTCGTCCTTCTCCTCGAAGGGCACGTCGGGCAGGATGAGCCCCTGGACGCCCGCCTCGTGCGCCCGGGCGGCGAAGCGGTCGATGCCGCAGGAGAACACCACGTTCGCATAGGTCATGAACGCAAGCGGCACGTCGGTGCGCGCACGCACCCGCTCCACCAGGTCGAACACTTGGTCGGTGGTGGTGCCGGCGGCGAGCGCGCGGATGTTCGCCGCCTGGATGACCGGGCCTTCGGCCGTGGGGTCGGAGAAGGGGATGCCCAGCTCCACCAGGTCGGCGCCCGCCTCGGCCAGCGCCACCACCAGCTCCTCAGTGGTTTCGAGGTCGGGGTCGCCGCATGTGATGAACGGGATGAACGCCTTGCCGTCGGCGAAGGCGGAAGCGATGCTAGTCATGGAGGTCCTCCCCTCGATAGCGCGCGATGGCCGCGCAGTCCTTGTCGCCACGCCCGGACAGCGTGACCACCACCGTTTGGTCGGGGTCCATCTGGGGCGCCAGCACGCGTGCGCAGTGCAGGGCGTGGGCCGACTCGATGGCCGGGATGATGCCCTCCGTCCGCGACAGGTACTCGAACGCATCCACCGCCTCGTCGTCGGTGACGGGCACGTACTTGGCGCGGCCGATGTCGTGCAGCCAGGCGTGCTCGGGGCCCACGCCGGGGTAGTCGAGCCCCGCCGATATGGAGTAGACCGGCGCGATCTGGCCGTGCTCGTCCTGGCAGAAGTACGACTTCATGCCGTGGAATATGCCGAGGGAGCCGGTTGACAGGGTGGCCGCCGTCTCGAACGTGTCCACGCCCCGACCGGCCGCCTCGCACCCGATGAGGCGCACGCCCTCGTCTTCGATGAAGTGGTAGAACGACCCGATGGCGTTCGATCCGCCGCCCACGCAGGCGATGACGGCGTCGGGCAGCTTCCCTTCCCGCTCAAGGCACTGCTGCCTCGTTTCGCGCGAGATGACCGCCTGGAAATCGCGCACGATGGTGGGGAAGGGGTGCGGTCCCATGCACGATCCCAGCACGTAGTGGGTGTCGGCGATGCGGCTTGTCCATTCGCGCATCGTCTCGGACACGGCGTCCTTGAGCGTGGCAGTGCCGGCGTCCACCGCATGCACCTTCGCGCCCAGAAGGCGCATGCGGTACACGTTCAGGGCCTGGCGCTCGGTGTCCTCGCGGCCCATGAACACCTCGCATTCCATGCCCATGAGCGCGGCCACCGTGGCCGTGGCCACGCCGTGCTGGCCTGCGCCCGTCTCGGCGATCACGCGGGTCTTGCCCATCTTCTTGGCCAGCAGCACTTGCCCCAGCACGTTGTTGATCTTGTGCGCGCCCGTGTGGTTGAGGTCCTCGCGCTTGAGGTACACCTTCGCGCCGCCCAGGTCGCGCGTCATGCGCTCGGCGAAGTACAGGCGCGACGGGCGGTTCGCGTACTCGTTCAGAAGCGTGGTCAGCTGGGCGTTGAACTCCTCGTCGTCGCGATAGCGCTCGTAGGCCTCCTCGAGCTCGATCACGGCGCTCATGAGCGTTTCGGGCAGGTACTGCCCGCCATGGTCGCCGAAGCGACCCTTGCTGCGTGCCGTCATGCGGCGTCCTCCTGTTCGGTCGGGCGGCGTTTCGCCGCCGGGTGCCGGTGCTTGCATGCGCTGCCGCGGCCCGCGCACGGCAGCCAGCAGCGCTTCCATCTTCGTCTCGTCTTTGTAGCCGTCCGTCTCGATGCCGGAGCTGACGTCGAGCGCGAACGGGCGCAGCCGCGCGGCTGCGCCGGCCGTTTCGGCATCGATGCCGCCGCTCAGGAAGAACGGCCGGCCCATCGTGTGCACGAGGGACCAGTCGAATGCCTTGCCGGTGCCCTTGCCGTTGTCGAGCAGGACGCAGTCGGCGCTGCTCTCGCGGGCACGGCGCACGTCGTCCGCATCGCGCACGACGAAGGCCTGGATGACGGGCGGGGCGCCCAGCTCGCGCAGGCGCGCGATGTCGGCTTCCGTTTCGTCGCCGTGCAGCTGCACGTAATCGAGCCCGCACGCGCGCGCCGTTTCGGCGACGAAGGCGGGATCGCGGTCCACGAACACGCCGACGGCGGCGATGTCCGGATCCAGCAGCCGGCGCAGCTCGCGCAATCTCTCGACCGAGACGCTGCGGCGGCTGGCCGGGCAGTCCACCACGAAGCCGGCGAAATCGGGGCGCGTGCGGTTGGCGGCCGCGACGTCCTCGGCCCGGCGCAGGCCGCAGAACTTCACGAGCGGGGCCTGTTGCGGCTCGCCTGCAGGGCCTTCTCGGCCCGAAGCGCCCGGTTCCGGCGCTCCCCCCGGCTCGCCCGGCGCCTGCGGTTTGCGTCCGCCCTCGCCCATCGGCTCGAATCCGGCCTCCTGCTCGATCGCGCCCGTCATCGCGCCGCCTCCTTCATCTGCGCCAGCAGCGCTCCTTTGTCGGGCGCGCGCATGAGGAACTCGCCTACGAGCACGGCGTCGGCTCCGAAGCGCGCGGCGGCCCGCACGTCGTCGAGCGAGGCGATGCCCGACTCGGCCACGAACAGCGCTTCGGGGGGCACGGCGCCGCGCAGCCGCTCGGCGGTGGAGGTGTCCACCGTGAAGTCCCTGAGGTTGCGGTTGTTCACGCCGATCAGCCGCGCCCCCGCTGCCGCCGCCTGCGCCGCCTCGCGTTCGTCGTGCGCCTCCACGAGGGCCGACAGCCCCAGCTCGTCGCAGAGTTCCAGACAGCCGGCCAGCGTCGGCGCGTCCAGCAGCGCGCAGATGAGCAGCACGGCATCGGCGCCGAGCAGCTTGGCCTCGTAGATCTGGTAGGCGTCCACCGTGAAGTCCTTGCGGATCATGGGGCGCGCCGTCTCGGCGCGGATCTCGGCGAACACGGCGTCGCTTCCCAGGAACCACTTCGGCTCGGTGAGCACCGAGAGGCAGTCCGCGCCGGCCTCGTCGTAGGCGCGTGCGATGTCGAGGTAGGGGAAGTCTTCGGCGATGATGCCTTTGGAAGGCGAGGCCCTCTTCACTTCGCAGATGAACGAGAGGCCGGGACGGCCCAGCGCCGCCTCGAACGCCCGGCCTGCCGTCGGCAGGGCGCGGGCCCGTTCGGCGATCTCCTCCAAAGGATGTGCTTCTTGCGCGCGTGCGACACGCTCACGCGCGTGGTTCGCCAGCTCGTCCAGGATCATGCGCGCTCCTTTCCTTCGGCGTCCGAGCCGCCCTCGCATGCCGTCTTGCCGTTCGCACGCGCCTCGACGTCGACTGCTCCTGCGTTCGCGGCGGATCCTGCGCGTGCGGCATCGGTTGCGTTTCCGGACGCCGCTTCGTTGCTTTCCGCAACGTACGCCTCCATCGTCGCGAGCGCCTTCCCGCTGTCGATGAGCTCCGCCGCCAGAGCCACACCCTCGGCGAGCGATGGCGCCGCGCCCGCCACGTACAGGCCGGCGCCCGCGTTCAGCAGCACGGTGTCGCGCCGGCAGCCGCGGTCGTCGCCTCTCAGGATGGCGCGGGTGATCCGGGCGTTCTCCTCGGGCGCGCCCCCTTCCAGGTCCTGTTTCGTGCAGCGCTCCATGCCGAAGTCCTCGGGAGCCACCGTGTAGGAGCGGAAGTCCTGCCCGTGGAATTCGCAGACGTTCGTGGGGCAGGCGCACGACAGCTCGTCGAGCACGTCCTGGCCGAACACCACCATGCCGTCGCTCACGCCGAGGCTGGCCAGCACGCGCGCAAGCGGCTCCACCAGCAGCCCGTCGTACACGCCCAGCACCATGTAGCGGGGGCTGGCCGGGTTCGTCAGCGGGCCGAGGATGTTGAACACCGTGCGGATGCCCAGCTCCTTGCGGATGGGTCCGACGTACTTCATGGCGGAATGGTAGCCCTGCGCGAAGAAGAAGCACATGCCAACCTGGTCCAACAGGCGGCAGGCGAGCGCCGGATCCTGGTGGATGTTCGCGCCGAGCGCCTCCTGGCAGTCGGCTGTGCCGCACTTGCTCGAGGCCGCGCGGTTGCCGTGCTTGGCCACCTTCACGCCGCCGGCTGCGATGACGAACGCCGCGGTCGTGGAGATGTTGAAGCTGCCCGCACGGTCGCCGCCCGTGCCCACGATCTCCAGCACCGGGTGCGGGTAGTCCACCTTCGTGGCGTGCGCCCGCATGCCCTCGGCGCAGCCCGCTATCTCCTCGATCGTCTCGGCCTTGGTGCTCTTCGTGGACAGCGCCGCCAAAAACGCCGCGGTCTGAACTTCGGTGGTCTGGCCGCTCATGACCTCGTTGATGACGGCGTACGCCTCGTCGAACGTGAGGTCCTGCTTGTCCACCAGCTTGAATATGGCTTCCTGTATCATGCCGTGCTTCCTTTCGCGTCAGATGCGTTTGATCGTGTTGAAAGCGCCAGGAGGGCGCGCACCATGGCGGCGCCCTCGCGCACGAGGATGGACTCGGGGTGGAACTGCGCCCCGAACGCGGGCTGCGATGCGCGGGCTGCCGCCGTCAGCGCCTCGATGGGCGTGCGGATGTCGGCCAGAAGCCCGCGCGCCAGGGGGGCGCGGCGACGGCCGCCGGAAGCGGCGAGCCGTTTCGCTTCGTCGAGTGATGGATAGCGCATGCGCAAGCCTCCTGTCCCGGAGGCGGGCAAAGGAAAAGCCCGCCCTCGACTTGGTTTCCAGTCAAGGACGGGCTTGCAGCAAGCTCGCGGTGCCACCTTGATTCACGGCAAAACGCCGTGCCCTTTGCGGAGTACCAGCATACCCCTGCGCGTAACGTGCGCTCGCGTCGCGGAATACTGGGCCTCTCGGCTGTTCCCCGCGCCCTCGGTGGGCCATTTGCCTGCTTGCGTTCGGTCCGGCTCTCAGCTTCCCGGGCTCTCTGTGCGTGCACCGCAGACGTTACTTCCACTTCAACGGTTTCGGTCGTGCGGGCCTAGTATACGCACATTCTCGCTGGATTGGCAAGGCTGCCCGAGCTTTCTTCGCAAGCTCGTTTTCTGCCCGCTCTTTTTCTGCGCTGGCTGGCAGATGGACAAAAAACACGGTCGAATGCGCAATCGCCGAGCGCAAAATCGGGCGAGCGAATTTCGCGAACAGGCATTATGCACGGCCGAGGCCCGCATGGGGCGTCCCTCGGCCGCAAAAACCGCACACTCGACCGCGTTTTCGGTCATCAGCGGTTTACCATAGCGTTGCTCCGCTGCGGGCCGACGCTTGATTTGCCCGGTCGCTTCCATCGCATTCGTTCTTTCGACGCTTAACAAGACCACGGTAACGGCGCGTCATGGGTCTGTGTGCTTTTGGTTGCTTCAGGGCGCTGGGGTTCGACCGGTTTTTACGCTTCCCTTATACTGAAACGGTTGTCGTTTGGAGTATCTCGGATGGGCCGGGGCGGCGCCATGTTCCGAACCTGGTCAGGTCCGGAAGGAAGCAGCCATAAGGGACCGCTGGCGAGCGCCCCTGCCTATCCGGGATACTTTGTTCTGTCGGCCTACGGCCGGCAGAACAGCTCGACGCTGCGAAGGGCCGTGGCACCGAATCTTGCCCCTTGTGCGCTTACCCTCGCGTACCGAAGTACGCTCGGCCGCGCGGCGGGGCAATCTCCGGCACCACGGCCCTTCTCGCTGACATTGCCAGACCTGCGGGCGGCCAACCTGCGGTATTCGAGGGGCGCGTATGGACATCATCAACTTCTTCGTCAATCTGCTCAGCGATCCGCGCGGGGCGATTGCCGGCTGGATTATCGCGCTGGGCCCTCTCTGGGTGTACTCGCCGCTGTTCCTCATCGTGTTCGTGGAGACGGGCCTTGTGTTCTTCCCGTTTTTGCCGGGCGATTCGCTGCTGTTCGCGGCAGGCGTGTTCTCGGCTGACGGAGGCGGGCTGAACGTATGGGCCACGCTCATCGTCTTCTACGTGGCGGCCATACTCGGCAACACGTCGAACTACTGGATCGCGCGGTTCTTCGGCGCGCGCATCATCGACTCCGGCAAGGTGAAGGCGCTCACGCCCGAGCGCATGGCGAAGCTCGACCATTTCTTCGCGAAGTACGGCGGGCTCACCATCGTCATCACGCGCTTCATGCCGTTCTTCCGCACGTTCGCTCCGTTCATCGCCGGCACGGGCCATATGAACTTTGGCAAGTTCACGCTGTTCAACTGCATCGGCGGCATTTCGTGGGTGAGCCTGTTCGTGCTGGTGGGCTACTTCTTCGGCGGCATCCCGTTCGTGCAGGACCACTTCGAGATCATCGTGCTGGGCATCGTGGCCGTTTCCGTTGCGCCGGCGTTCATCGGCGCGATCAAGGCCGCCATGAGCGCGCGCAAGAACAAGCGCGCCGGCTCGGACGAGGATGCGGAGCTTCCCGCCGAGAAGCGCGGCGCGCACGCGAAAGCGAACACCGACGCCGAGTAGCGCACGCTCCTCGCGCGCGGCCGCGCGAGGCGGTATCATGTGAAGGTACGAAAGCGACCCGAGATAGCGAGCTCATACGATGGCAGAGGCACTGTACAGAAAATACCGGCCGCAGATATTCGAAGACGTCGTCGGCCAGGAGCATATCGAGCGCACGATCAAGAACGCAATCGAGCAGGACAAGGTAAGCCACGCCTACCTGTTCACGGGCCCGCGCGGCACCGGCAAGACCACCACCGCGCGCCTGCTGGCGAAAGCCCTTCTGTGCGAACACGGTCCCACATCCGAGCCGGACGGAACCTGCGACGACTGCGTGATGATCGCCAACGGCGAGCACCCCGACGTCTACGAGCTTGACGCGGCGAGCCGCACCGGCGTGGAGAACGTGCGCGAGGAGATCATCGGGCGCGTGCAGTTCGCTCCCACGCGCGGACGCTACAAGGTCTACATCATCGACGAGGTCCACATGCTGTCCACGGCGGCGTTCAACGCGCTGCTGAAAACGCTTGAGGAGCCGCCGAGCCACGTGGTGTTCATCCTGGCCACCACCGATCCGCAGAAAGTTCCCGAGACCATCCACTCGCGCTGCCAGCGCTTCGATTTCCGCCGCATCTCGGCGGAGTCCATCGTGTCGCGCCTGGGTGCCATCTGCGTGTCCGAAGACGTGGAATTCGAGGGCGAGGCGCTCGACCTCATCGCGCATCGGGCGGAAGGCGGCATGCGCAACGCGCTCACCTCGCTCGAACAGCTCATCGCGTTCGGCGAGGGCAAGGTGACGCTGGAGGTGGCCGAACGGCTGCTGGGCGGCGTCGATTCGAACGACCTGGCCGAGATCGTGCGCGCCGTCGGCACGCGCGACGTGGCGGCGTGCTTCCGCTGGACGGCCGACTACGTGGAGACGGGCGCCGACCTGGCGCAGTTCACGCGCGACTTGGCCGAGCACATGCGCAACATGTACGTGATGTCGCTGGCCGGCGCGGACGTCGCCCTCGAGGTGGGGGAGACCGAGCGCCGCGAACTGGCCAGCGAGCTGCCGCTGTTCGGGCCCGATCGGCTGGCGCGGCTGCTGGGGGTGCTGGGCGACTTGTCCGCCGAGTTGAAGACGTCCACGAACCCGCGCCTGTCGTTCGAGATCGCGCTCACGCGCATGGTCCGCCCCGATTCCGATCTGACGCTGGAGTCGCTGGCTGAGCGCGTGGAAGCGCTTGAGAGCGGGCATTCCGCCGTCGCGCACGTGACGGCCGCCGTTCTGCCGAACGCTCAGGCCGCCGTTCTGCCGAACGGCGGAGTTGCCGACGCTGCGGCGCGTCTCGGCACCCGATCTGCGGCCGCTGACGAAGGCTCGCGTACCGAAGCACGCGGCGCCTCCGCCATCCCCACGACCTCGGGCACCGGGGCGCGCCTCGCTGACGTTGGCGGACCTGCGGGTGGGCAAGAGCAACCTGCGGCGGGGGCCTTCGCTGGGGGCCAACCTGCGGCGAGCGCGCGCACGCCGCAGGCGGCCGCGCAGCCTGCGGCCGCTCCGGTGCAGCAGGCGAGCGCTCCTGCTCCATCCCAGCCTGCCGCCGCGCAGGCCGCGCCCACGGCGCCTTCCGCAGAGCTCGCCGCCAGCCTGCAGAACCCGGCGGCCCTGCAGCGCATATGGCAGTCCGCGCTCGCCGCGCTCAAGAAGAACAAGGCGGCGTACGGCGTGCTGTTCCTCAATACGAAGGCTGTCTACGACGAGGCGAAATCGCTGTTCGTGATAGAGTTCCCCGCCGAGAACGCCTTCGCTTACAAAGCCGTGCAGAAGCCCGACGTGCAGGACGCCGTGTCGGCCGCTCTCGTGCAGGCGTCGGGAGCGGCGCTGCCGTTCGCGTACGCGCAGAGCGGATCGGCTTCGCCTGCGGCGCCTGCTGCGGCGGCACCTGCAGCGCCCGTTGCAGTTCCGGCCGCCGCGCCGTCCTCCGCTCCCGCCGTGCAGGCCGCTCCTTCGCCGCAGCCTGCGGTTCCCGCCGCAACGACGACTGCGCCCTCGTCGGCCCCATCTGCCCGCGCGGCCGCCGCACCTGCGCCCGTCGCGGCGTCGGCTCCCGCAAGCGCGCCCGTCGCGGCTCCGTCCCCGGCTGCGCCGCCCGACCCCGATCCGACGCCTCTCGACGCATACGACCTGCCGCCCTACGACGACGAGGTCGTGCCCTACGACGACTACGGCGCCGTCGCTTCGCCGGGCGGCCGGGAGGCCCCGGCTCCTTCCGGCGCCCGGGCCGATGCCCGCGAAGCTGCAGGCTCACCGCCGCGGCCTTCCGCGGCGCCGGAATCCTCGTCGAGCGCGGGCGCCAGCCTGCCGCCCGATCCAGGCGGGCGTTCGCCGGCCCCCGCCGATGCGGCTGCGTCCGCGCCGTCGGCCGCTGCGCCTGCGCAGTCGCCCGACGAATTGCAGGCCATCCTGACGGCCGGTTTCGGCCATGGCGTGATCGTCGAAGAAGTGAGAGAATAGCGCGCGAAGAAAACGGCCGCGACATGCGAGCGGCAATCGACAAGCGAAGACCAGATAGGAGACGACGATGTCGAAGCGAGGCGGATTTCCCGGAGGCGGCGGTGGCATGGGCAACATGAACGCCATGATGAAGCAGGCCCAGAAGATGCAGGCCGACCTGGCCAAGGCCCAGGACGAGATCAAAGACATGGAGTTTGAGGCCACGGCGGGCGGCGGCATGGTCAAGGTCGTCGCAACCGGCGACATGGCCGTGAAGAGCATCACCATCGATCCCGAAGCGGTCGACCCCGAAGACGTCGAGATGCTGGAGGACACGGTGCTGGCCGCCGTCAACGAAGCGCTGCGCGGCGTTTCCGAAGCCAGCTCCGATCGACTGAACGCCGTGACCGGCGGCCTGAACATCCCGGGCCTGATGTAGGCGCGGGACGTCCGAACATGCACGCAGCGCCGTCCATCCAGAAGCTCCTCGACGAACTGGAGCGCCTTCCCGGCATCGGGCCCAAATCCGCGCAGCGGATAGCCTACTGGATACTCAATGCCGACAAGGCGACGGCGCTGCGTCTGTCCGAGGCCATCGCCGAAGTGAAGGAGAGCGTGCGGTTCTGCTCGCGCTGCTTCAATTACGCGGAGGACGATCTGTGCGAGATATGCCAGTCGTCCAAGCGCGACACCACTTCCATCTGCGTGGTCGGCGAGCCGCGCGACATACCGCCCATCGAGCGCACGGCCGTGTATTCGGGCGTGTACCACGTCCTGGGCGGCGAACTCTCGCCCATGGAGGGGGTCGGCCCGGACAGCCTGCGCATCGCCGAGCTCATGAGGCGCCTGTCCTCGGAGGACGTCCAGGAGGTCGTGCTCGCCACGAATCCCAACGTGGAGGGCGAGACGACGGCGGCGTATCTGGCGCGCCTCATCAAGCCGCTCGGCATCCGGGTCACGCGCCCGGCCAGCGGCCTGCCCGTCGGCGGCGACCTCGAGTTCGCCGACGAGGTCACGCTCGGCCGCGCCATCGAGGCGCGACGGCCGCTGTGAGCGCCTGACGGAGCCGGTCCGTTCCGAGGCCGCTTTGAACGAGGGTCCGCAGCGTTCGGGCTCTTGGATCCGGAAGGTGACAGAAAACACGGTCGAATGTGCAGTTTTCGAGGCCGATTCGGACCCTTCGCGCATCGCGGCCGCGCATAATGCCTGGTCGCGAAACTTCCGTGATCGGTTCTGCGGCCCGCGATTGCACATTCGACCGTGTTTTCTGTCACCTTCCGGATTCGCCCGCCGCTGGGATTCACCCTTGGGTTCGCCTCTGGATTCGCCGCCGCTCGATGGGACGCGGCTTTGGCTGCCTGGAACGGCCTGCGTGCGGTCCCCTGGCTCGCCGGTGAATCCGGAACATGAAAACGGGCCGGACGCCCCTGCGCCCGGCCCGTTCTTTCTCGAAAGAAAAAGGGTCCTGCCCCCTCCAAAAAACAGAACCCCTTTCTTTACCGAAGTATTGAAACTCCGTAAAACCAGGGTTCATTATATAACCATCTCCACGAAATCACAACAATTTTTTTCGGTGACCGACGTTCGACCGACGTCGACTTGCTTTCGGAAGTTTCGCCCCGCTGCCGTTCGAGATAGTTCCCCGCCCTCGGCAGGCCCCTTCAAGCGTCATGCTATACTGTGCGCCGAAAGGACGAGTGGAGCAATGATCAACATCCCCAGCCCGGCCCTCGCCATCGTCGGCCGTCACAACTCAGGCAAGACGACGCTCATCGAGCGGCTCATCGCCGAGCTCGTCGGGCGAGGCCTTGACGTGGGCAGCGTCAAGCACCACAGCCATGTGGGGTTCGACATCGACTACCCGGGCAAGGACTCGTACCGGCACCGCGCAGCGGGCGCCAGCGAGACCGTCATCGCCGCCCCGGGGCAGATGGCCTGCATCAAGACGGTGGAAGGCGAGCTGGAGTGCGCGGACATCGTGCGCGGCATGCCCGGCCACGACATCGTCGTGGTGGAGGGCTATCGGAAAAGCGGCCTGCCCACCGTCGAGATCATGCGCGCGGCCAACGAGGCGGACGCCCGCGTGGCTTCCGTGTTCGCGGAGGGCGCCTGCAAGGGGTGGCCGCTCGGCACCGACTTCACGCAGTTCACGCGCGGCGAGATTCCGGCGGTCGCCGGGGCTGCGGATCCTGCGGCGCCGTCGTCCGCGGCGGGGCGGCCCGAATGCGCGCCTTCGGCGGATGCTGCGCACGGGATGCATTTCGCGACCCAGCATCCCGATCACGCCGACATCTCGAACAAGCTTCCCACGGCCGACACGGTGGCCGTGGTCACCGACATCGAAGAAGCCCGCCGCGCCGCAGAGCGCTACGGCATCCCGGCCTTCGGGCTGGACGACGTCTGCGCGCTGGCCGATTTCGTGGAAGAGCGGTTCGCCCGCCCGCGCGTGACGGTGGTCATCCAGGCGGGCGGGGAGAGCCGGAGGATGGGGCAGAGCAAGGCGACGGTGCCCTTCGCGGGCCGCCCGCTCATCTGCCGGCTGGTCGAGCGGGTGGGCCCGGTGGCCGACGAGCTGGTCATCACCACGAACGAGCCGGACAACCTGGAGTTTTTGCTGAGCCAGTACCCGCAGTACGACATCCGGCTCGTGCGCGACGCCTTCAACCTGCGCGGCGCGCTGCCCGGGCTGTACACGGCGCTGCTGGCGGCGCGCAACCCGTACGTGGCCGTGGTGGCGTGCGACATGGTGTTCGCCAGCGCCTCGCTCGTGGTGGCCGAATCGCTGGCGATGAACGAGTCGGGCGCCGACGTGGTGGTGCCCTCGAACAAGCACGGGTTCGAGCCGTTCCATGCGCTGTACCGGCGCGCCGGATGCCTGCCGGCCGTCAAGGCGGCGCTCGAGCGGGGCGAGAAGCGCGCTCAGGCGTTCTTCTCCGACGTGGACGTGTGCGAGTTCTCCCAGGATCGCGTGCTCGAGGCGGAGCCCATGGGGGGCTGCTTCATCAACGCGAACACGCCGGAGGAGCTGCGTTCGATCGAGGAGACGTTCCTCGAGAAGTAGGGCTGCGCGGGGCGCGATCCGCGCAGGGGACATGCGAAGACGGGAAGACGGGGCAAAAAGCGGATGCCGAATCTCATTGACCTGGTAGAAGTTGCCGAAGCGCTGGGAAGCAAGGCGGTCTATCTTGCCGAGGACCGCTGCGTCGCCGTGCGCAACCGCCATGCATCGTGCCGGAAGTGCTCGGAGGCCTGCCCGACGAAGGCCGTGCGCGCGGAAAACAACGTGCTGTCCCTCGATTCGGAGCAATGCGTGGCGTGCGGGGCCTGCACGACGGTGTGCCCCACCGAGGCGCTCATCCCCCTCGAGCCTTTGGACGAGGACCTTTCGTCCGCCATCGTGTCGTCCGTGACGGCCGCGGGCGGCCCCGCCGTGTTCGCATGCGCGCGCATAGCGTCGAAGCACCTGGGCGATCCGGCGAAGTTCGCCGAGGTGCCCTGCCTCGCGCGCATGGAGGAGAGCGTGCTGGTGGGTTTGGCGGCACGTGGCGTGAGGGACATCATGCTGGTCGACGGCACGTGCGAGACGTGCCGGTTCCGGGCGAACGTGCCGGGCATCGACGCCACGGTGGCTTCCGCGCACGACCTCATGGCCGCGCAGGGCTGCGACGTCCGCGTGCTCCGCGCGTCGAAGTTCCCCGACGAGATCCTGCTGGAAGACAAGCGCAGCCTGCTCGGCGCGTCGCGCCGCGGGTTTTTCGCGCAGGCGCAGTCGCGCGCGAGGGACGCGGCCGAGAAGACCGTCGAGGTGGTTGCGTTCAAAAACGAGAAAGAGGGCGCGCCCACGCTGCGCGAGCGGCTGCGCATGTCTGATTCGGGTACGTTGCCCCAGTTCAATCCCGAGCGGCGCATGCGCGTGCTCGACGCCATGGACCGTTTGGGGCCTTCGGTGGCGCCCGAGGTCGACACGCGCCTGTTCGGCACCGTCCGCATCGATGCCGAGGCGTGCAGCTCCTGCGGCATGTGCACGGTGTTCTGCCCGACAGGCGCCCTTGCGAAAAGCGATGTCGAGCCTGAAGAAGGGGAGGGCAGCTTCCTGGAGTTCTCCGCAGCCGATTGCGTGCAGTGCAACCTGTGCGCCGATGCCTGCCTGAAGGACTGCCTCGTGGTGGACTCGGTGGTTTCCACTGAAGAGCTGTTCGACTTCGAACCGCGCCTCATCCATTTGCCGAACCCGCCGGCTCGGCCGGCCATCCTCTCCAGTCTGAAGCGCTAGCTGCTGGAAGGGCAGGGTCCGGTTCGGCGCAGCCCGTTCGTGGATATCCTGTCGATGCGCTAACTGTATCTGGCGTCGGTACAGAAAATACTGTATAAAGGAAAAGTACAGTTATGGGCTCCAGAATGCGCAGAGAGCCCTGGGCGGCGGCCGCACGGCTTGAAGGCGTATCCTGCGCCGCGCCGATGCGCGGGTCTGCGCTTGCGAAGGGAACGGATGGACCATGAACAGCGACTTCGTCGTAGCGGTGCACGCGCTGGTGTACCTGAACCACAAGGCCGACGTCGTGTCGAGCGAGGCGTTGGCCGAGAACATCTGCACGAACGCGGCACGGGTGCGCAAGGTGATGGCGCCGCTCAAGCGCGCGGGCCTCGTGGACACGCGCGAGGGGAGCGTCGGCGGCTACCGGTTCGCGGCGGATCCCGCGAAGACCGATCTGCGGCAGGTGGCCGACGCCCTTGGGACGCGGTTCGTGCAGTCGTCATGGCACAGCGGCGATGCCGACATGGAGTGCCTGGTGGCCTCGGGCATGGCGGACATCATGGACGACGTCTTCTCCGATCTTGACGAGCAGTGCCGCGACCGTCTGGCGCAGACGACCGTGTCCAGCATCGACGCCCGCATCTTCGGCGGAGCGTAGCCGTCGGCACTGCTCCAAGGCTTCGATATATCCGTTTCGCGACCTGCTAGGAGGCCGCCATGGGATTCTCCCTCGAGACGAGCGTACCCGCGCTCGCCGTGTTCGTCCAAGGGCTGCTGAGTTTCTTCTCGCCGTGCGTGCTGCCGCTCATCCCGCTGTACGTGGGATATTTGGCCGGCGGAGCGGCGAAGACGCGCGACGATGGCACCATCGAGTATCCGCGCATGAAGGTGCTGGTGAACACGCTGTGCTTCGTCGTGGGCGTGAGCTTCGCGTTCTTCCTGCTGGGCTTCGGGTTCACGGCGCTCGGCCAGTTCTTCAC
>CAUEBO010000054.1 GCA_958454405.1 uncultured Eggerthellaceae bacterium | reverse complement strand
GCGCGCATGCGCATCCGCAACATGACGCTGCCGAAGGAGCTGCGCGAGCTCGACGACGAGCTGCGCCGTCTGCGCGGTGAGAAGGACAGCGCCATCGCGGCGCAGGACTTCGAGCGCGCCGCTCAGCTGCGCGACCAGGAATCTGAGCTCAAGCGAAAGCGCGAAGAGGCCGAGAAGCAGTGGGAGGAGGACGCCCAGAAGTCCATCCACCAGGTGACGGTGGAGGACATCGCCGACGTGGTGTCCATGACCACGGGCGTGCCCGTGAACAACCTCACCGAGGCCGAGACCGAGAAGCTGCTGCGCATGGAGGCCGTGCTGCACGAGCGCGTGATCGGCCAGGAAGAGGCCGTCACGGCGCTGTCGAAAGCCATCCGCCGCTCGCGCAGCGGCCTCAAGGACCCGAAGCGCCCCGCCGGCTCGTTCATCTTTTTGGGCCCCTCGGGCGTGGGCAAGACGGAGCTCTCGAAGGCGCTGGCCGAGTTCCTGTTCAACTCCGAAGACGCGCTTTTGTCCTTCGATATGTCGGAGTACATGGAGAAGCACAGCGTGAGCCGCCTGGTGGGCTCGCCTCCGGGCTACGTGGGCTTCGACGAGGGCGGCCAGCTGACGAAGGCCGTGCGCCAGCGCCCCTACTCGGTGGTGCTGTTCGACGAGATCGAGAAGGCGCACCCCGACGTGTTCAACATCCTGCTCCAGATCCTGGAGGAGGGCCGCTTGACGGATGCGCAGGGCCGCACGGTGGACTTCCGCAACACGGTCATCATCATGACGTCGAACGTGGGCGCGCGCGAGATCGCGCAGCCCACCACGCTGGGCTTCTCCACCGAGGAGCACGCGGGGCTGTCTGACAAGGAGATCAAGAGCCGCGTCATGGCCGAGATGAAGAAGCTGTTCAGGCCCGAGTTCCTGAACCGCATCGACGAGATCATCGTGTTCAAGTCCTTGAACGACGAGCAGATCGCGAAAATCGTCGAGCTCATGGTGGCCGACTTGCGCGAGCGTTTGATCGAGCAGAACATGTCCATCAACCTGACCGAGGCGGCATGCAAGCTCATCGCGAAAGAGGGAACCGACGCCACGTTCGGCGCGCGTCCCCTGCGCCGCGCCATCCAGCGCCTGCTGGAGGACCCGCTGTCCGAGGAGATCCTCGAGGGCACGTGGACGAGCGGATCGGTGATCGACGTGGATGCGAAGGACGGGGAATTGGTGTTCGCGCCGGGCTCAGGCTCTATCCCCGCACCGAGAAAACGTGATAGCATAGCACGGGAGGCGGAACTGCTGCTGACCAACTACGACCTGGGCCATGCCGGCGTGCGCGGCGGCGGGTCGATGTCGGGCGGCGCAGCCGACTAGCTTTTCGTTCCGCCGGCCGCACGGCCGGCGGAACCGCTTGACGTTGCGAGGCGTCGAGGTGCTCGATCTCGTTTTGCTTGTCCCGCAGCCCTGTCCGGCAAGCCGCGCAGGGAACGCCGTCCGGGCGCATGGCGGGAGGGCGGACGAAGGCCGGAGACCCGGACCCGTCCGCCGATCGCGAAACGGACCTGCTTCGAGCACTTCGGCGGCTCTCGCTGTTTTTTGCCAGACCTGTGGGGTTGGAACTGCCTGTGAGGGGAAGCCATGTCAAAAACCATCGATCCCGTGTTCTCGCCCGAGGTGCTGGGCGCTCCTGAGCTTGCGATGGACGATCTCGATTTCGATGCGTTTTCCCAGGCGCTCGGAGGCTTGAAGGGAGAGGTGGACAAGCGGCCCCAGACGGCCGCCATCATCCTGGCCGGGGGCACGGGCGAGCGGTTCGGCAAGGAGGGCGGCAAGCAGCTCGTCGAGATCGCCGGCAAGCCCATCCTCTCCTGGTCCGCCGAGGCGTTCGACGCGGTGGGGGACATCGGGCTCATCGTCATCGTGTGCCCGGAGGACCGCCAGGCCGAGTACCTCAAGCGGGCCATCGACCCCTTCCCGTTCGTCACGCCGGTGGTGATGGCGCCTTCGGGGCCGAGCCGGCAGGAATCGGCTTTCTCCGGCCTTGAATTCGTCCCCGAGGAATACGAGTACGTGGTGCTGCACGACGGCGCCCGGCCGCTCATCTCCCCCGACCTCGTCGCCCATGCCATCGCCACGCTCAAGGGCAACATCGACTGCGACGGGGCCGTGGTGGCCCATCCGGCCGTGGACACGCTCAAGGTGGTGGAGAACGGCGTGATCGTGGGCACGCCCGATCGCAGCGTCTTCTGGAACGCGCAGACGCCCCAGGTGTTCCGCGCCGGCATCTACCGCCGCGCCCACGCCTCGGCGCTTTCGGACGGCTTCGTGGGCACCGACGACTCGTCGCTCATCGAACGGCTGGGCGGGCGCGTGCTTGTGGTGGAGGGCAAGCGCGACAACATCAAGCTCACGGTGCCTGAGGACTACCTCATGCTGGCGGCCGCCGTCCGGACCATGTTCGCGAAAGGCTCGGAAGAATGAGCGCTCAAGACGGCCCTATGGGCGGCGCGCGC
Organism: uncultured Eggerthellaceae bacterium; assembly: GCA_958454405.1. Taxonomy (GTDB): domain Bacteria; phylum Actinomycetota; class Coriobacteriia; order Coriobacteriales; family Eggerthellaceae; genus Enteroscipio. Next base: position 16,006 of record CAUEBO010000054.1, on the reverse strand, counting down.
GAACCGAAGCACGACGTCATCCTGAGCGCAGCGCGCAGCGCGGAGTCGAAGGATCCCGTGCGGAGCCAACCAGAAACACTCCAGCCTGACGGCCGCGCGGAATCCTTCGACTCCGCTTCCTTCGGTCGCTCCGCTCAGGATGACTCCGTGCAGGTTTTCAATCCTGCGGACCTGCGCATAGGGCAGGGCTACGACGTGCACGCGCTGGCCGAGGGCCGCAAGCTGATGCTGGGCGGAGTGGACGTCCCGCATGAGCGGGGCCTGCTGGGGCACTCGGACGCCGATGTTCTGGCGCACGCCGTCGCCGATGCGCTTCTGGGCGGCATCCGCGGCGGCGACATCGGGAAGCTCTTCCCCGACACCGATCCGGCCTACCGGGGCATCGACTCCCTGAAGCTTCTCGCTGCCGTGGCCGAGAAGGTGCGCGAGGCCGGCTACGACATCCTCGACGTGGACTCGGTGGTGGCCGCGCAGGCTCCCAAGCTCGCGCCCTACCGTGACGCCATGCGCGAGAACCTCGCGCGGGCCATGGGCATATCCCCGGACAACGTGGGCGTGAAGGCGACCACCACCGAATGGCTGGGGTTCGAAGGCCGCGAAGAGGGCATTTCGGCCACCGCGGTCTGCCTGCTGTGCCGATGTCGCTCGAGGCTGCGCCTGGGGCGCGACGACGGGCACGACGCGAGAGCTTGACCACCGGAGGGACACGACCATGATCAGACTGTACGATACCAAGACGCGCGCAAAGACGGACCTTGAAACGCGCGAGCCCGGCAAAGTGGGCATGTACGTATGCGGGCCGACCGTGTACAACCGCATCCACATCGGCAATGCACGCACGTTCATCAGCTTCGACGTGATCCGCCGCTACCTCATGTGGCGCGGCTACGACGTCACGTTCGTCCAGAACGTCACCGACGTGGACGACAAGATCATCGCGAAGGCGAACGAGCAGGGCCGCCCTGCGGCCGACGTGGCGGCCGAGTTCACCCAGGCGTTCATCGACGACATGCGCGCGGCGGGCGTGCTCGACCCCGACATCCGCCCGAAGGCCACCGAGGAGATCCCGGCCATGCTGGAGCTGGTTCAGCAGCTCATCGACGGCGGGCACGCCTACGAGGTGGACGGCGACGTGTACTTCAGCGTGCGCTCGTATCCCGCCTACGGCGAGCTGTCGGGCCGCAACGTGGACGAGATGGAAAGCGGCCACCGCGAGCTGCGCGCCGACGGGAAGGGCGTGGAGGACCGCAAGCGCGACCCGCTCGATTTCGCGCTGTGGAAGGCCGCCAAGCCCGGCGAGCCCTCATGGGAATCGCCCTGGGGCCCGGGGCGCCCGGGCTGGCACATCGAATGCTCGGCCATGTCCCGCAAGTACTTGGGGCTGCCGTTCGACATCCACGGCGGCGGCGGCGACCTGGTGTTCCCGCACCATGAGAACGAGCGCGCGCAGAGCGAGGCGGCCTGCGGGTGCACGTTCGCGAACTACTGGATGCATGCGGGCATGCTGCAGGTGAACTCCGAGAAGATGAGCAAGTCGCTGGGCAACTTCATGCTGCTGCACGACGTGCTGGAAACGACCGAGCCGGCCGTGCTGCGCTTCCTCATGCTGCAGACGCACTATCGAAGCCCCCTCGACTTCTCCAGCGACCGGCTGACGGAGGCGGGGGCCGCGCTGTGCCGCATCGGGAACGCCGTGAAGAACCTGGACTGGCTGCTGGCGAACGTGCAGGACGTGCCCTCGACGCTCGACGCGGCTTCGCTCGCCGCTCGTGCCGAGCAGGCGAAAGACGCGTTCGTCCTGGCAATGGACGACGACTTCAACACGTGCAAGGCGCTCGGCGAGGTGTTCGAGCTCATCGCCGACGTGAACGGCAGGACGGCCGACGGGGTGCTGTCGCGCGAGGATGCGGCTGCGGTCGAGGGCGTGCGGGATCTCGTCGTCGAGCTCATGGGCGTGTTCGGCATCGACGTCGCGGCGGGAGCCGGCTCGTGCCCGGCGCAGGCGCTTCCGCCCGAGGTGATCACGCTGGCGGCCGACATCGCCGGCTACGACGGGTCGGATGCGGCCGAGGCCGTGGACGCGCTCCTGGCCGCCCGCGCCGATGCGCGCGCCGCCAAGGATTGGGGGCGCGCCGATGCCGTGCGCGACGGCCTGTGCGGCCTGGGATTCGTCATCGAGGACACGCCGCAGGGCGCGCGCGTGAGCTACGAAGGGTAGGCCCTCCTGAGCCGGACGTGCGCGCTGCCCGAGGGCCTTCCGGCCGGCCTGTCCAGGATTGCGCCGGCCCTCGGCCCGCGCGCTGCCGCGCGCGTCCGGCGGAGCCCTTCGCGGGCGTTGGGGCCCGCCGGCCGGAGGGCCGCGGTGGCGGTCTTCGCGCGCTCACGCTAGAATAGCCGGCATGCAGGCACGATCATCCAAACCAGAGCTCCTTGCGCCGGCCGGAGGCCGCGCGCAGCTGGAAGCCGCCGTCCGCTACGGCGCGGACGCGGTGTACCTGGCTGCCGACCGGTTCGGCATGCGGCAGCGCGCGCAGAACTTCGCGCTCGACGACGTTCCCGACGCCGTGGCGCACGCCCATGCCGCAGGCGTGCGCGCGTACGCGGCGCTCAACGTGCTCATGGACGCCGACGACATCGCCGCGCTGCCCGCGTTCTGCGAGGCCATGGCGGCGGCGGGCGTCGATGCCTTCATCGTGAGCGACCTTGGCGCGCTCTCGATCGCCCGGCGCTTCGCGCCCGATGTCGCGCTGCACGTGAGCACGCAGGCTTCGGTCATGAACGCCGAGGCAGCGCGCATGTGGCACGAGCTGGGAGCGAGCCGCGTTGTCTGCGCCCGCGAGATGATCGTGCAGGACATCGCGCGGATGCGCGACGCTGCGCCGGCCGGCCTTGAGATAGAGGCGTTCGTGCACGGTTCCATGTGCGTGGCCGTATCGGGCCGTTGCCTTCTGAGCTCAGCCATGGCGGGCCGCTCGGGCAGCAAAGGCCACTGCGCCCAGCCGTGCCGCTGGAGCTACGCGCTGGTCGAAGAGCAGCGTCCTGGAGAATTCCTCCCCATCGAGGAGGATGCGCGCGGCGCGTACGTCATGAACGCGCAGGACCTGAACATGCTCGCCCACCTTGACGACTTGGCCGCGGCGGGCGTCGATTCGTTCAAGATCGAAGGGCGCAACAAGAAGGCGTTCTACGTGGCCACGGTCGTGCACGCCTACCGCGCCGTGCTCGACGGCGCCGACCCCGCGGACGTCGCCTCGGAGCTGCTCGCGGTGTCCCATCGGCCGTACGGGACGGGATTCTACTACGGCCAGGCCGACCAGTCGCCCGACCGCGACGGCTATTCCCAGGAATGCCTTCACGCCGCCACCGTGGAGTCCTGCGTGCGGGCGGGCGGGGGAAGCTGGCGCGCGACCGTCGTCTGCCACAACCGCTTTCGCGAAGGAGACGTGCTCGAGGGGCTGTCTCCTCGTCGGCCGGTCGCGCCGGTGCACGTTCGCAACCTCTCCTGGCTTCCCGACGCCGAGGGCCCCGATGAGGCTCCGGCTCCCGTTCCCGTCGCCTTGGCCAACCGCTCGGCTGAGCGGTACGCCTTCGAATCGGACGCGCCGTTCGAGCCGGGGGATTACCTGCGCATCCGCCAAGGCTGACGCCGCCGGCGCGCCGCGCCTTGTCCGCTCCGATCGGTCCCTTGCCCGCGGCTTGCCCCCCCCCCTCGCCGCCTTGCCAATCCCGCCGCCTGCCGCGCCTGCGCCGCGTGGCCGCGCTTTCGTCCTGCGCCGCGGGCGCCTTGCCGATCGCATGCGTCATCGTTGACGAACAGGCCTCTGAACTGCGTCGAAGCGATAAGGTTCTGCAATGCGCCCGTCAACGGGTTCGCCCCGGCGTCGCGCTACACTGGGCTGCACCCTACGAAAAGGAACGACATCATCGCTCCAGAGAAAGCGAGGTGCATCATGCCCAACCATGTCTACCGCTCCACGGCGGCGCCCGGCGTCGCGCAGCGCGTCCGCAGCACGAAGACCGGGCGCAAGCTCGAGCGCGGCGGCTACCTGACGGCCGAGACCGCGACCATCTGGATCGTCTACGCCCTCACGCTGCTCGGCAACGCCATCATCGAAGGCGGCCAAGTGGGGGGAACCACGTCGGCGACGGTCGCGTACGGGGTGTTCACCTGGTTCACGCCCGCCGGCTACGTGTTCTCCATCTGGTCGCTCATCTACGTGGCGCTCATCGCCTGGCTTGTTGCGTACACGCGCGAGGCTCCGACGCGCCCGAAGCGGTTCACCTCCACATCGGTGCTGTTCGTGGCCAGCTGCGTGCTGAACGTGCTGTGGCTGGCGCTGTGGCACTTCGAGCTCGTCGGCGTTTCGTTCATCGTCATCGTGGCCGAGTGGATCGTGCTCGCATCGCTGTACCTGAACGTGCGCCGCACGGCGAAGACGGGCTGGGGCCGGGTGCCCATCTCCATCTACGCCGCATGGGTCACCGTGGCGGCGCTTGCGAACATGGCCATCCTCATCACGCGCGCGCTCGACGGGGGCGTGCCGTTCTTCAACGGCCTTTCGGTGGTGCTGCTCACGGCGGGCGTGCTGGTGCTGGGCTACGTCATGAGGAAGCGCTACCGCGACATCGCCGTGCCGCTCGTGTTCTTCTGGGCGCTCATCGGCGTTGCGGTGCATGTGGGCGAGGTGTCGGGCTTCACGTCTGCGCTCGTGTACATCATGTGCCTCGCCGCCGCCGTGATCACCTTCGTGCCGCTTGCCAAAGTGCGCGAGAGCCTGCGGAACTAGCGGCGCGCTCCGGCGTCTCCGCGCGTGCAGGAATCTGCTTTTCCCGCTGCAACGACCCGTACTTCTTGCTATGATAAGCGGCAAGGAAACCCGGAACGAAAGGGGTCGCTATGGGAACGAAGGCGGCGGAGGCACTCGACGTATCCCTCGACGAGCTTCCAACCTACCTGCACGCGAAGCATTCCGTGTACATGGAGGTTGGCGGAGCGACGTACTACCTTACCGACGTGAACGATCGGTACTGGCGCGTGCAGGACACGACCCGGTTGAACGAGAAGGGCCACTACGTCGACGCGAGCGAGCTGGTGCCGACGGTGAGCGAGTTCATGGCCCTTCCCTTCGTCGACGGGAAGTCGGTCGCCGACCTGTTCGATCAAGCGACGTTCTACGCATCCGAGAAAACCGAATAGCGAAACGAAACGAAACGGCCGCGTCCAGCGGCCGTTTCTTATTGAGGGAGCAAAGCACCGTGAACAAGCTGTTCGAAGCATTCAGTATCGGGTCCCTGCGTGCGAAGAACCGGTTCGTGCGCGCGGCGACCTACGAGGCGCTCGCCGACGCCGACGGCCGCCCGACACCCGCTCTGCGGGCCGTGTACGAGGAGCTGGCCGAAGGAGGGGCGGGCCTCATCATCACCGGGTACGCTCACGTGGTGGCCGACGAGCAGCCCAACCCGCATATGCTCGGCATGCACGATGACGCGCTCGTGCCCGCCTACCGCGAGCTGGTCGATGCCGTGCACGAGCGCGGGGCCCGCATCGTGGCCCAGATCGTCTACGGAGGTTCGGCGACGCGGCTCGATCCTCCGAGTGCGCGCATCCTCGGTCCGTCGGCCGTTGCGGAGCCCGATACGGGCATCGTGCCCCTCGAGGCCGAAGAGCGCGACATCCGCGAGCTGACGGAGGCGTTCGCCCAGGCTGCACGGCGAGCGCAGGCATCCGGTTTCGACGGCGTCGAGCTGCACGCCGCCCATGGCTACCTGCTCAGCCAGTTCCTCAGCCCCTTGATGAACCGGAGGACGGACGTCTACGGGGGCTCGATCGAGAACAGGGCGCGCATCGTCTGCGAGATCGTGGAGGCGGTGCGCCGCGCGACGGCCCCTTCGTTTCCGCTGTTGGTGAAGCTGAACAGCAGCGACGGGGCCGAGGGCGGCCTGACCGAGGAGGACAGCCTTGCAGCGGCGAAGCTGTTCGTGCGAAGCGGAGCGGACGCCATCGAGGCGAGCGGCGTTTGGCGAGCGTGCAAGACGCGCGATTTCAACGGCGAGCCCTTCTTCGGGGCGTACGCCCGCAAGCTCGCGGGCGAGGTGGACGTTCCGGTGATCCTGACCGGCGGGAACCGGCGCTTCGACGTCATGGAGCGCATGGCCGTCGAGGACGGCATAGCGGCCTTCGGCTTGAGCCGCCCGCTGCTGTGCGAGCCTGGCCTGGTCAACCGCTGGAAAGCGGATCCTTCGGCCTCCGTGCGCTGCGTGTCCTGCAACCAATGCATCGCCTCGCCCGACCGCCGGTGCATCCTCAGGAAGCGCGACGAGGAGGCGAAAGGGTAGGGGCCGAAGCGCGGGATATGCTCGGGCGGCGGGGAAGCGCTCCCGGATTCCTCGCCGGTTCAGAGATGCTTCGACTCGCCTCGTTCGACCAGGATGATGCGATGGAGGCGTTCCCGTTTCCGGCTGACCCCGGCCGCCTCCAGGCAGCCGTTCCGCAGCCGTTGTAGCCATCTCCGAATCATGCTCAACGAAGCGATGCCAAGCGAAGGTTCAGACTGGCCGGGCGCGTTCGGTCCTTGATCCGCCGTCAAGCTAGGATCGACGTGCATCCGCCAGGGCCGTGCGCTCCGGATCACCGCCGGGTACTGCGGGCGGCATACCGATTCCTGCTCGGCGGCGGGGGCGAGGGCCGTCCGCTGCTAAACTAGCATTGACATGCACCTGGCCAGGTTGTCATCCTGAGCGAAGGCGGCGCAAGCCGCCGGAGTCGAAGGATCCCGCTCCGCTCGCTCAGGATGACAGCGCGTTGGCTTGCAAAATGCCAATGGCGGTTCAGCAGCGGGGGCGGGGGCCGGATCTGGCAGAAAAACCGAGCTTGGTAAATCGCGGAGCCGAAAACATCGGGTATCCGATCCGCTCTTCCGAAGAATCCCCAGATCGACTTTCCCGTCCACCCCTTAACGCTGTGCAATTCTTATCGGAAATTTACCAAACTCGGTTTTTCTGCCAGATTTCGGAGGTGTCGACGCCAAAACCAGGATCGACGTCACCCTGTGCGGAAAGCTTTCCGCACGCACCCACGCAACCCACGCACGCGATGATCCGGATGATCGTAATTTTTAGAAAAACCTCTTGACCGGATACGTCCATGCGCTATACTGAATCTCGCACTTTTTCGGGGCCTTAGCTCAGCTGGGAGAGCGCATGGCTGGCAGCCATGAGGTCAGGGGTTCGATCCCCCTAGGCTCCACCATAGACAGCGCGAGCACCCGGCATTCGTCGGGTGCTCGTTTTTTGCCGAAGCCGCCGGCGCCGTCGCGAAAGGCGCTCGAATGCGCGGCGGCTCGTTCGCGGAGTTGCTACAAGGGGCCTTTCACGATGCACGCTCCTGTTCCGCGGACGCGGATTGCCCGGAAGCTCGCGTGCGGGGCGACGGGCCGGGGAGGTGCCATGTCTGAACAGGTGAAGGCCGCGGCGAAGCCGTTGGTGGGCGACGACGGCGCGCCGATGACCACGTGGCAGGTGTGGCTGCGGCGCCTCTGCGTGCTCACGGTCGCCTGGGCGCTGGTCGAGCTCGTGGCGGGTTCGATGCTGTGGGCCGCCTATCTGCTCGACATCCCGCTGCTCGGCTCCATCGGCCGCGATCTTGTGGCGCCCCAGATGGGCGCGATGGCTTTTTTGGGCGCGCTGCTCAACCTGGCCATCGGGGCGCTCGGCATCCGCGGCGCGAAGAACCCGCGCAAGATCACGCTCTTCTTCTGGATCGTGTTCGCCGATGCCGTGCTGACGGCATGGGCCCTGGCCAGCAGCCTTTCGTACGGCACATGCGACCTCACCTCGCTGGTGAGCGGCCTGTTCGTCATCGCGCTCGCCGTGTGCGCGTGGCAAGTGCGCGGCCAGACGGGGTACTTCGACGAGCATCCGTGATGGTGAAGGCTGCTGCCCGCAGCCGCCCGACGGGGCGGAGGGGAATGTGGAACGGGAGGGACTGCGATGGGCCTGCTTTCAGTATTCCGGCGTGAAAAGCATCGCGATGCGTGGGATGCCGCCGAAGTCCTTGAGCCGAGGACGGGGATAGGCACCAGCGGAAGGTACGTCGGCGCATTCTACGTGCTTGCAGGGGTCGACGTCGTTCTGCCGAAAACGCCTCGGCTGCAGGGCGGCGTTTCGATTGGGAGCGATCCGGAATGGCTGCTCGTCTTGGCGGACCCGGGCCAAGACGGCGCGTTCGAGCCCGTCGCGTACGAAACCGCCCTGCGGGCCCTTCGTCCGTATGCGCTCGACGCGACGCGGGACGACGTTCTCGTGAGAGGGCTGCGGTCCGACGAGATGGGCGCCGTGGCTGCCGCCCTCGGCGCGGGCTTCGAGCTCTGGGAATTCGAAGAGGGGCCTTCCGCCACGGACGGCGATCGGTACGGCCTCATCGACAAAGCGGAGTTCCACTACGACGACGTCCTGCAGGACTTGCGCGCACGGGGACGGGACGTGCTGGCGGAGGGCAACGAGGCGGTGGCTTGGCGGCTGGCGGGAAACCATATCGGGATCTTCGTGCGCTGGCTGGCCGAGCGCGATCTTCTGGGCGAGCCGCACGATGGCGATGATCCCGACGTAGGCGCCATGAAGCGCGGGATCATGTCCGGGGCCGAGTATCTCTTGAAGCACTGCGACGGCGCTTTGGCTGGCGAAGACGTTTCCGACGAAGCGTTCCCGTTCGTGGACGCCTATTACACGAGGTACCTTGAAAGCCTGCCCGGCATAGCCAGGGGCCTGGGGCGCGACACCCCGTACTTCTCGACGATGGAGCAGGATTACCGCGTGGTGAAGGCGATCATCGACGCCGAATACGCCCGGTATGTGCGGAGCAGGTGAGCGCCCTTCGCAGAAATTTTCGTCAGCCCGCCTCCGCCCCGCTTCGATTGGACGGGTTCGCGGGCGGCTCGCATCTGCGGGCCGGGACGCCGCCTTGCCTTGAGCACGCGAACACGGCGAGGTCGTCGATCAGCACGTGCTGATAGAAGCCGGCGGGGCCGACGCCCTTCGCGCCCGCTGCGTCGTAGGCGCCCAGCACGTCCTCGCGCTCGAACACGAAGGGCACGAGGGCATCGCAAAGCTCGGCGTAGCGCAGGATGACGTCCGGCTGCGCCACGCGGTAGGGGCGGGCGCATCCCGTTTGCGAGCTGAGGGCCTTCATGCGGCGCGGCGAGAAAAGATGGTGGCGCCCGGGGTGCCGAAGGAACAGGTACACGCAGATCGCATGGTAGTTCCCATGGGATGATCGCCGTGGGACGGCATGGGCGATGCTGCCGCGGTGGCGCTCGAACAGGCGCGCCGTTTCCGCTTCGAAGCGGCAGATGCGCTCCACGAGCGGCTTTTCTTCGTCGAAGAGAGCTTTGAACGCGCCGCGCGTCGTTTCCGGCTCCTCCTGCGCGAACGCGAGCACCTCCTTCAGCGGGTTGAAGTAGTAGTCCCTGAACAGCAAATGCCCGCTTTCCTTTAGCGACCGCGCCAGCATGGCGGCGAAATCGGGCGCATCCTCGTCCCAGCAGGCTTGGAAGCGCGCGACGGCGCGCCCGGTCCGCCCGTCGCGCCCGTCTCGGACGAGGTGGTCGCGAAACGCGTCGAGCAGCGCGGCCGTCTTTTCGGCATCGATCTCGGGCGATTCCGGGCTTCGCTCGGCCGCGGGCGGCTCGAACGCGCGAGGGCGCACCCAGGACAGCGCGATGGGCAGCAACGCCCGGCCCGGTGCGCGGAGCGACGCCACGCGCCCGCATGCTCGGTCGAGTTCCGGGCGGTCGAGCGGCCGGCGCATCGCGATTGCGAAGACGTCCCACAGGCGCTCGATCTCGCAGGCTCGCGTGGCGTGGTTGCGGCTGAAGAACCGGGCGTGCCGATCGTCGACGAGGGCGAGCCCCTCGAACGACGCCGGCGCCTGCGCGTCGACGTCCAGGGCGTCCAGAAGGCATGCGACGAGGCGGCTTCGCCGCTGGTCGTCCATGGGGCGGCAGAAGCTGGCGAAGAACGTGAACGGGCAGATGTTGTCCAAGTCCTCGCCGTTCTCGATGATGGGCAGGGACACGCAGCTTTCCTCGAGCGCGTAGGCGAGGCGGTCGACGAGGCCTGCGCGGTCGGTGCGCCGTGCAAGGACGGCTTCGGCCAGGCCTTCGTTCGTGGCCATCCAGGCAAGCGGTGCGGTGCTGTCGTTCATGGCGGGCTCCTCCCGGCCCCTCCCGAGGGTGTGGGCGCCGCTGGGAGGGAGGCGCGGCGCCCGCACTCGAAGGGGGCAGGCTAGATGTCGAGGCTCGGTATCTGCTCGTGCGCGTCTCCGCCGGCGGCGTTGATGCCCGCCATGCGGCCGAAGGTCACGCAGCGCCCGTGCCCGATGCCGGCGACGAACGTGGGGTAGTCGCCCGCGCCGAAGAAGTCGCCCGCGGACGATCCTGCGACGTACAGGCCCTCGATGGGCCGATCGTCGACGTCGAGGACGCGGCATTCCACGTCCTGCCTCAGCCCGCCGCACATGGTGAGCAGGCACGCCTGCAGGTGCCCCGCGTAGAAGGGGGGCTGCACCACCGGCGCGAGGATCTCGGAGCGCTTGCCGAAGTCGACGTCGTCGCCCTGCTCGCACAGCTCGTTGTAGCGCTCGACGGTTTCCGCGAACACCTGGGGATCGCACCCGATCTGCTCGGCCAGGCCCTCGAGCGTGTCGGCCTCGAACGTGAGCCCCTGCTCGATCTCGCCCTCGAGCACCGCCTGCTGGGCTTCCAGGCTGTACTCCCCGCCGATGCGCTGGGTGAGCTGGCCCCATTGCAGGCCGCCGCCGATGCCCGCGTCCACCTGGCGCTTGACTTCGGCCAGGCCGTTCGCATCGTAGATGGTGTAGGCCTGCTTCGTGGGCTGGAACGCCTTGGTGATGCTCTTGGACTGGGTGTTCACGTCCTCGTTCTTGAAGCGGCGCCCTTCGCCGTTGACGTGCAGGAAGCCGTAGCTCGCCGCGCCGAAGTCGAGATGGGTCACCGAAGCGTGCGGCTCGGACTTCTGCATGGCCGCGCCGACCCACAGCGCCTGCTGGTGCAGCTCGCCCTGGTTCACCTCGGGCGGGACGTAGACGTATATGTCGGTGGAGAAGTTCTGGAAGGGCGCGTAGCACTGGATCATCTCTTTGTTCGACCCGTAGTCGCCTGCGGCGATGACGACGCTGCCGGCATCGTAGCGCGTGTGCGAGCCGTCGTCGGATTCGGTGACGGCGCCGATGACGGGGCCGTCACCGTCGCGCAGCAGGCGCGCGCACTTCTGGCTCCAGCGCAGGTCGACGCCCTTCTCTTCCAGCACCTTGTAGAGCTGCGGCATGAGGATGATGTTGCCGAAGGTGTTGTCGTCGCCGTAGAACGTGAAGTTGAACGTCTGATCTTCGGTGCCTTTGATGTAGAACGCGTGGGTGACCGGGTACTCGGTGTAGTCGGGGCCCTTGTAGTAGCCGTCCCAGACGTAGGTGGTCAGATCCTTCGGCTCAACCAGATCGGCGAGCCAATCGAGGCACGCGCCGCTCTTGCGGGACCACTCCCACAGCAAGGGCTCCTTCACGCGGCCCTGGGCCCAGTACACCCAGCGGCGGATGAGCTGGCGGTAGTCGGGCTCTTCCATGAGGCCCTCCGCCACGAGCTCCTGCTGCTTCTTCGTGTGGAACGCGGCGATGTCGAGCCCGCGCCCGCAGACGGTTCCCTCGGGGCTTTTCTCGACGACGACGACGTTCGCCCCTTCTTCGGCCGCGGCGATGGCGGCGCAGCAGCCGGCCAGGCCCGCGCCGACGACCAGCACGTCGCATGCGACGGTTTCGGCGATGTCGCTTTCGGGGATGTCTTCGGGCGGCGTGCTCCAGCTCCAGGTTCCCTGCGTCATCGTCTTCGAATCGAGCGTGAACAGCTCGTTGGCGGCCGCGCCGCCGCTTGCGCTCGCCGCCTCGCCCGCCGTGGACGGCGCGCATCCTGCCAGCGCCCCGCCGGCGATGCCCGCCCCTGCGAGCGTCGATCCGATCAGGAACTGCCTGCGCGACAGCGATCTCTTCTCCGTCTGCTTCCCCTTGCTCATGGTGCCCTCCTGTCCGAGGCGGCCCGAAGCCGTCTCCGTCATCATGCGCTCCAGCGGAAGAGCGCTCCCCGACTATAGGATGCGGGCGGCGGGGAAGGTCACCCATCGGGCGGGTAGTTTGCGCGATTTCGCAAAAATCCCCCCGATGGGGGGAGAGATTTTCGCGAACGGGCGGCTCTCTGACGAGCCCCGATCACCCGATGCGTTCTATAATGCGGCGTGGGGAGGGGATGCGCATGCCGGGGAATTCGGGTGGACAACGGTCTCGTTCGTGGCGGAGGCTCGTCGCCTCGGTGGCCCAGCGCCCGCTGCTGTGCGTGGCGGTGACGTTCTATTGGCTGTGGGTCAACATGGGCTTCCAGATCCCCGTCGTGTTCCGTCCGGTCGCCCTGAGTTCCGGCCTGTCCGTTCCCTCCCAGCTGGGTCCCCTGCTCGCGAGCGTGGTGGCCTACTTCGTCATCAGCGCGTGGTTCGCCCGCTCGCGCACGGTGTTCAGAAGCGATGCGTTCCTGACGGCGATATGCATGCTCATGTCGGTGTCCTCCGCGTTCATCGTGGCGTGGCTGACGCTGACGATGGCGCCTTCGGGGCCGGACGGCTCGATGACCGTGCTGCACGAGTCGATGGCGGGCGCGAGCATGCTGCTCTACGCCACGGGATCGCTGCTGTTCGGGGCGTCGTCGGCATTTTTGTGCATCGAGCTGCAGCGCATCTTCGGCAGCCTGGGATCGGAGCACGTGCTGTTCCACGGGTCGGTTGCCGTGCTGGTGTCCGTGTCCGCCATCCTGCTGCTCTCGTTCGTTCCGGAGCCCGTGCAGCGGGCGGTGTTCGTGCTGGCTCCGCTTCCCATCGCGCCCTGCCTGGCCCGCGTCCGGAAGGGGTTCACGAAGCAGGAGCTGTTCGCGCGGGGCCGCGACGCCAAGCTGAACGTGCCCTACAAGCTGCTGGTCACCGCGTTGCTGCATGGCCTGTCCCTCGGCGTCTTGCTGGGCAACCCGCTGTTCCAGAGCGGAGACCGGACGCTGCTGCTGTGCATCGTGCTGAGCTACGCCGTGGCGGCCGTGCTCATCCTGGCGGCGGCCATATCGGCGCGGTTGAGCTTCAACAGCCTGATGTACCAGATCGGGTTCCCCATCATCGCCGTGGGCCTGTACCTCATCGCAACTGCGGACGGGGCGGCGCTTCTCGGCGTCTGCGTCCAGCTGACGGGGTTCTGCTTCCTCCACCTGGTCATGTGGGGCGCCTGCGCGTTCCTCATAAAGCGCTTCGACATGCCTGCAACCTGGGTTATCGGCACGTCCACCTGCCTGTTCATGCTCGGCCAGCTGGTGGGAGGCATCGTGAGCGGCGCGGCGGTCCAGCTCTCCGGCTCCTCCGACCTGCTCGACCGGGTGAACGTGACGATGCTGCTCGTCATGCTGGGCTCTGCGCTGTGCATGATGAGCAGCCACAACCTGCGAACCGGGTGGGGCCTTGCCAAGCCCGACACGCAGTCGGGCCTCGACGACGCGTTCGGGAGCGCGGTTTCGCTTCTCGCTTCGGATTCCGGCCTGACCAAGCGCGAAGGCGTCGTGCTCGTGCAGATGGCGCGCGGCAAGAACCGGCAGTCCATCAGCGAGGAGCTGTGCATTTCGAAGGAGACCGCGAAAAGCCACATGCAGAACATCTACCGGAAGGTGGGCGTGCATTCGCAGCAGGAGCTCATCGGGCTTCTGGAAGAGCGGGTGCGGCGGGTCGAAGACGATTGACGGGTGCGGGACGGCCTTCGCGGGAAGGATCGCGGGCCGGCTTCGCAGGGAAACGCCTCCCGCGCCGCGGATGCGGCGGGGGAGGCGTTCGGCGGGATCGGGCAAGGCGCGGGCGCGGAGCCGGGCTTCCGGGGGGCGCGGGGCCGAAGCCTTCGCGGGCGGGAGCTTGGGCGCGCCCGCGGACGGCCTATTCGGCGGCGACGGCTTCGATCTGGGCGATGATGGGGTCGAGCGCTCCGGCCACGTCGTACTCCTCCATGCGCCCCGCGTCGCACAGGCGCGCGAAGGCGGGGTCGATGGGCAGCGTCGCGTAGGCGGGGATGCCGTAGCGCTTTGCCACGGCCGCGCCCTGGGGCTCGCCGAAGATGTGGTGCTGCTTGCCGCACTCGTCGCACGTGAAGTAGGCCATGTTCTCCACCAGGCCCAAAAGCTCCACGTCCATCTCGTGGGCGAGGTTCACGGCCTTGCCCACGATCATGGCCACGAGCTCCTGCGGCGCGGACACGGTCACGATGCCGTCGACGGGCAGCGACTGGAACACGGTGAGCAGCACGTCCGAGGTTCCCGGGGGCATGTCGACGAACAGGTAGTCGATATCGTCCCAGCTGACCTCGCTGTAGAACTGTCGGATGACGTTGGACACCACCGGGCCGCGCCAGGCGACGGGCATGTCGTCCTTCGGCAGCATGAGGTTCGTCGAGACCGCTTTGATGCCGCCTGCGGTGACGGCGGGCGCGATGCCGTCCTGGTCGGCCGTGAGGGGGTTGGCCAGGCCGAAGGCTTTGGGGATGGACGGGCCGGTGACGTCGGCGTCCAGGATGCCCACCGCGAAGCCCCGCTTCTGCATGGCGCTGGCCAGCAGGCTGGTCACGAGGGACTTGCCCACGCCGCCCTTGCCCGACACGACTCCGATGACGTGCTTGATGCTCGTGCGCTCGTTCGTGGCGAGCTTCGACGGCCCCTGCGACGTCCGGTCTCCGCAGCCGGCCACGCCGCAGCTGCCGCATTCGTGCGTGCATTCTTCTGCCATGATTCCTTCTTTCTGGGTTTTCAGCGCCTGCTCGCCGCAGGCGCATCGCTCGTCGTACCGGGCATGATAGCATAGTCTTCCAGCGCCGCCAGAGGGAAACGGGCCCGCTTCCCGCGCATGCGGAGAGCGGGGCGGGCCGCCCCGGAAGGCGCGCGAAGAAGACGAGGACGACCGCCGCCCAGGGCGCGCGGGGAAGAGGAGCGCCCATGCTGTTCGCGGACATCGATCTGATCGACGAGGATTTCGAATACCGCTCCCATCAGTGGGTCGGCGTGCGTGACGGGAGGGTGGCCTACCGGGGAGGCGAGGCGCCGGCGGGCGCGGCTGTCGAAGCGTTCGGCGAGGTCTACGACGGGCGCGGCAAGCTGCTCATGCCCGCGTTCTACAACGCCCATGCGCACGCGCCCATGACGCTTCTGCGCGGCTATGCCGAGAACCTGCCCTTGCAGGCGTGGCTCAACGACGCGGTGTTCCCCTTCGAGGCCAAGATCACGCCCGAGGACTGCTACTGGGGCACGCTTCTGGCCTGCGCCGAGATGGTCCGCTACGGCTGCGTGAGCTTCTCGGACATGTACTACCACATGCACGAGGGCGCGCGGGCGGTAATCGACGCGGGCCTGAAGATGAACCTGTCCGACTCGCTTCTGGCGTTCAACGGGGAAGGGTTGGACGACCTGCCGGTGAAGGGGAATCTCGACCGCCTGATCCGCGATTTCCAGGGCGCGGCCGACGGGAGGATCGTGGTGGACTGCAACATCCACGCGGAGTACACCTCGAACCCGCGGGCGGTGTCGGATCTGGCGGCGTATGCGAAGGAGCACGGCCTGCGCATCCAGCTGCACGCGTCCGAGACGCGCTTGGAGCACGAGGAGTGCAAGCAGCGCCGCGGAGGGCTCACGCCCGTGCGCTACTTCGAGAGCCTGGGCGTGTTGGACGTGCCGGTGACGGCGGCGCACTGCGTGTGGGTGGACGACGGGGACATCGAGGTGCTGGCCGAGAAAGGCGTGTTCGTGGCTGCGAACCCCGCGTCCAACATGAAGCTGGGCAGCGGTTTCGCGCCGGTGGCGAAGATGCTTGAGCGCGGCGTGCGCGTGTGCCTGGGCACCGACGGCATGGCGTCGAACAACAACCACGACATGATGCAGGA
>CAUEBO010000053.1 GCA_958454405.1 uncultured Eggerthellaceae bacterium | reverse complement strand
CGCAGTGGAAGCGCGTGATGTCCTTGCCCACGAAGTGGTACTGCATGGGCCAGCGGCGGTCGAACTCGCCGGCGCGCCCGTCCTCGTCGCCGTAGCCGATGCCCGTGAGGTACGCCAGCAGCGCGTCGGCCCACACGTAGGCCACATGGCCCTCGTCGAACGGCAGCGGCACGCCCCAGTCGAACGTGGAGCGCGAGATGGACAGGTCCTTCAGGCCGCTCTTCACGAACGACACGATCTCGTTCTTGCGCGTCTCGGGGCGGATGAAGTCGGGGTTCTCCTCGTAGAACGCCAGCAGCTTGTCCTGGAACTCGGACAGCTTGAAGAACCAGTTCTCCTCGCCGCCCGCCTTCTGCACGGGGCGCTTGCAGTCGGGGCACACGAACTCGCCCTCGACGTTCTTCTCAAGGTCGCTCTCGGCGTAGTACGTCTCCTCGTGCACGCAGTACCAGCCCTCGTAGCTGCCCTTGTAGCACCAGCCCTTGTCATACAGGTCCTGCCAGAACTTCTGCACGCTCTTCGCGTGGCGCGGCTCGGTGGTGCGCACGAAGTCGGTGTAGGTGATGCCCAGCATGTCCCACGCGTCGCGGAACGCGGGCTCCATGGAATCGCACCAGTCCTGCGGGGTCATGCCCTTGCCGGCGGCGGTGTCGGCCACCTTCTGGCCATGCTCGTCCATGCCCGTGACGAACGCGACGTCGTAGCCGTTCATGCGCTGGTAGCGCGCCACGGTATCGGCCGCGATGGTGGTGTACGCCGTGCCCAGGTGCGGGGCCGCGTTGACGTAGTAGATGGGGGTGGTGAACGAGTAGGTTCCCTTTGACATGGTGCTTCCTTCTAGCTGGGGGCCGCACGGCGCATGGCGCCCCAGCGACCCGACGACGGTGGACATCCGGTCATTTTAGCATGCGAAGGCCCAAAGCCGGGCACAAGGCGCACGCGTCCGCGAATGTTTCACGTGAAACATTCGTTCGCTGTCACGATGGACAGGGGCCGATCAGCCCATCTTCATGAAGCCGAGCGAGTACGAGACGATCCAGAACGCTTGGCGTCGGGCTCGCCCAATGCACGCCCGTTCGATCCGAGGGCGCGGAACGGCCGGAACCTTAAGAAACGTTTACAGCACGTTTAAAAAAGGTTTTCGAACCGTGGAGGCGGGATGTCGCGCCCTGCCTCGACCCTATACTGAAGCTGCAAGCACCGAAACGCCCGCAAGAAGGAGGATCCATGCGCATGACGCCCGCACGACGAGCCGCGTCGGCCCTCGCAGCCATCTGCGCCAGCCTCCTGCTCTTGAGCTTGTTCCTCATCCCCCTGCGCTACCTGGGAGTCGTGATGGGCGTCGTGCCCGTCGCACGCGCGACCGCGGACGCGGAAGCCCTCGCGCCCGCCTTGCCGGCGGGCGGAGGGACGGTGAGAGCCGAGTACTGCAGCGAGGCCGTGACGGCGAGCGGCCTTTCCAACCTTTCCGGCCGCACGTCCACGAGCCTGGCCTTTCACGACGCATGGCTTTTCCAGGCCGCCGGCTCCTACCATCACGACCTGGCCACGGCCTGCTCGGTGCTCGCAGCGGTGTGCAATTCCGAATCGCAGTACTACAGCGACGTCGAGGGGTCGGTTCCCTATGCCGAGCGCGCGCTGTGGGCGCTCGGGTTCGACAACGTGCGCACGGAATCCTACGCGCTCCGCAGCAGCCTTCTGGACGAGCTGGGAGCGTTCTTCATAGGCTCCCACGACGTGGCCGCCTACACCTTCGCCAGCAAGACGGTGCCCGATCCGATCGACGGCGAGCCCTGCACGCTCGTGTTCGTGGGCGTGCGCGGCAGCTACGGCGTCGAATGGCTGAGCAACTTCAACCTGCACGGCGACGGGAACGGAAGCAACGACCACCACGGGTTCGAAACGGCCGAATCCGAAGTGGAGAGCGCGTTGGACCAGTACGCGCGCGAAGTCGGAGCCGACCCGCAGCGCACGCGCATCCTCATCACCGGGCACAGCCGCGGCGGCGCGATTGCGAACCTGCTGGCGGCGCGGCTCGACGACCGGAGCGGAACCCCCGCCGAGATCGCCCCCGCTTCGGGCGTCTACGCCTACACGTTCGCCGCCCCCGGATCGACCCGCGAGGCCGACTGCCAAAACGCCGCGTACGGCAACGTGTTCAACATCGTCAACGAAGCGGACATCGTCCCGCAGCTTCCGCTTTCCACCTGGGGATACGGACGCTACGGCACCACCGTTTCGCTCCCGATCGTTGCAAGCGGCGAATTCGAAGAGTCGTTCGACCGCATGTGCCAGGCGTTTCAACGGAACACCGGCGTGACGCCGGCCTGTGACGAAAGCTCCCTCGCCTCTCTCGACGCTTTCGAGCGCAACGCCGCGAAAGCGCTGCCGTCGGCCGACGCGCTCGCAAGCCCCGCAGGAATCGCAGCCGCCGCCCAAACGCTGCTCGGAACGGACCTTGCGGCGGCTCTGGCCTCGCATGCGCCCGACGCCTACATCGCCTGGATGCAGGCCGTGGACGGCGACGCCCTGTCCTTCGAAGGACCCGCGGCAAGAACGACGAATGCCGGATAGGCGCCACACGTGGGGCGCGTTCGAACCGGTCGCGCCCTCGATCCATCCGGCGCTTCGAACGCTCCGCGTTTCCGTCGGTTGCGCATGAGCTGCGCTTGATGTGCGGGTCCCCTTTGCATGCGACCGCGCTTCGCACGGGACGTTTTCGGATGTCCGGCACCTCCGGCCGCAGAGGCATGTTTCACGTGAAACATCTGTTCGCTTAACGGAACGCTAGTCGAAATAGAACAGATCCTCGAATTTCTTGTCCAAGGCTATGCACAGCACGAGCGCGAGCTTGGCGGTGGGGTTGAACTGCCCCGTTTCGATGGACGAGATGGTTTGACGCGAAACGCCCACCAAGCGCGCAAGTTCCAGCTGGGAAAGCCCCGCCTCGGCACGGGCGACTTTCAAACGGTTCCTCAGCTCAAGCCCGCCACCGTCGCCACAAGCATCATCGAATCCGAAGGAAGGCAGCTTGATCATGCCCGCATCCCATCCGACATCCCCGCCCCATCTTGGCTTCTCATGCCCACTGATCGTCCTCCGCTATAATTCGACGCCGTTCAAGGCCAGCACGTAGCTGACGGCGAACAGAGCGGCTCCGCCGAAGAAGAGAACCGCGCCGGTCAAATGCTGGCTTGAGCGCATGTGAACGTACTGGTACAGATTCGCGGATCCCATGCCGATGAACGCAAGGGCCAGCAGATCGTTCGCCGGCACGTGGAGCACCCACGTCTTCACAAGGCTGAGCGCCACTGCGCCCGCGAACACGACCATCAGCCCCACCATGGCCCCGCTCGTCGCAAGCAGCTTCTCGCGCTCGTCGGCCTCGCCCCAATTCTCACGGCTTCTGGCGAGGATCTCCTCTTTCTTCATGGCGCCTCCTTCCGCAGCCTGCGCCATCCAAGGCAGCCCCCAAAATCCGAGTAAAGATTCATGCTGCTCCACATGAAGCATTCGTGCGAATTTCCTTTTCGTTTCGCCAAGTGTTCTTATCAATATGACAAGTATACTTGGCAGACTGGTAACATGCAACACGAAGTTCAAAGAAGCTCTGCCCGGAGCATGCCGGTTGCATGGCAAAGGGATCGCAGGTGGGGGCGATTTGCAGAACGGCGCCCCCGATGCTGCGGGAACTGCTACCATGGCATCCATGGAACCTTCGAACGACATACCGCCGTCAACGCCGCGGCGCCGACCCCGCAAGCTCATCGTCGCGCTGCTTGTCCTGGCCATCGCCGCATGCGCGCTTGCGGCGGCGTTCCTCGCTTACGCGGGCGACTACTACCATGACGCCGACGCGACCGGGCAGAGCCTGGCCTCCACTCCCGAGGTGCCCGTCGAGCGAGGCGACGGCTACCTGGCTTTCGGCGATCCGTCTGCCGAAACGGGCATCGTGATCTATCCCGGGGCGAAGGTGGAGTACAGCGCCTACGCGCCGCTCATGCGCGATCTGGCGGAACGCGGCTATTTCGCCGTGGTCGTGCAGATGCCGTTCAACTTCGCGTTCTTCGACATCAATGCCGCCGACCGGGTGCGCGCCGCCTATCCCCAGGTGGACGGATGGTGGGTAGGCGGCCATTCGCTGGGAGGCTCCATGGCCGCGCAGTACGCCGCCGATCATTCAGACGATCCTGCACTCGAAGGCGTGGTGCTTCTGGCCGCTTACAGCGCAAGCGACCTCTCCGCTTCCAGCTTGGGCGCGATCGTCATCTACGGATCGGAAGACCGGGTGCTCAACCGGGACAAGCTCCGGGAGAACGGGCCGCTGCTCCCTGAAAGCGCCGCCACCGTGGAAATCGCCGGCGGGAACCACGCCGGCTTCGGCGATTACGGGCCGCAGGACGGCGACGGCGCCGCTTCCGTCGATCCTGCAGAACAGCGCGCGGAAACCGCCGATGCCGTCGACGCGTACATCGCAGGCCGAAGCGCGGAAGACCGAGCGGCCTGAAACGGCCGACCCGGCCCACACCGCAGATGACCGAAAACGCGGTCGAATGCGCACTCGCCAAGCGCGAAACCAGGCTCGCGAATTATGCGACCAGGCGTTTTGTGCGTTCAAGGCGCGCGAAGGACGCGAATCGGCCCCGCGGACTGCACATTCGACCGCGTTTTCTGTCATTTCTGATTTCGTCCGACGCCGGCTGTCTTTGAGAGTCTTTGGGAAGGATTCGTTCCCTTTGCGAAGAGGCCTCCCGTTCAGCCCGATAGCGAGCGGATTGCTCGAGAGGCTGCGCGCGCCGGTGCGTGCCAACGGCGGTTCAACAGCGGGCCCTCGCCGTTTCGCCACCCTTTCGCACGCGTCCGCTTCCGGCCCGCGCCCCGCTCCTCCAACTCGCTCGGAACCGCCGTCCCAGCCTACCGCAGCTTCGCTCTGCGCTCGCGCCAATCGGGCATGAACGCGTCCATGAGCTCCTTGAAGCGCGGCCCGTGCCCGCGTTCCAGCAGATGGCACAGCTCGTGCACCACCACGTACTCCAAGCATTCGGGCGGATAGAGCGCCAGGCGCACGTTGATGCAGATGCGCCCGGTGGCCGGCTGGCAGCTTCCCCACCTGCTGGTCATGTTGCGGTACGCCAGCTTGCCCGCCTTCACGCCCATGAGAGGCTCCCATGCCTCCACGAGCGTAGGCACGCAGGCCTCCACCACCGCGCGCCAGGCTGCCACGTCCTCGGGAGATGCCGCGGCAGCCGTTGCGGCGGGCGAAGCGGCGGCCTGCGCCCGCTTCGCGTCGATCCATGCGCGCTTTTCGCGAACGAACCGCGCGACGTCCGCGTCACTCGCGTACGGCGGCACCGAAAGCTCAACGCGCTCGCCCGTGCGCGCGACGCGCAGGTTGAGGTTCTTCACGCGCTTGCGGGTGACGCGCACAGCCAGGCCGTCCACCACGAGATCGGTCGTCGAGGTCGCAGAAGGCCGCGTTCGCGTCGTCTTGCTCCTGCTCATGAAGCCCCGCTCACGCTTCGAGCGCGATCTCGTACGCCACGTTGCGCGCGATGCCGAACTCCTCGGCTATCGCGCGGGCGACGTCTTTGCTGCGCCCGCCCGCGCGCTTGAGCTCGGACGCGCGGGATCGGGCGGCGGCCTGGGCATCCTGCTCGGCAGCTGCGTCCTCGGCCTCGTTGGGACCGTCCACCACGATGACGATCTCGCCCTTCACGCCCCCTTCGCCCGCACGGGCGGCGAACGCGTCGCGCACGTCGCCCGCAACCCCCCGCACAACCTCCTCGTGCAGCTTCGTGAGCTCGCGGCACACCGCCACCTCGCGATGCGGCAGGAGCACGGCCAGCGCATCGAGCGCGGCGACCAGCCTATTCGGGCTCTCATAGAAGATGAGCGCCGCGTCGAGCGGGCGCAGGCTGTCAACCAGCGCGCGCCGTTCGGCGTCTTTGCGGGGGAAGAAGCCGCCGAAGTAGAAGCGCGGGTTCGTGCAGCCGCTGGCCACGTACGCCGTGGCAGCCGCCGTCGGGCCCGGCAGCACCTCCACGGGCACGCCGGCCTCGCGGGCGGCGCGCACCAGGCGCAGGCCCGGATCGGACACGCCGGGCATGCCGGCGTCGGAGCAGTACGCGATGACCTCGCCTTCGGAAACGCGTTGCACGATGCCCTCCGCGCGGCCGCCGATAAGCGCTTCGTCCAAGCGCTCCAGGCGCTTCTCCACGCCGTAGGCCGCCAGCAGCTTGCCCGTGACGCGCGTGTCTTCGGCGCACACGGCATCCGCCGCGCGCAGCGCCGCGAGCGCGCGCTCGGTCATGTCGCCCAGGTTGCCGATGGGCGTGGGGCATATGACGAGCTTGCCGGCCATGGG
Organism: uncultured Eggerthellaceae bacterium; assembly: GCA_958454405.1. Taxonomy (GTDB): domain Bacteria; phylum Actinomycetota; class Coriobacteriia; order Coriobacteriales; family Eggerthellaceae; genus Enteroscipio. The sequence goes on along the minus strand of CAUEBO010000053.1, from coordinate 12,665 downwards.
CCTCCCCTTTCCGGACGCGGCTCCGAGCCGCGTCTTGCGATTCGCCACCATTGTCGGCGATGGGCGCCGCCTTGGCAAACGCAAGGCGGGCGCTCTCGACGGAAAGGACACACGCCCCTGCGCCCCTCCCTCGCCAGGAAAAACGCTCAAAAGCGGCTTCACCTGGAAAAACCGATACAAATACCCGGGTGTTCTATCTGCGTGCGCCCACGAACCATGGTATGCTGTATCGACTACACCCATCGACACCCTTTGACGAAACGACGCGCGTGAAACACATGACCGACAGCGAATTCGAGCGAACATGCTCCTACCTTGACCGGACCTTCGGCTTGGACATGAGCTCGAAGCGCGTGCTGCTGGAATGCCGCCTTTCACGCGAGCAGGAACGCTTCGGCCTGCCCTCGTTCTCGGCGTACCTCGACCTGGTCGAGTCAGGCTTCAATCAGGAGGCGCACGATCGATTCGTCAACCTGGTCACCACCCACTACACCTACTTCCTGCGCGAAAGCGCGCAGTTCGACTTCCTCGCAAGCACCGCGTTCCCGGAGCTGCTGGGCAGCCGGCCTGATCGGACATGGAACATCCTGTGCGCCGGTTGCTCCACCGGCGAAGAATGCTACAGCGTCTCCATGCTCGTCGAGGACTTCGCGCGCACCCATCGGGTCCCCTCGGTGAGGATCACCGGCCTCGACCTGTCCAGGGCCGCCCTCGACGAGGCCCGCGCGGCCGTGTACCCCACGGCGCGCATCGACAGGGTTCCCCCTCGCTGGCGGCGCGCCTACTTCTCCCAACGCGGCGAGGACTTCGCCGTGGCCGACGCCATCCGGTCCCGCGTGTCCTTCATGCAGGGAAACCTGAGCGACGAGCAGGCGCTGCGCAGAACGTACGATCTCATCTTGTGCCGCAACGTCATCATCTACCTTACGGACAAGGCCCGCGAGCGGACGATAGGCATGCTGCATCGCCATCTTGCGCGGTCGGGGTACCTCGTTCTGGGGCACGCCGAAATCGTCCGCGAGCGCGCGCTCTTCGCGTACCGCGGCAATTCCATCTACCAAAAGCAAGCGAAAGCGAACCTCTCATGAACCGGAAACCGAGCAACCTCCGCATCAGCCGCATGCTCATGCTCTCATACGGCATCGTCATCGCCCTGTTCGTCGTCTCGATAGCCGTTGCGCTGTACGGCGTCCACCAGAACGCGAAGATGACCGAGGACTTCTACAACCGTCCCTACCAGGTTTCCCGGAGCGCCGTGGCGCTGCGCAGCACCGTGGAGGAGATGTCGACCTACATCGACCAGCTCATCAACGCCGAAAGCGATTCGGGGCAGGAGCGGGCCATCACAGCCATCGACAACCTGTCGAACAGGCGCTTGGAGGAGCTGGGCACCGTCGAGTCGCTCTTCACGGCCGACCGCGACCTACTCATGCGGTTCTCCGAGGCGAACGACAAGCTGACCGCCTGCCGCAACGACATCGTGTCCGCCATCGAGGCAGGCGACCACGAGCAGGCGACCGCGCTGTACAACGCCGATTACCTCCCACAGAAGGAAGCCACCGTCGAGCTTGCCACGAACATCGTCGACACCGCCGAGGGCGTGGCGCGAGACTTCGTCGAGGATTCGAACGACGTGGAGACGGCAGCGTCGGCCGTCATCGGCCTGCTCGGAGCAGCGGCCATCATCCTGGTCGTGCTCATGTGGCGGGGCATCACGCGCGCCATCGCCGTGCCGATGCGCGATATCGACCGGGTGGCGAAACGCGTGGCGCAGGGGGACCTGACCGCGCGCGTGCCGTACGAATCCCGCAACGAGCTGGGATCGCTCGCCGCCTCCATGAACGAGACCGTGGCCTCGCTGCGCCTGGCGACCGAGCAGCTGAGCATAACGTCGGAGCAGGTTGCACGCTCATCGACGCAGATGTCCGACAGCTCGCAGGCCATTGCGCAGGGCTCCGCCGAACAGGCCATCGCCATCGAGGAGCTGGCCGCCAACGTCCAGAACATCACGCAGGTGGTGGAGGAGAACACCGAGGGCGTGCTGGCCGTCGACACCAACACCTCCGACGTGCTGGAAGCCGTCGAACACAGCAGCGACCAGATAGCGCGGACCGTGCGCGCCATCGAGGAGATCAAGGACAGCGCCCAGAGCATCTCGCAGCTGGCCAACGTCATCGAGGACATCTCCTTCCAAACGAACATCCTCGCCCTCAACGCCTCCGTGGAGGCGGCGCGGGCGGGCGATGCCGGACGCGGCTTCGCCATCGTGGCCGAGGAGATCCGCCGCCTGGCAACCCAGGTGAGCGAAGCCTCGCGCGCGGCCGACGAGCTGACCGGGCGCGCGATCGAGAACGTAGAGGCCGGAAGCGCCATGATCGACGCCACCTCTTCGAACATGGAGAACGCCGTCGCCTCGGTCGAGGGCATCAAGGAGACGATGTCCGCCATAGCGCAGGCCTCGGAGCAGCAGCTGGAGGCGGTCGCTCAGATCCAGGAGAGCATGGACAGCCTGTCGGCCGTGGTGCAGGAGAACTCCGCCGCCTCCGAGGAGAGCGCGGTCATCGGCGAGGAGCTCGCCGAACGCGCAAGCGAGCTCAAGCGCCTGATCGGCCAATTCAAGATAACAGGCGCGCCGGAAGACGAGAGCGGCGCCCACGCATGACGGCCCCCGACGTCAAAACCGGCGCTGCGGCAGCCGAACCCGCGGACCCGCATGCGGACAACGAGCGCCTGCGCGCGGCCAACGCCGCGCTCAAGCAGCAGCTCGACGCCATGCGGGGCCTGGCGTTCCGCGATCAGCTGACCGGCCTTTTCAGCCGGCACTACCTCACCGACTACCTGGAGCAGGAAATCGCCCTCACGAGCCGCGAAGCGAACGTGGTGCTGGCCCTGTGCGATATCGACGACTTCAAGCTCATCAACGACGTGCGGGGGCACCAGGCCGGCGACATCGCCATCGTCTGCATCGCCGACATCCTCGACGATCTGGCCGGAAGCCATCCGGTCATCCGCTGGGGCGGCGAGGAGCTGCTCGTGGTGCTGTTCTCCACGCCCGACCACGAGGCGCTCAGGCTGTGCAACCGCATGCGCGAAGAGGTGGCCGCCTACCGCATCGACGACGGCATCGGCGAGTTCTCGTGCACGCTCACCTTCGGCCTGAGCGCCTACGACCCCGATCTGGCGTTCGGCGACAACTTCGCATCCGTGGACCGCGCGCTGTACCACGGCAAGGAAACCGGCAAGAACCGCTGCGTGTTCGCGCAGTCGAGCATCGGCGCGTAGCGGAGGGGTGGCCACGATGGAGCGCGGGGAGATGGTTGCGCAGGTCATGCTCAAGCCCAACTGCGGGCTTGAGAACACGCGGGCCTCGCTCGTCGTGCGCAGGGTCGCGCCGCTCTGCGACTCGGTGTCATGCCATCCCTGCGCCGTCAAAAGCGATCGGGCAACCATCCCCTACCTGCGCGACCACGGCTTGTTCATCCGCTTCACCTCGCAGGTGCCCGAGCAGGTGATCGCGGCCATCAGGGGCGCGTTTTTCGTGGACCGCTGCACGCTGGTAGAAGAGCCCGACGCCATACCGCCGTTCGACGCGCTTGCCGCCACCGAAGACGGCGAGGACCCGGTCGGGAGGTCCGACCGGGCGTCGGGGTTCGCCCATCGCGATGCCCGGAGCGAACGAGACGACGAGCTGTCGGGGCTGATCGCGCGGTTCGAGGAGATGGGCCGAGCCCTGAGGGCGCGCGCCGAGAGCCTGCCGGGCGACCGGGCCCTCAACGACATCGCGTTCTCGCATGCGCAGGCCGTCGACGACCTGCGCGCCACCGTCGCCCTTTCGCGCATCGAGCCGTTCGACCGCATTGCGCCTTCGCTGCACAAGCTCGTGGAGGACTACAGCCGCCAGCTCAACGTCCCCGTGGACCTTGAGCTTGCAGAAGGCCATATGGATCTGGACCGTTCGGTGCTCGAATCGGTCGAGGAAACCCTCAAGCGCGCCCTCAGATCGTGCATCCGCGACGGCATCGAAAGCGTCGACAAGCGCCTTGCCTTGGGAAAGCCGGCGCGCGCGACCATCCGCGTGCGGATGGAGAACGAGGGCTCCGAGATCGTCTGCCGCATCGAACATGACGGCGTGCCGTTCGTCGCCTCCTACGTCGGCGACATGGCCGCCAAGCACGGCCTGCTCACCCGCCCGCTCCACACCTACTCCGAGGACGAAATCGGCGCATTCTTGCTGCTGCCCCGGTTCATCCCGCCAGGCATGGGAGAAAAGGGCAACGCCTTCGCGGAGTTCAACGAGATAGGTTCCCTGCTGCAACATGCGGGCGGTCGCGGCGAGGTGCGCAACACCGAACGCGGCACGATGGAGATCGTGCTGTGCTTCCCCGTGCCGTTCACCATGATGGAAGCCGCCTTGGTGCGTGCCGGAGACGTGCGGTTCCTGCTGCCCGCCCAGCAGATCAGGCGCTTCGAGGCCTTCGACTCCTCCCGCATCGAACGGGCCGACGGCGTGCCGCATCCTCCTGGCACGGCATCGACCGCCTGGTGCGTCGAGCAGGACGGAACGCGCTGCAAGCTGCTCAACCAGCTGGCCGAGCCCTCGCCGCTTGACGCCGCACACCCCGCGTACCTGGTCCTGCTCGAAGCTCTGGGCGAGAAATGCGCCCTTGCCGCAGACGCCGTCGAAGGGTACGAGCAGATCTCGATCCTTCCTTTGCCGGCTCTGCTCGATCGACGGGAGACGCGCGCCCTGGGATGCATCGGATACGCCATGCTGGAAGACGGCTCGCCCTGCATCGTGCTGAGCGTCCGGCGCCTGCTGAGGGCCGCAACGGAGAGCGGAGGCGGCCGTGCGTGACCGCAAGCAGCGCCTGAACTGGATCGAGAATCTCATTGGGACGAGCTACCGGGAGATAGAACGCGACAACGCCCTGGTCATTCCCACCTCTTCGGGAGACATGGCCATCGCGTTCGCATCCATCGTGGAAGTGGTGCCGGCAAGCCGCGTGCAGCCCCTCGCCTTGCTGCCCGACGAGTTCTGCGGCGTGCTGCATCGTGGCAACGACCTCGTCCCCGTGGTGGACACCGGGGGACGCGGCGCGTCGCAGGGCCACGTCGTGCTCACCGAAGGACGCGGATGCCCGATAGGGTTTAAGTTCAGCGGCACGCCGTCGGTCGTGAACCTGGACGAGACCGAGCACGCCGCCCTTGCCATCGAGCGCCGGCCGGCCATTCCCGCGGACGCGATTCCGCTGCTCGACATCGATGCCGTGGTGGATGCGCTGCTCGGCTTGGACTGAGGCCGATCCCGACGCGTTCAGGCGAGCGCACGGCTGGCGGGCCATGGCGCTCAACCGTCAAAGATTGCTAGCGGACGGCCTGTTTCGGAGCGTTCGCACGGCGCAGGACGAACAGCGAGGCCACGAACGCGACGGCATTGAGCGCGACCATCGTTGCGTACGCCGCGTCGAAGCCGAGGGACGCGCTCCCTTCCACTCCGGCCAGCATCGCCGACGACGACACGCTCGCCATGATGGTGACGAACACGGCCGTGGCCAGCGCGCCCACGATGGAGCGCATGGTGTTGTTCATGGCCGTGCCGTGCGGGATGAGCGCCGGCGGCAGGCTGTTCATGGCCGATGTGGTCAGCGGCATGGACACCATCGACTGCCCGGCCATCAGCACGGCGTAGGCCGAGGCGATGTAGGGCATGCCGCTGCCCGCTTCGACGTGCGCCAGCAAAAACGTGCCTGCCATCACCAGGAACAGGCCCACCGGCGCCAGCACGCGGACACCGAAGCGGTCGAACACCCGCCCACTGACAGGCGACAGCACGCCCATGATGATGCCGCCCGCCATGAGCGTCATGCCCGAATCGAGCGCCGAGAAGCCGGCCACGTTCTGCATGAACATGGGCAGCATGGTCGCCGATCCCATGAACGACGACCAGGCCAGCACCACGAGGATCATCGACACGGTGAACGTGCGCGATTTGAACACGCGGAACTCCAGCATGGGGGTTTCCAGACGAAGCTGCCGCATGACGAACCACGCAAGCGAGACGACGGACACCGCCAGCGTGCCGACGAGCACCAGGCTGCTCCAACCCAAAGCCCCCACCATGCTCAGCCCGTACAGCAGGCCGCCGAAGCCGAGCGACGACAACGCCACCGAAAGCAGATCGAGACGAGGGTTCGAACGCTCGCCAACGTTCTCCACCACGAAGAACGCCGCCACGAGGTCGGCTGCGATGATGGGCAGCAGCAGCAAGAACAGCGCCTGCCACGGAAAGCTGTCGACGATCCATCCCGATATCGTCGGACCCATGGCCGGGGCGAACGCCACCACCAAGCCGAAGAAGCCCATGGCCGTGCCCCGCTTGTCGGGCGGGAACACGGTGAACAGCACCGTCTGCATGAGCGGCATGGTGATGCCGGCCCCCAGCGCCTGCACCACGCGGCCCGCCAGCAGCACCTCGAACACCGGCGCGGCAGCGCACAGCCCCGTGCCTGCCGCGAACAGGCCAAGTGCCGTGAAGAACAGCGAACGCGTTGAAAATCGCCTGATCAGATATGCCGTAATAGGAACCATGATGCCGTTTGCCAGCATGAACGCCGTCGTCAGCCACTGCGCGGCGCTGCTTTCCACTGAGAACACGCCCATGAAGGTGGGAATGGCCGTGGTCATGAGATTCTGGTTGAGGATGGATACGAACGAACCCACCATCATCACGGCCACGATGGCCACGGCCCTGCGAGGTACCTTGTCCGTGCCGGCTTGCGCCTGGTCCATGATCCGCTCCTCAACGTTGCGCCTCGATGGCGCATAAGGTATCATAACCGGAGTACTCTCCGGTTATAGTAAACGGAGCATTCTCCGGTTGTCAAGCGCCCATGAGATGAAAGCGAGTCGTCCTACGATGAGCGAGCAAGCCCCGCGCCGCACACGCCAAGACGCCGCGAAGAACCGCGCGCGCATTCTCGCAACGGCGCAAGAGCTGTTCGCCCGCCATGGCGTCGAAGGCGTCAGCATGAACCGCATCGCCCAGGAAGCGGAGGTGGGCGCGGGCACGCTCTACCGGCATTTCGACAGCAAGAGCGATCTGTGCTTCGCGCTCATACAGGACCAGCTGGCGCTGCTGGCCGACCAGCTGGCAAGCCTGGCCGCCGCAAAAAACGGCGACCTGCACGCTGCCCTCGAGACGATGATACTGCGCTATCTGCAATTCAAGGAAGAAAAGATGCCCCTGTTCAAAGGCATGGAGCAGACTGCGCTGCACACGGGCGGGGCCATGCAAAGCCCCGTCTACGAATCGCTGCGCGCGCCTTTTTCCAGCCTGTTCGAGCGCGCTGCGCGCGAGGAGGGCGCGGGCGACTCCGCAGATGCGGTGTTTCGCGCCGACATGCTGCTGGCCGCCCTCATCGGCGCTTCGCTCCAGTTCCAGAGTGAGTCGCGCGGCATCGGCCTCGAAGAATTCGCCGCCAGAGCCAGCGCCGTGTTCTATCCGCACGGCTAGGCCGCCGCCAAGCAGCAGCGGGCTCGAGCCGTCGGCGACGCCTTGACCCCGACGAACGTCACGTCCGACGGATCACCTCATCCAAAGCATCGATGAACGCGTCGCCGTGCTCGTAGTGGATGTCGTGGCCCGATTCGACGACAACGGTTTCGCAGTTCGCCACGAGCTGCTGCACGCGGGCCGCATCCTCGTCGGAGTTGGCGGCGAACAGGGTGCCGTCTTCGCCGTAATTCGTCTGCGCCTTCAAGTACACCGTGGGACACGCGATGCGACCCAGCACGTCGGCCTGGTCGACCCCGTCGAACCACGTGCCGTCGTAGAACGTCTCGCTGAACCGCACGTCGAAGTCGTCGTAGAAGTACAGGCCGCGCACCCAATCGTGCGGCACCCACGCCAGCGTGAGGTGCGCGTCGGGATTCGCCGCGCGCTCCTGCGCCGTCCACTCCGCGATCTTGGGCTGCAGGCCGCCGAACAGGCCGAACAGGTAGCTGTGCTGCGCGTAGTAGACGGCCGGATCGGCGACCTCGCTCTGCTGGAGGAACGCATGCGTCACCTCGAAGCCGTCCTTCCACACGAAGCAGCCCGGCTCTTGTTGCATCTCGGCCGGTGTGACGCGGAAGAAGGGCGGATCCTCCAACACGCATCCCGTCACGTGTTCGGCGTCGTTGGCGGCCAACCATGCGGCGACGATGCCGCCCGAGGAATGGCCGGTGGCAAGGTACGGTCCGCCGATCTCCTGCGCGGCGAAGGCCTTGATCGCCTGTCCAATGGCCTGGCACGAATAGAGTGCGGGGTCGTGGCTCGATTCGCCGTGGCCGAAGCAATCGACGGCGAACACGTGGTAGCGCTGCGCGAGATCGGGCAGCACGCGCGCGTAGTCTTCCCACTGCATGCCCTGGCCGTGCACGAGCACGAGCGCCGGGCCGTTGTCGGGGCCCTCGGCGTAGTTGACGACGGCCGCCGCGCTGCGGGCGCTCCCCTCGGCGGCTGGGGGCGCCTCGCCCGACGTCGCTCCGCCACCGGGCACGGCCTCTCCATCGGCCCCCGTCCCGCCGTCGCATGCCGATTCGCTGCCAAGCGCGACTTCGACCGTCGCCTGCTTCTCCACGAAGCCGGCCGCATACGCCTTCGCAAGGTCGCGCTCCTCGCCGTGGCGGTTGCCGTCCACATACACGGCCAAGGCGATCGCCCCGCATGCCGCAAGAATCCCCACGACGATTGCTGCGATCATGACGGCCCTCCTTGCCCGCGACGCCTGCGCGCGGTTTCCATCCGCTTCCATACCCGCCCCGTTCCGCCCGAGCCACACGGGCGGCACGGGCTATCGATCGACCATGTTGCGGAGCATCGACACGCGGTCCATGAATTCGTCGGCTTTCAAGATGGCCAGACCCTGCCCCTCGTCGCCCAGCACGAGCAGCGCGTCGCCGGCCTCAATGCCGAACAGCTCGCGCGCCTGCTTGGGAATGACGATCTGCCCGCGCTCGCCCACCGTGACGGTGCCGAACAGGTGCTTGCCGCGCGGTGGCATGGGCAGCACCGTGCCCTGCGAGTCGTAGCCCACGAGCGCGTCGAGCGACACGTCGAGCGCCTCGGCCAGCACGCCCGCGTTCGCCAGGTCGGGCGTCGACTCGCCCGTCTCCCACTTCGTCACGGTCTGCCGCGACACGCCCAGGCGCTCGGCCAGCTGCTCCTGCGTGAGCCCGATCATCTTGCGCCTGCTCTGAATGTTCGAACCGATCATGTTTTTCATACTCCTTGCCCACCTATGGTAAGCCGTCTGCCAGCCCCGATCTACCAACCCATGATGACAGATTCCGCGAATCATGTCGCGTTTCGTAGGCATCGGCAAACGAAAGCCCAGCCTTTCCTCCTGAACGCAACCGGCAACCCCTGGGCATTCGCCGCCTCCGCTTCGGCGACGAGCAGGTGCGTTCAAAGCACCCAATCAGAACAAATGTTTCACGTGAAACACTCGGGCGCGAAAAAACCGCCGCATCGCGATGGATGCGGCGGCCGGGTTCGAGGGTTCGAGGGTTCGAGGGTTCGCGGTTCATGAGCTTGCACGAGATGGATCCAAGCTGAAAAAAGGCTACAGCAGCTCCTCTACGGCGGGGGCCACGACGTCGGGGATGCTGGCCGTAGGCTCGAAGCGGCGCACGACGGTTCCGTCGCGGTCGACGAGGAACTTCGTGAAGTTCCACTTGATGTCGGGCTTCGAAGCGTAGTCGGGGTCGGCCTTCCCCAGCAGGTCCTCCAGCACCGGCGTCAGCTCGTGGCCTTCATCGAAGCCCTCGAACCCCTTCTGCTGCTGCAGGCAGGAAAACAGCGGATCGGCGCCTTCGCCGTTCACTTCGATCTTCGCGAACTGCGGGAACGTCACGCCGAAGCGCGACGTGCAGAACGCGGCTATCTCCTCGTTCGTTCCCGGCGCCTGATGGCCGAACTGGTCGCACGGGAAGTCCAGGATATCGAGACCGCGATCGTGCAGGCGGCGATACAGCTCTTCGAGCTGGGCGTAGGTGGGCGTGAAGCCGCATTCGGTGGCGGTGTTGACGACGAGCAGCACGCGCCCTCGGTAGTCGGCGAGCGAAACGTCCTCGCCGTGCTGGCCCTTGACGGTGAAATCGTAGATGTTGGAAGCCATAGCGCCCTTCTTTCGATGAGATTCGGCCGTGCAGCTGCCTGCGCGACCGATTCGATAATCGGTTGTTCCCATGATACCTTTAATTGATACTTGTTTTATATCATTTTACGAAACGGTCATAATCGAACTCTTGCGCAAGGCTTGTGCCGTAGCGTGGAACCCGCAAACCCGCCGAACGCGATCGGGTATACTTGCACGGATGGCCGAAAGGCCGCTGCACCCCGTGCACGGCAATCCGACAAGGCAGACCGCTCAGTGACCTCGACCCTGAACACCCTCGAACATAACGTGCGATCCTATGGCAGCCTGTTCGCATGCCTGACATGCTTTTGGGCGTTTCACTTCGTCACGCTGTGGAGCAGCGCGTTCGCGCCCCACGATCCCACGGCGAATCTCGATTTGAGCAGCGACCTCATATGGATCATCTCCGTGTCGTGCAACGCGCTGGCGCTCGCCGTGTTCCTCGGGTTCATCAGCAAGCTGCAAGCCCTGGACTACGCGCGATTCTCGCTTGCTTCATGCATTCTGACCGCCTTCAGCATCGCGCTGATGGCCACCAGGGTTCCGTGCGATGGGCGCGAGGCGTTGAACCGCGCCTCCGATCGACGACCCCTCCCTTTCGATCGGAGGCGCTCTGCATCCGGACGGCAAGCGGCGCGCACGGAAACAAGCGGCGCGCATGGAGCCCGGAGCATCACGCTCCTTGACATGAATCCCTGCGCGGTAGGGGCGGCCGGGCAACACGATGCCGTGCGTGCCCGTCCGCCCCTTCTAGGCAAGCGTCTTCTCGCCCTTTGGCATTGCATGCCTTGCATTTAAGCCCGATGCTTCGCCTTCCTTTTCCGGTGCAGCTTCGAGGCGGCCAGCGCGGCCCCCGAACCCGCCGCGACCAGCAGAACAATCGCAACGGCCCCGCCGACGTCGTCGCCGGTCTTGACGATCGTCGTATCGTACTTGTTCACGAACTTGACGTCTTTGGGGTTCACCTGGCCGGATACCGTGCCGGTCCGCGCGTCGTAGGTGCGCCAGTAGGTGAGCTCCTCGTTCAGGATGCCCCCGCCGATATCATGGGCGGTAACCGATGCGTAGAACACCGCATCCGTGTAGAACACGCCGGAAGCGGAACCCTTCTCCTCGTAGATCTTGAAGACGTAGGTGCCGGCATGCTCTATGTACAGGGACGGGAAGGTGATGGTGCCGTCGGCTTTGTTGGTGGTGGATATCTTCCCGTTCGCGTAGCCATTGCCGACGATCTCGTTGGGATCGCCCTTCACGACCTCGGCGGTGAACGTGAATTCGCCGTCGCGAAGGTCGCGGCCCTCGAGCACCTTGAAGCCGGTGAGGGTGGGATCGATGCCCTTGTAGTTCAAGCAGTTGTCCACGCTGAACTCGATGGCCGCGGCGTCGTGGGCGAAATCGGCGGTGAACTGGTTGTGGTCGGGGCCCTCGCCTCCCGTGTAGGTGACGGTATAGGCGCCCTGGTCGGTTTCGACGAGCGTGTAGGTTTCCCCGTCGACGAGCACGTCTGCCCAGTCGGTGACTTCGGTGGTGTACGCGTCGTCCAAGAAGAAGTCGATGTCGGTTGCCTGACCCTTGACGTTCACGCTGGACGTCCCGTACGCCACGGGATCGCCCTGGGCGTCGCGAAGCTCGAACGCGAAGTCGCGAGCCGTGAAGTTCGCCCCACCCGACACAATCTTCGATCCGGCGAAGGCGAAGCCGGCCTCGAGGGTGTTGTCCACGCTGAACTCGATGGCCGCGGCGTCATGGGCGAAGTCGGCGACGAACTCGTTTCCGAGCGCGCCGGAGCCGCCCGAGTAGGTGACGGAGTAAGCCCCTGCGTTCATTTCAACAAGAGAGTACGTCTCACCGCTGACGAGGACCTTCGTCCAATCGTCGATCTCGGTCGTGTAAGAGGGCTCTTCGTAGAACTCCACATCGGTCGCCACGCCCTTGGCGTTGACGCTCGCCCTGCCGTAGGCCACCGGATCGCCCGCAGCGTCCCTTACCTGGAACTCGAAGTCCCGCGCGACGAAGCTCGCCGAACCCTCTACCGTCTTGGTTGCGGAGAAATCGAACGTGGTGTTGCGGGTGTTGAGGGCGGTCACGGCTATGGACTGGGCCTCGCCGGAGAAGTCGGGGGTGAAGCCGTTCGAGAGCGCGCCGTCGCCGCCCGTGTAGGTGAGCGCGAAGCCGGAGCCTCCGCCGGTCTCGACGAGCTCGTAGGGCTGGCCGCCCGAGAGCACCTCGGTCCAGTCGGTGACCGGATCCGTGCGCCCGGCGTCCTTGAAGAAGTCGATGGGCGTCGCCGCGTCGGCGGAGGCCACCTCTGCGCGGCCCCAGGCCACGGCCCCGGAGGCGCCGCGCACCTCGAAGTCGAAGGAGCCGGGCTGGAAGTCGGCGGTGCCGGTGACGGTCTTGTAGGCCTTGAAGTCGAAGCCGGCGTTCTTGGTGTTGAGGGCGGTCACGGCTATGGACTGGGCCTCGCCGGAGAAGTCGGGGGTG
>CAUEBO010000052.1 GCA_958454405.1 uncultured Eggerthellaceae bacterium | reverse complement strand
GAGACCGACCGGGGCCTGAACGCCTACGTCGCCTCCGGCGTGCGCTGCTGCCACGAGTCCACGCGCGCCGATGACGCGCTGGCGAAGATGCGCCTGGGGATGTACGCGCAGCTGCGCTACGGGTCGGCATGGAAGGACCTGCCCGTGCTGGCCGAGGCCGTGCTGGCGCACGACATCGACACGCGCTTCGCCATGCTGGTGAGCGACGACACGCACCCGCACACGCTCGTGGCCGACGGGCACCTGGACCACATCGTGCGCACGGCCGTGGAGCTGGGGATCGACGCGATCACCGCCATCCAGATGGTCACCATCAACTGCGCGCAGTGCTTCCAGATGGATCACGACCTGGGCTCCATCGCGCCCGGCAAGTGCGCCGACATCGTGTTCCTTGACGATTTGGAGAGCCTGCGGGTCACCCGCGTGCTGATCGACGGCGAGGTGGTGGCCGAGGACGGGCGGGCCACGTTCGACCTTCCGTCGTTTCAGTTCCCCGCGTGGGTGACGCACTCCATGCACCTCGGGCGCGACATCGCGCCTGAGTCGTTCGCCGTCGATGCACCCGAAGGAGCCGAGGGCGCCGTGCGCGTGCGCGCGATCGAGATCATCCCCGGCAAGGTTGGCACGTTCGAGACGCACGTCGACCTGCCCGTGACGTGCGGTCGCCTTGAGTCCGACATCGAGCAGGACGTGCTCAAGACGTTCGTGTTCGAGCGGCACCACGAGACGGGCACGTTCGGTTGCGGCTTCGTCAAGGGCTTCGGCATCAAGCGCGGAGCCATGGCGTCCACCGTGGCGCACGACGCCCACAACCTGCTGGTGGTGGGCACGAACGACGAGGACATGGCCCTGGCCGCCAACACGCTGGCCGCCTGCGGAGGCGGCATGGCGGTCGTCGCCGACGGCGAGGTGCTGGGGCTGGTGGAACTGCCGATAGCCGGCCTGATGGACGCGCTGCCCGCCGAGGAGATGAGCGAGAAGGTGCACGCCCTGGAGAGCGCCTGGGCCGAGATCGGCTGCACCATGCCCTCGCCGTTCATGACGATGGCCTTGATCCCGTTGGCCTGCCTGCCCGAACTGAGGTTGACGAACCGAGGCTTGGTGGACTGCACGACGTTCGAGTTCGCAGAGTTGGTGGTTGAGGGGTAGAGAGCCGGCAAACTGGCCGTGCCCTCCACAGGGGGAAGGCACGGCCAGGAAAGCTCTCGCATGATGCGGCAACCCTGAATGGCATTTAGGAATCAACCCTCATTTCTAAGCAAGAAATGACTGATGTTATCTCCAGAGGGGAGTGACCCTACCGCAACGCCGCGACGGGGCTGCAGACCGTCGAATTTCAACTCGCACTCCCCTCGCAGGGAGTGACGCACGATGCCCCGGCCCAGTCGAACGCCCAGGAGACATTTCAACCCGCATTCCCCTCGCGGGGAGTGACACCCTGCAGGAGCGCGTCGACCTGTTCCCCGACCTATTTCAACCCGCACTCCCCTCGCGGGGAGTGACTCCATGGTAGACGTTGCCCGCGTCGTCGGGATAGGATTTCAACCCGCACTCCCCTCGCGGGGAGTGACGCCGGCGAAGCCCTCCGGCTCCTCGGCGTGGATATTTCAACCCGCACTCCCCTCGCGGGGAGTGACCGCAATATGCTGTACGATCCTATTGCTTCGCTCAACATTTAGTACAAGCCGACAAATGCAAATCGCGTAACAAACGCGCCAGACACCTCAATATCGTGAAAATCGGTGCGAACCTCACGTGTAGCCCTTGGGAGCCTCATGTTCGCACCTTGCTCCTACAGCGCCAAGAACCCTTCGGCTTCATACGTCGGTTTCGCACCGATGTGTTCGATCTTCGTCTCGTATCTGCTTCCAAGACTATAAAACCGCAGGCTATCCTTTTCAGGATCAATCAGCTCGACGAGCTCGCTCTTGATACGAACCATCGTCGCAGCATCGGCAACGCATTCGAACACTGAGTTCTGAACACGCTGACCGTAATTGACGCAATGTCGCGCCACTTTCCGCAAGCGACGTCGGCCCGCCGGGTCCTCGGTATTCACGTCGTAGGTAATCACCGTCAGCATGCCAACCATCTCACTTCCATAAAAACGGCGGATAGCCGTCCAAGTCTCCACGCAAGCAACGAGCGAGCAGCAGCGCCTGCACATGCGGCACGAGCCCCCGGGGGATCTTCTCTTTCAAAAAGGGATGGGTGATCGTCTCCTTCTTTCGCTCTTGCCAAGCGTTGAACAAAGCCCGCCTCCCTTCGTCGTTCAACTGCACCTCGCCCGATTCCCGTTTCTCGAAATCCGTCGGACTCACCACCCGGTTGTTCACTGCGGAAAGCACGAACCGATCGACGAGCACCGGCCGCAGCTCCTCCATCAAATCCAGAGCGAGAGAACGCCGACCAGGGCGATCCGCATGCATGAAGCCCACGAACGGATCAAGCCCAACACCATCGAGCGCAGACGCGCAATCGAAAGCCAGAACCGTGTAGAACAGAGACAGCATGGCGTTCATCGCATCGGTCGGAGGACGCCGCACTCTGCCTGCAAAATGAAATGCCTCCTTATCTCGTAACACCAGCTCGTCGAACACGCCGAAATACTCTGCAGCCGCGTCGCCCTCGATCCCTCGCAAGGAATCCATCGTTTCGCACTCGGCCGCACTGCGAAGCGAACCTTCAAGCCTCATGCTGGCCGCTTTCACCGAACCCGCATCGATTCGCAACCCATGATCGCGCACCGCCCGCTCGAGCACCCAACGACCGTTGTAGAGCTTTCCCACAATGAAGTTCCGAACGATAGCAAGGCTCTTTTCGACGTCTTCAGACCATGCGTACTGCGTTTTCCGCAACAGCACGTTCCCGCGCTGCTCGCCGTATGCGCCCGCAAGGAAACGACCCCTCCGGTCAAAGAACGACAAGCCGACGCCCCGTTCGACGCAGGCGCCCATAAGGGCAGGACTTGCCCCTCGGTACGAGAAGCAAAGAATACCTTCGAGCGTATGGAGCGGCACCCGTCCGAGCTCTGCGCCATCGCGACGTACAACCACGTTCTCTCCATCGAGCATGAGATACGCATCTTCCGTGAACACGTAAAGCGTATTGAGCAAATGCCTCATAGCCCCTCCTCGGAAAGCCGTTTGGCCACATACTCCCCGACCGTCGCCCGATTGACGGCGCGCGGTAGGCAGAGGTCGTTCAACGAGCACGACCGACAGGCCGAGAAAGGCTTCACCCGCGGCGTATGACGACGTCGATACAAGGCATGCATCTCCTCCGCCATCGAGCCAACCAAGGCGCGCAACGACTCGTCGAACTCCACCTTTTCGCGCGAACGCGTTTCGCCGTAGTAGAGGAACCCGATGGGCACATCCGCCCCAAGCATCTCCTCCAAGCACAGCGCCTGTGCGCACAATTGCAGTCGGTCGGCATCGTTCGCCTTGCTCGACCCGCGCTTGTACTCCACCGGCACAGCGCGCCAAAGGCCATCCTCTCCTGCGAGAGGATGGCCATGCGAATTCTTGCGGAATTCGACGACGTCGCACTTCCCCAACAAGCCGAGCGCATGCGAATGCACCGACAAGCCGCGAACGACAAGGGTGTCGCCTCGCCGTTCGCGCAGCTCTTCATCATGGGCGCGTTTGTGCATGAGCTCGCCTTGGGCCGTCAACACGTTGTCGGCCCACGCTTGCTCGATATGGATGAGCGCCCACTGTCGTCGGCAGAACGCGAAGTGCTGGATGCCTGACAGCGCGAGGAACTCGTCCTCGTCGTACACCGCTACACCATCCTCAGAACCGTGACCCCCTCGGGCACGGCGCCCTCGTCAACGGTTATTTCCTCATAGTCGTTGATGGAACGCGGAGCCTCCACGCCGGCTTTCTTCTGGGTTGAAACAGCGTCGAACAGCTTGTACGACGGCGCATTGCCAAGCTCGCTATCATGTTTGAACACCACGAGCGCACGAACCGCCATCTTGCCGCGCGCCGCCGAGTGATCGTGCTCGAACATGTTGACGATAGCGTCCCACAAAAGGGCGAGGTCGTCCTCCGAGAATCCCGTCGATTTGCGCGCCAAGTTCGCCGAAACGTAGCCCTCTCCGCGATAGAGCGCATAGGGAACCACGTACTTGCGGCCCATCTCGGTACCCTTCTTCTCGGCATCGGCCTCGGTGGTGATGGCCACGCGCGTGATGGTAACCTCTTGGGGGATAATCGGATCGACGCTTCGAGCGAACGTCAGCTGCACCGGACCGCGCACTTGCCCGCAGTTGAGCGCGCCTTTGACGAACGTGGTCATCACCGCGCCGAACGTGCGCACATCGTAGAACGTCTCGCACATGAAGTCGCGGATCTTCTCGTCGAGCGCGGGATCATCTTTCTTGAGCTTTTTGATTGCCTTGTCATCGGTTCCCACGCCGAACTCGTCGAGCGCGCGTCGGTCGCTCGCATTGAGCGGCACACCGTCTTTGATGTATATCTCGAAACCCCGCTCGCCTTCCTTCACCGTTTCCATGTAGTTGCGGATCTTGCGCTTCAAGCACACGTCGGTCACGATACCAAGGCTCGTCTCGGGATCGATGCGCGGCATGTTGCCCGCGTCGGGATCGCCGTTGGGGTTGCCGTTCTCTACATCGAAGTACACAACGAAATCGTAACGATTCTTAATGGTTTCACTCATGGTTTAGCCCTCCTGATCGTTTTTCTTCTCGTAGCGCTTTTGAGTTTGATGGTAGTACCCCAAGATAAAGTCGCCCTGTTCCGATAGTGAAAGGCGCTTGGGGAACCCTTGGATTCCGTCACACAGCTCCTGTATCTGCTTCTCGTAGAATACCGCCAGCCCTTTCCGATCACCGGCTATCTTATTCAGATGGTTCTGCCCAAGCTTCATGATGACCGGGAATACCACGCCCGGCGTAGCGTTCGCCGAGTCGAAGTACCTGTTCTTGATCGTGGTTTTGACGCCTGGATTGGCCTCTTCCTGCACACGTTCCAGCACGGAGAACAATCGTCCCAGCATGTAGGGGGCATCTCTTCTCGTTTCGTCGAGCGACACTGTCACCGCCTCCTTGTCTTTGTTGCGATTCTTGATGAGATACGCCTTCACGATAGCCGCGCGCCCGCGCGTCACCTTGCGTGTGCGGCGATCATCGTCGTCTTGCGTCGCCCTCACCCGCAGCAGCGCGTTCGAATATAGCGCTTCAGGGTACGGCGCGTCGGCCAATATCGAGCGCATGAGGGCGCCCGCGAGCACCGACGTAGCGGCCGCTTGCTTGGCATTCGGATTCGCTGTCTCTGCTAGCAGGAAATACGGCGAGAGGTACTTCTTCTCGTACGGCGCATGGGCGATATCGATCCGGTCGTAGTGCCTCCGCAAGTTATCCAACATGGAGCCGAACGTGTCGGACAGGAAGAATCGCACCGACAGCCGCGCCGCGTTCGGGGCGAGCCCGAGTACGTGGAACGTCGCATCGAGTTTCGCATTTTCCACCTGTCGCCCGGCAACCAAGGCGCTCATGATCGCGTCGAGCTTCTCGTCGGGATCGTCTTCGCCTTCGCTGCGTTCACCGAAGTACGGATTGATCACCTGCGAGAACAGGCCCGAGCAATCTTCATCGTCGCTATCAGCCCAATACACGATCGTAGTATCGCCGAGGCGCATATGATGGCTGCGATCGGATAGCAGGTAGTTCAGGGCGGTCGTGTACGCAAACGTCGCCCGCTCGCTTACCGGGGCGTTCAACCCCTGCTCTTCATCGTGACCGTATGATTCGAACGCACGCGCGTTGAAGCCCACGAGCGACGCCCCCATCGCCTGTGCCCCCATCACGCCTTTGATGGCAGGATGCAACCGGGCGATAGGAGCCTTCTCGCCGGTGACCAGACAGGTCATCATCTCTTCATCCTCACCGGGCTGTTCGTAGCATCGATCCCATGCCGCGCAGATATTGCGATCAGCGAGAGCTTCGCGGCCCTGGACGAAGAACACGAGGTTGCCTCCCGCAAGCAGCCCCTCGCCAGCATCTGTCACGCAAGGATGCTCCGATGCCTCCTCCGCATTCCACGTTTCAAAGAAAGACCGAATCGCGGTTGCGGCCGGCGAATCGACGCCGGCGAGTAGCTCGAGATGCTTTTGCCGCGCGTCTTCGAAGCACCGAAGGGCGCGCTCGGGCTTGCCTTTGGCATCGAGTCCCAAAAAATAGGTTGCATTGTCGCACAAAAGGTTGGCCGTCACGCCCACGGTGCGCTTCGCCTGTTCGGGCACCACTCTCGTCCAGCCCCGTTTCTCCTCAGCAGGAATCACGTTGACCAGCTCGCCTTCGGGCGAGAGTTCCAGCATGAAGGCCACCTGACGCGAGCACCATCCCGGTCGCGCGATCCTATCGGAATGCTCCCTCGACAGCTGCTCGTAGTAGTCGGCAAGCGCTTGTAGGATCATCGGAACACCTCGCTTCCCGCCACGTCGATCACGCCGTTGCGCATGACCGCGCGGAAGAACATCGGCGTGATGTTCTGCGGATCGGAGTAATCCATGTCGTAGAGCATAAGGCCGAGATCGCGCTCGTCAGAGCCCGCATAGCACCCCTGGGGAATGTCTCCGTCGCATGCCTTGAAGCGAGCCGCGAACTCGCGCGTTCCGAAATACGGTGTCGAATAGCATTGGCCTCGTTCAAGCCTTCGCCTTATGATATCCTTGAACTTACCGGGGTTGTCTTCGGGCTTCGCTCGGTCGGTCAATTCGAAATGAGCCTCTATCACATAGCGCACGTCGGTAAGGATCAACGAGGCGCGTTGCTGGATATCCTCTTTCGTGTTGATGCAGGGCAGCGCGCCTCCATGCGTCATGACGCTCCTCATGGAGCTGGCGAGCGCCTTCGACTTGACCTCGTTTCGCCGCACGTTGGTGAAGCGGATAGGATTTAGCACGTGTATGCGGTCGATCGTGTAGCGCATACCGGGATGCCAGTAGATGCTCTCTATCAGCCCGCGAGCTGCCGATGGCGTGATCGCGTCGTACGAAACGCGTTCCACCGATAACTCTGGCCGCGTGAAGAGCGCCCGCTCGCCCCAGACCTCGATCTGGATTCCGTATGTCATTGATACCTCCTTTCATTTTTTTCATTCTAATTACAGTTTATGCCTGAATCTGTATCTCTATTATATACCATGCGCAATTAAAACCGTCAAGGTCACCCGTCCTCGTATTTGATTTTCAAGGTGCTTTCGTTCACAATGTCCACGTCATTGCAACGCAATGAGGGTTGAAATATTCTTATAACCAGTTAAGCGACAACGACACCGGGGCGCTCCAAGCGCCTCGGTGTCGTTACAGGAATATTCCCTCACCTTCTTCGATTTTCAGATCCAGTCCGCGTTGCTCCGAGTAGCACGTTTCATCAATCAGCAAGAACAGGCCCTCGGCGAGGGGCTCTACCTTGCCGCTTCGCAGCAAGGCCTTGAGATCCCCGTCGTAAACGCCGACAGCATAGCGTGAGAGCCTGCGCATGGTCGAGCGATTCGCGAAACCGGCTTTCACCGCGATAACATCGGCTTCGATCTCCGGATCTGGTATCACTACCGTGTGCGAGCCTTCCTCGATCATGCGGAAATCGTTGGCCGCACGCTTGAAGGGTATGCTGAGGGATTTCAGACTGAACCCTTCGAGATCGTGCAGCACTTCTGATGCGTCAAGCGCTCCTTCGCGCACGTTGTACAGCCTTGTGAAGTATGCGTCGATCGCCTCGAGAGTCCCAATATCGCACGCCTCGCATGCCACCCTCTCCATCTCGCTTATGACGCTCCGTGCTATCGCCGCTTTCTGCGCGACATCAGAAGGCAGCGTGTAGCCGTCGGCGGGCTCGAACACGTGCACGATGCTTTCCTCGGCCGACTGCCGGCCTTCTCGATTGCATCGACCAGCCGCTTGCACCATGCTGTCCACACCAGCGAGCGCGCGGTAGACCACAGGGAAATCAACGTCGACGCCCGCTTCTATCAGGCTCGTCGCCACAACCCGGCAAGTTCGGCCCTCGCGCAGACGTTGCCGGATCTCGTTCAGCACGTGCTCACGATGCACAGGATGCATGAGGGTTGTCAGATGGTACAAGCCTTCCCCATCGAGCAGCTCATGCAGCCGCCCCGCCTGTTTGCGGCTGTTCACGATGCAAAGCGCCTGGTCGCAATTCGCCAAACGTGCTGCAAGATCGTCGTCACCGAGCACGCCGTCGAAACGATACGAGACGCGTTTAAGCTTCTTGAACAATTCCGACGGTGCGGGCGCGATCTCGCGCACGGCGAACCCCTTTCGTCCAAGCGCCCCATTGAAGGCCGGCTGCGTCGCCGTGCACAGCACCACCGAGCAACCGTAGTTCGCCACGAGCTCTATAAGCGCTCGCAGACAAGGAAGAAGCTGCTTGGTGGGAACCATCTGCACCTCGTCAAGCACGATCACGCTGTTCGCGATATTGTGCAGCTTACGGCAGCGCGATGTCCGGCTACCATAGAGCGACTCGAAGAATTGCACGTTCGTCGTTACCACGACGGGCGCGTCCCAGTTCTCGGACGCTCGGCGAAGCGCCTTCTTCACGTCGCCGGACTTGTCCGATTCCACCTCCTCGTCGAAGTCGAAATCGAAGTTCGCGTGATGCTCCAAAACGCTGCGTTCTCCCAGCACATCGCGAAAGACGCGTGCGTTCTGCTCGATGATCGACGTGTAGGGCACGGCGTAGACCACCCGGCGCGCATCGTGTTTGACCGCATGCTCGAGCGCGAAGAGCAGCGATGCGTACGTCTTCCCGCCTCCGGTGGGAACCGTCAGCGAGAAGAAACCAGGGTCGTTCGAGGCAGCTTGGACGCACGCATCCAGCACCTGGCAGCGCATTTCGTTGAGAGCGCTCGTCGGTGGGTAGAAGCGGGCTACCTCTCCTTTCAGGCAACCCAGCAGATCGGCGAGAGATTGCTCCGAAAGCGGATCACGCCTTTCGCCCTGCATGAATCTCTCGGTGCAAAGAAAGTCCGCATCCACCAAGCAGGAGAACACCATGCGCGTCAAAAACGAGAGCGAGTAGGCACTGTCTTCCCGAGCACTGGAGACGGGCTCGATAGAGGGCCCCTGCGGGAACCCAAGCTCCACTTCGCTTGCGTAGGCAGCGCAATCGGGAATGCTCCCGCATTTCGCTCGTTGCAAACGACCGTGCAAGGTCGCGCAGTCTTCCACGTCGGCAGTCGTGCCCCCGTCGGGAAGCCCCGCATGATGGCCGGCAACGCAATAGGCGAGCAGCTTCAAACCCAACCGATCCAGCAAAGCTGCCCCCGCTGTGGAGTGATCCACCTTGTGGCCTTCGCGTAGAATTCGGTTCTGGAATTCTGCGGAGTACTTGCCGATGTCGTGCACCATGCCTGCGGCATAAGCCCACGCCTCGGCTCCAAACGGCTGTGCGAACTCAGCCGCCATCTCAGCGACCTCGCGAAGATGATCCACCACATTTTCGTACCGACCGTCTTCGGAGATATGGGAAACATGCATGGAAACCTCCTGCCGGACGCCACAATGACCACAGCTTCCATCGGGACAGCCTGATGTGTTTCATTATGCCTCAGTTGCACGATCATTGTTATGCAGCCTTTAGAATACCCGATACATTTTGATCGCCTGTACCGTATGAAGGACTCATAAAGAAACGCTCTCGTCCATTGCCGGAAGAAACAGCTTTTTAAGTAGAGTTACGGCTGGGTACTGCGGATAGGGCACCGCGATGTACAATGCCCCCATGTCTCTCGTCGACGACATACGCGCCTATCGGCCTTACAACGAGCAGGAAGCTGCCGATCGCCCCATCATCCTGCACGCGCTCGAAACCGATCCGCATGCGTACGACCGCTCCTCGCCCGCCCATCTGACCTGTTCGATCTGGACAATCGACCCAACGGCGACCAAGGCGCTCATGGTCTATCACAACCTCTACGATTCATGGAGCTGGATCGGCGGGCACGCCGACGGCGATCACGACCTCGCTCGCGCAGCGCTGCGCGAGCTGGAGGAGGAAACCGGCATCGCATGCGCCCGCCTCGTGCCGTGCAGGCCGGGCGGCATCTTCTCGCTTGAGGCGCTCGCCGTGAACGGGCACGTCAAGCGCGGACGGTACGTGAGCTCCCATGTGCATCTCAACGTCACGTATCTGGCCGTCGCCTCGCCGAACGAACCTTTGCGCGCCAAGCCCGATGAGAACAGCGGCGTGCGCTGGATGCCCCTCGGCGACGTCTGCAGCGCCTCCAGCGAACCGTGGATGCGCGAGCATGTCTATCGCAAGCTCATCGACAAGCTGGCCGTCGTCGATCTTGATGCTCTTCTGTAATTCACCGCCCCTGCCGGATTCCACCACCAAACAAACGTTCTTACGCGATAGAATGGGCGTTCGAACTTCGAGGGGGGCGTCGCACATGATTTCCGAGCAGGAGCTCAATCGGCTGTGTCATTCCCGCACGCTCGCGCGGGCGCGCTCGATCGCGTCCTCGAACAGGGACATCCTCACGAAGCAGGTGCGCTACGACGGCGACGAGACCACCTTGAGCGCCTTCGTGGCCAGCAGCAGCGGATGGGACGACCGCTACCGCGCCTCGATCGCCTTCGATGAGGAGGACGACCTCATCCTCGACTACGCCTGCACCTGCCCCGCCCACCGCGAGTACGACGGCATGTGCAAGCACTGCGCCGCGCTCGTCCTCGCCTACAACGACGATCCTCGGAAGTTCCTCGGATTCCGAGCGAAGCGCGAGGCGGCAACGTCGACGTGCATCACCGAGTTCATGAAGCGCGCCGAGGAGCTGGCGGACGAGGACGATCTGCGGGACTCCATCGACATCGAGCCCACCATCGCCTACGGCTACCGTACCTGGTCGGCCCATTTCAGGATTGTCGGGCCGCAGGGCTCCTACGTCATGAAGGGCATCTCGGAGTTCGTGGAGCGCATGCGCGCGGGCGAGCGCTTCTCCTACGGGAAGAGGCTCGCGTTCACGCACGCCCCCGCGCAGCTCACCGACCGCGGCCGCGCCATCGCCCAGTTCCTGGACCGCGCGGTGTCGCTGCGCGAGCGGGCGAACGGCACGGCGTTCTGGCGCAATCGCGGACGCGACGAGGTGGGGCGCGACCTCGGGCTGTCCGACGCGGAAGTCATCGAGCTCTTGGACCTGCTCGTCGGCCAGACGGTCACCGTGCAGGGAACCGACTACGGCACGCGCTCGGTCACGCACGCGCGCATCGTGGAAGGCGATCCCCGCATAACCGTCGACCTGCGCGCAGCGGAGGACGGCGGCTATCTCATCATGCGCGGCGACGACGTCGTGCTGGCCGCCCAGGGAAGCCGCATGTACGTGTGGCAAGACGACGTGCTCTACCGCTGTTCCCCGGAGTTCGCCCAATGCGCCGACTTCCTCCGAAACGTGTACGACAGCGACGAGAGCAAGCTCTACATCGCAGAAGCGGACATGCCGCTGTTCTGCGCAGCCGCGCTGCCCGCCATCGAGCGGCATCTGCACGTCCGCGCGCCGCAGGGTTTGGAGGCGTACCGGCCCGTTCCCTGCCGGCTGGAGTTCTTCTTCGACAAAGACGACGCGGGCGTGACGTGCGACGCATGGGCCGTCTATGGCGAGAAGCGCCGCCATCTGGTCGGACGCGCAACGGAAGAAACGCCGGAAGCCGACAAGGGACCTGCCCCGCTGCGTGACAAGCGCGCCGAGGAGAAGGCCGTCGGCCTGATAGGGCGCTACTTCGATCCCGTCGACGTCATCATCGACATAAACGACGACGACGCCGTCGCAGCCCTCGTGTTCGGCGGCCTCGCCAAATTCCGCGCGCTCGGCGCCGTGTTCACCACGGCCGCCTTCGATCGCCTCATCCGCGACGGCAAGCCGCGCGTCACGCTGGGAGTGTCGCTTGCGGGCAACCTCATCGACCTCTCGGTGTCTGCCGACGATCTGCCCGCGCGCGAGCTGTCTGCCCTGCTTTCCAGCTATCGGAAGCGCAAGCGCTACCACCGCATGAGAAACGGCGCGTTCTTGGATTTGCAGGATTTCGACCTCTCGCAGCTCGACCGGCTGGCAGCCGATCTGGGGATCACGGCGAAGCAGCTGGCCGCAGGGCACGTCGAACTGCCCGCCTACCGCGCCTTCTACTTGGATGAGGAGGCCGACCTCGACCGTGACCGGTCGTTCGCCCGCTATGTCGACGGCTTCCGCAGCATCGACGAGCGCTCCTACCCCGTGCCCGGCGAGCTCGCCAAGAAGCTGCGCCCCTACCAAGCGGAGGGCTTCCGCTGGCTGTCGGCGCGCTGCGACGCAGGATTCGGCGGCATCCTGGCGGACGAGATGGGCTTGGGCAAATCGATCCAGCTCATAGCGTTGCTCCTCGCGCGGCGCGATGAGGCGCGCGCAACGGGGCCGAGCCTCATCGTGTGCCCGGCATCGCTCGTGTACAACTGGCTGGCGGAGCTCGAGCGCTTCGCCCCCGAGCTCACGGCGCGCGCCGTCGTGGGCGCGAAGCGCGAGCGGGCGCGCATCCGGGCTGCGGCGCTCGACGGGCCCGGCGGCTCAGACGGCGGCTGCGACGTGCTGGTCACCTCGTACGACCTGCTGCGCATTGACGCGGCCGATTACGCAGGGCGCCCGTTCTACCTCTGCGCCCTCGACGAGGCGCAATACGTCAAGAACCCGGCCGCGCTCACCACGCGCGCCGTCAAGCGCGTCCAGGCGCGGCATCGCTTCGCGCTCACCGGAACGCCCATGGAGAACCGCCTGAGCGAACTCTGGAGCATCTTCGACTTCCTCATGCCCGGCCTGCTGGGGCCCTACGCCCGCTTCCGCGAGCGATTCGAGGGGCCCGTCGTCGGCGGGGACGAGGCCGTCGCGCGCAGGCTGCAGGCCGCCGTCGGCCCGTTCATGCTGCGCCGCCTGAAAACCGACGTGCTGGACGAGCTGCCCGACAAGCTGGAGTCCGTCGTCTACGCCCCGATGGAGGGCGAGCAGCGGCGCCTGTACGCCGCGCACGAGCAGCGCCTGCGCGAGCAGCTGACCGAGCAGCGGAAGAACAAGAAGGACCGGGGCTTCGACGAGCGCAAGGTGGAAGTGCTGGCCGAGCTCACGAAGCTCCGCCAGCTGTGCTGCGATCCCCGCTTGCTCTACGACGACTACCGCAGCCATGGCGCGAAGCTGGACGCCATCATGGAGCTCGTCGAGTCTGCGCGCGCCGGCGGCGAGAAAGCACTCGTGTTCTCCCAGTTCACCAGCTTCCTCTCGTTGATCGCCGAACGGCTGGACGCGGCGGGCGTTCCCTATTGCACCATCACGGGCGCCACGCCGAAGAAACGTCGCCTCGAACTGGTGAACGCGTTCAACGAAGACGACACGCCCGCGTTCCTCGTATCGCTCAAAGCGGGCGGGACCGGCCTCAACCTGACAGGCGCATCGGTGGTGATCCATGCCGATCCCTGGTGGAACGCCGCAGCGCAGGACCAGGCGACCGACCGCGCGCACCGCATTGGCCAGACGAAGGTGGTCAGCGTGCAGAAAGTCATCGCGAAGGACACCATCGAGGAGCGCATCGTGCGCCTGCAAGAGGCGAAAAGCGAGCTGGCCGACCGAATAGTGGGCGCAAGCGGCATCTCGCTCGCGTCCCTGAGCAGAGACGACCTCATCGACCTGCTGCAAGGCTAGCTTCTGCTCGCGGCCTCCAGCTCCATCCAGCGGGCGCGCGCCAGATAGTACGATTCGAAATCCTGCATGAGGCCGTCGGGGGTCGCTTCGGCGCCGTGGATGGTCCCCTCGTGCACGAATCCGGATTTCTCGATCACGCGGCGGGAGCGCGCGTTGAAGGCATAGTGGGTGCATGAGACCATGCCCAGTCCCAGCTCCTCGAAGCCGTAGCGCAGCACCTCATGCGAAGCCTCGGTCATATAGCCCCGCCCCCAGGCCCGCTTGGCCAGCGCATAGCCCAGCATGAGGCAGTCGACGTTGCGGCGCTGCGGATCGGGAATGAGGCCGATCGAGCCGATGCAGGGCCCGCAAGCACCGTCGTCCAGCTTCTCGAAGACGCCGAACACGTGCGGCGCGCTGGCTATCTCCTCCACGAACATGCGGGAATCCTCGATGGTGCGGTGCGGCGGCCAGCCGGCGTCCGGCCCGATATCGGGATCGCTGCAGTACGCGAAGACATCCTCTACGTCGTCGGACCCCAATGCGCGCAGCACCAGGCGCCCGGTTTCGAGCACCGGGCATTCCGCGGATCCCTCAGCGAGGATCGCCGGCAGGCGGCCGGCGCGCCGTGCCTCGCTCGCATCGAGGCACGCCTGCAGCTGCGCTTCGTCGAGCGTGCGCACGCCGGCTTCGCGCAATGCGCGCGCGGCCACGCCGTAGCCGGGCACGAGCGAGCCCGAGAACGTGCCGTCGTAAACGAGCCCGTTGCCGCATGAGGGGCTTTTCGCCTTGAGGACGGCCAGCGTGCAGCCGGCATCCTGCACGCGCTCGAGCGTTCGGCGCGCGCCGAGGAGGAAGGCGTCGGTCGCGTCCGCCCCTTCAGCGTCGACCACGCGCACGGCCCGCTCCGCCGTCGCGATCTCGCACGGAGGATGGGGCACGCGCAGGTCCCCAAGCACCTCGGGGCACACCGGCACGACCTCATGCCGATCGCGCAGGGCGAGCACGGCCTCGCACGGCCTCGACGTTCCATCGTATCGGCACGGCGTGCCCAGCAGGCACGCGCTCACGGCTATCTTCATCGTCACGCTCCGTCCACGGCGTCATCCACGTTCGCTTTGCGCGCATTGTACCACCGAACGGACGGGCTTCGCCGTGCGCGACGCGACGCACGTCGTACAGCTAGAACTTCCTGAAGCGCTCGTGGCGCGCCGCCAAAAGCTCCTCCGCCGGCACGTCGCACAAATCGTCGAGCGCAGCGCCCACATAGGCGCGCACGTTCTCAGCGGCGGCCTTCGGATTCTCATGCGCCGGAGCCGGCCCCTCGGACAGGACGGCGTCCACGATGCCCATCTCCTGCGCCTCGGCGGCGCTCATCTTCATGACGGCCGCGGCTTCCGGCGCGCGCGTGCGGTCCTTCCAGAGGATCGACGCGAAGCCCTCCGGCGACAGCACCGAGTACACGGCGTGCTGCTGCATGGCCACGCGGTCGGCCAGCGCAAGCGCCAACGCGCCACCCGAGCCGCCTTCGCCCAAGAGCACGCTCACCACGGGAACGCGCAGCCCCGCCAGCTCAAGAAGGTTGTCGGCGATGGCGTTGCCCTGGCCGCGCTCCTCGGCCTCCATGCCGCAGAACGCGCCCTGGGTGTCCACCAGGCACACGACGGGCCGCCCGAACCGTTCCGCCTGGCGCATGAGGCGCAGCGACTTGCGATAGCCTTCCGGCTGCGGGCAGCCGAAGTTGCGGCGGATGCGCTCCTTGAGATCCGCGCCCTTCTCCTGGGCGATCACCGTGACCGCGCGCCCGCCTATCCAGCCGATGCCGCCCACGATGGCGCCGTCGTCGCCGAACATGCGATCGCCGTGCAGCTCGATGAACCCGTCCACGAACTCGTCGATGTAGGAAAGCGCGGTGGGCCGATGCGTGTTGCGCGCAAGCTGCACGCTCTCCCATGCGCGGTTCGCCGATCCTGCGGAATCGGATGCGGCCGGCACGGGCCCGTTCGCCTCGTCGAGCGAGACGCCGTCCTCCGCGTCGAAGCCTCCGCGGGCGAGCGCTTTCTCAAGCCGCTTGCCGGACACCGATCCCGAGCGGTCGAACCGCCCGGCAATCCCCGACAGACGCTCCCTCAAACGCTGCGCGCCCCAGCCGGGCGCTTCGCCGGACAAGGTCGGAACGTCCAAGTCGCCGTAGGTGACCGTGTTGTACGTGTCCGTGCCATGCGCAAGGTTCTCGCACACCGAGGCGTAGTCCACCAGTATCTCCCGATCGCCCGACGCGAAACGGTCGGGCGCGGTGGCCAGATGGATGGCCAGGATATGGGCGATGGTCTCGCGCAGCCTGCCGCGCTCCACGATGGCGTCGATGAGCCCGTGCTCGAGCGCGAACTCGGCGGTTTGAAACCCTTCGGGCAGCTCCTGCCTGATGGTGTCTCGAATGACGCGCTGCCCGGCGAAGCCGATGAGCGCGCGCGGCTCGGACAGGATGACGTCGCCCTGCATGGCGAACGACGCGGTGACGCCGCCGGTCGTGGGATCCGTCAGCACCGAGATGTAGGGCAGCCCCGCCTCGGCGTGCCGGGCGATGGCGCATGACACCTTCGCCATCTGCATGAGGGACACCAGCCCCTCCTGCATGCGGGCCCCTCCCGACGCCGTGAAGATCACGACCGGAAGGCGCTCGGCGATGGCGCGGTCCACCAGCCGGGACACTTTCTCGCCCACCACCGAGCCCATCGACCCCATGAAGAACTGCGAGTCCATGATGCCGATGGCGAAGCGCAGGCCCGCGATGCGCCCCTCTCCCGTGCGGACCGCCTCTTCGAGCCCCGACTTCGCGCGCGCAGCCTCGAGCTTCTCGGGGTAGCCGGGAAAGCCGAGCGGATCGGTTTCGGCGACGACGCGGTCCCATTCCACGAAGCTGTCGGCATCGAGCAGGTCGTTGACGCGCTCGGTGGACGACATGCGCAGGTAGCCGCCGCACGTGGGGCACACGTAATGCCCGGATGCCAGGCTGGCCTCGTCGAACTTCAGTCCGCAATGGGGGCACGCGCGCCAGGCGCCGCCGTCCACCGGAGCCTTCTCGGTGGTGCACAGCACCCAACCGAGCGAGGGCGCGTCCTGGTCCAGAGCCCGGAACACCCGGATGCCGCGCGCGGCCGCGCGGGCGAGGAAGCTGTCCACCTCGGCCAAGGGCAGGGCCTCGTCGCACAAAAGCACGACCGACGCGCCGCACGCCTCGGCCGCCTCGAGCACCGCGCAGCTGTTGCAGAACAAGGCCGGAGAATAGCGCTCTCCCAGGCACACCGCCTGCTGCGCCAGCTTGAGGTGCGGTTCGAGATGGCGGTCCTGCGTGTAGACCGCGCAGGTGGAGAACCCAGCCTCGGAGGCGGCCTGCAGCATCTTCTTGGACGTCTTGGCGCGCGCCATCACCAGGACGACGGGCTTGGCCACGTCGCCTGAGGAGGCGCTGCGCCCGACGGCGACATCGGTGTATTCGGACATGTCCGCAGCATCCATCGCGTTCGGCGCAAGAGGGAGCGCGGCTGCGGCCTCTTCGGCCGCGCGCGCAATCCGGTACGCGACGTCGGCGGCCTCGGGGACGGAATCAAGCGCAGGCTCGGAATCCGCCGCCTGCGGCGCGAGCACTTTCCCATCCGCAGAAAGGGTGATGTAGTTCTGTTTGCGTTGCTTCATCGGTTGGTCCTTATCTCGACTTCCCCACCGTCATGCCGCCGCAGCCGTCCCGGCTGGTCTCGCTCCGATCGACGGCGCGCGTCGCGCGGGCGACGGGCCTCTTAGGACTCGGCCTTCGCCAGCACGTACTTCTGCACGGCCGTCGCGCACACCTGTCCGTCCACGCTGGCCTCCACATCCGCCACGCACAGGCGCGACGACGACTTCACGATGCGGGCTTTCAGGATGAGCGTATCGCCCGGCTCCACCTGACGGCGGAACTTCGCCTTGTCGATGCCGGTCAGAAAGCCTATCGAGCCCTCCGCTCCGCGATCGACGAGCACGCAGAACGACGCCGCCTGGGCAAGCGCCTCCATGATGATAACGCCCGGCAGCACCGGATGGCCCGGGAAATGTCCGGCGAACAGCGGAAGGCCGGGATCGACGTCCAGCTCCGCCTCCACCGTCTGCCCTGGCTCGCACGCGACCACGCGGCTCACCCAGCAGAACGGATCGCGGTGCGGCAGCACCGCCTGAACGACGTCCTTGCCACAGGGGTATTCGATGTCCATGTTGAACCCTCTCTTTTCTTCAAAAGACGCTACCCGCACCAAGCAAGCTCCAAAGCTCGCCTCAACCAGCGTGCCGCTCCCGATCGACGGCAAGGGCAGAGCCCTTGCCCTACGCTCAACCGGCACAGCCCTCCTCCGCTTGAGAGCGGGAACGGTCGGCGGTGCCCACCAAGCGAGTTCCGCAGCGCAGCGAGGACTGTTTGAGCGACTGGGCACCGCCGTCCGCCTCGTACGCTCCCAGGTTGCGCTATCCGCGGTACGGCGACAGCGCCAGGCTCGCGTTATGGCCTCCGAATCCAAGGCTGTTCGACAGCGCCACCTTCTGCGGGTAGTTCGTCTTCGCCTCCGCGACCACGTTGACCGGGCATTCCGGATCGGCCTCGGCGAATCCGGCCGTGGGCGGCACGCAGTCGTTCATCACGGACAAGGCCGTCACGATGGCCTCGATGGCGCCCGCGGCGCCCAGCGTGTGGCCCGTCGTGCCCTTCACCGACGTCACCGGGACCGCGCACCCCGCCTCCTCGCCCATGAGCGCCAGCAGCGCCTTCGACTCGGTGGCGTCGTTCGCGGGCGTGCCCGTGCCGTGCGCGTTCAGGTGACCCAGGTCGTCCGGCGTGAAGCCGCCCTCCTCGAGCGCCTGGCGCATGGCGCGCGCCACGCCCTCGCCGCTGGGCTCGGGGGCCGTCATGTGGTAGGCGTCGCCCGTGGAGCCGAAGCCCGTGACCTCGGCCAGGATCGTCGCGCGGCGCCCGAGCGCGTGCTCGAGCGACTCCAGCACCACCGCGCCCGCGCCCTCGCCCGCCACGAAGCCCGCGCGGCGCACGTCGAACGGTAGCGACGCCTGCGCGGGATCATCGGCCTTCGACAGCGCGCCGAGGTTCGAGAACCCGGCCAGGCAGATGGGCGACACGCTCTCCTCCGAGCCGCCGGCCAACGCCGCGTCGATGTAGCCATGGCGGATGTCGCGCACGGCCGCGCCGATGGAATGCGCGCCGGTGGCGCAGGCGGTGACCACGTTCAGGCACTCGCCGCGCAGCCCGTAGCGGATGGAGAGGTTGCCGGCCGCGATGTTGCCGATCATCGTGGGGATGAAGAGCGGACTCACGCGCTTGGGGCCTTTCTCGGCCAGGGTGAAGAAGCCGCTTTGCAGCTCGTCGATGCCGCCGATGCCGGTGCCGAACACGCACGCGATGCGCGTGGTGTCCTCGGCTTCCAAGTCAAGGCCTGACTGCGCCAGCGCCTCGTCGGAAGCGACGATGGCGTACTGCACGAAGCGCTCGAACCGGCGCGCCTCCTTCTTCGACAAACCGTGCTCGGTGGCGTCGAAGTCACGCACCTCGGCGGCGATGTGCACGTCGTAGTCGGCCGTGTCGAAGCGCGTGACCGGCCCGATGCAGCAGGCGCGGCCCATGACCGCGTCCCACAGCGCCCCCACGCCCACGCCGGCGGGCGACACCGCGCCCATGCCGGTGATGACCACGCGATGCGTGCCGTCGGGACGGCGCGTCGATGCGTTCGTGTTCTCGCTCATAGCGACATACCTCCGTCGATGCAGACAACCTGTCCGGTGATGTAGCCCGCGTCCTCGCTGGCCAAGAAGCGCACGAGTTTCGCCACGTCCTCGGGCTCCCCGAGGCGCTTGGACGCGATGCGCCCCACGATGGCCTCGCGCTGCTTTTCCGACAGCGCTTCGGTCATGTCGGTGGCGATGAAGCCCGGCGCTACCGCGTTCGCCGTTATGTTGCGGGCAGCCAGCTCGCGGGCGATGGACTTCGTGAGGCCGATGACGCCGGCCTTTGAGGCCGCGTAGTTCGCCTGGCCCGCGTTGCCCGCCACGCCCACGACGCTCGACAGGTTCACGATGCGCCCGTAGCGCTGCTTCATCATGCGCTGCGCCGCGGCCTTGCAGCAGTTGAACGTGCC
>CAUEBO010000051.1 GCA_958454405.1 uncultured Eggerthellaceae bacterium | reverse complement strand
TCGGCGATGTCGATGCCCTCGCCGTAGAAGTCCTTGTTCAGGTGCTCGATCTTCTGATCGCACGCGAACAGCATGAGACGACCCGTGCCGCGCGTGGCCTTCAGGTAGTTCTCGATGTACTCGTCACGAGACTCCGGCATGACGTCGGCCGGAACCCTCACCTGGTCGCGAGTGATAGTGGGCATGTTGGTCCTCCTTATAGGATGCTTCTTGGCACAGGGCGATACCGCCATTCGGTATCGCCATTCTAGCGAAAAAGAAGGGCTGGCCGCGGCGTTTCACAGGAAAAACCGCCAACGATCAGGCGAGCGGCGAAACGGCGCGGTGGAGCAGGCGCAAGCCGCGCACCAGGTGCGTCAGCCGGTTCGGCGCGCTCCGCAGGAGCCGCGCCGTTCGCGCGCAGCGCGAAAAGTCTCACAGGTTGGCGCAGCCAGCCAGCGAGAGGCGCTCTGGTGCCGGAGATCGCTCCGTCATGCGGTCGAGCGTGCTTGTGCACGTGAGGGCAAGCATGGAAGGGGCGAGATTCGGCACCAGAGCGCCTCGCAGCGTCGACCGGTTCCGCTGGCCCAAGGCCAGCGGAACCTCCTAGAACCATTCCCGCTTGTTGAACACGTACATCTGCTCGAACTCGGACTGGGACTTCGTCAGGTAGAGGATGCCCTCGATGATGGAGATGACCCAGATGACGCCGGCCGCCAAGCCGAACGTGAAGATGCTGCCGACGATGGACACGGCCAGCATGATGAACCCGGCCGTGTTGTAGCCGAGGTAGAACTTGTGGATGCCCAGCCATCCCAGGAAGATGGCGAGCAGGCCCGCCGCCACATGGTCCTTCGCGTTCACCACGGGCTGCGCGTACGGCTGCTGGTAATACGGCTGCTGGTAGCCGCCGTACGGAGGCTGCTGGGGCGGCACCGCTCCCGGGCCGGCATGGGGCGCCTGCCCGTATCCGGGCGCCACGTATCCGGTCGGAGGCTGGAACGGCGCGCCCGCGGCGGCTCCGGCAGGGGCCGCGGGAGGCGGGGTGGTCGGCGCTGATGCGGGGACCGCTTCCCCGACCGGCGGCGCAACGGGCTCGCCGCACGGCGCGGGCGGGGTGGTCGGCACCGTGGAGTACGGAACCCAATCGGGCGTGGCGTTTTCGGCAGCATCCGCCTGCGAGGCGGGGTCTTCGGCGCCCGGCTCCTCGCCGTCGGCGTCTTCGGAACGGGAGCCCTCCGCAGCGGCCAGCTTGGCCTTCGCGGCCTCCAGTCTCTCCTGGGCTGCCTTCAGCTCGGCTTCGGCTTCGGCGACTTCGTCGGCCGCGCCGTTCAAGGGTGCGTTGGTGTTCATAGGGGCCTCTCTAACCATGCCTTCCTGGCGTCATACCGCCATGGTAGTTGCAGCTGCACGCATGCTGCGATTCCGTCACAATACCGTTAACGTCACGATGGTTTCTTAAGGGATGCGGCACTTCGGCGACGACCGCGCTGCGACCAGGCTACTTCTTTTTGTGATGGTGCTTCTCGAAGAATCCCATGATGCGCTCGCGGAACACGACGCCGAGCACCGCGATCAAGGCCGCCACGGCGAAGATGACCACGCTTTCCACGACGCGGCCCTCGATGAGCCCGTCGGCCGCGTACGTGGACACGACGATGCCCGGAATGCGCCCGACGTTGGAAAGGAGCAGGAAGGTGCGCATCCGCATGTCCGTCAAAGGGACCAGGTAGGTGAACGTGTCTTTCGGCAAGCCCGGGATGAGGAACAGGATGAACACGACGATGTTGAGCTTGCCCGACAGCTCGAATCTGCGGAACTTGTCCAGGTACTTCGTCGGGACCATGTTCTGCACGAACGGGGCGCCCAGCTTGTGCACGAGCGCGAAGATGAACGCGCTCGAGATCACGCACCCAAGCAGGATGACGAGCGCGCCGATCCACGGGCCGTACAGCAAGCCAGCCGCTATCTGCACGACCTCGCCCGGGATGAACGCGACCACGATCTGCAAAAACTGCATGCCCAGCAGGATGAGGAAGCCGACCGGCCCCGCGTCGCGCACGTCGTTGATGACGCGGTCGACGCCGCCCGGTTCGAACAGCTCGTGCACGTAGGGCCACAGCAGGGCGCAGATGACCAGCATGAGCGCGAAGAAGGCAATCAGCCCGGCGAACTTGAACACGTCGCCCTTCTCCATGCGCCGCCCGCGCACCGTCACTTCTTCTTCAGCCTTCTCGTGCAGCTCCTGCTTGCGCTCGACAGCCTTCTCCTTCAGCTTGCCGGTGCCGAGCGTATGTTGCGGATCGTGTTCCAAGGGTATCGCGGGCTCGTCCCGTTTCCTTTCATCCGTGCGCGCATTCGGCTCCGGCCCGCGCGCCCAACGGCCGCCGGCCGAACACAGCCATCAGTCCTCGTCGTGGCGCGCCTTGCTGTACTCCTCTTTGAATGCGGAGAACATGTTCTTCTTCGGCGCAGGCTTCTTCGCCGCGGCCGGCTTCGCCGCAGCGGGCTTCGCCGGCGCCTGGGCGCCGGAAGACTGCTCGATGGCCTGGTCCTCCTTGGCCGGCTTGGGTCCGCGCGCCTTGTCGTACTCTTCCTTGAAGTCCGAGAACATCGTCTTGGACTTGGCTATCTGCTTGCCGGTGGCGTACGCCCCCTTGTTCACCGCCTCGCCGGTCTTCTTCGCCGCTTCGCTCACGACGGGCTTGGCCTTGTCCACGGTCGTTTTCGCTTTGTCGACCGCGACCGCCGTGGCTTTGCCCGCCTTCTCGGCAACGCCGCCCTCCACGGCCAGCTGCCGCACGTCATCGGACACGAGGATGGCGCCGAGCACCGGGTCGTCGTCCTGCTGGGCCTCGTTGCCCGTCTGCGCAAGGGCGGCGCCCATGCCGCGGCGGAACCCCATGATGAGGTCGGCCGGGATGACGCGCTTTCCCAGCAGCGCGTTCGCGGTCGCGCCCGCATCGGTCTCGATGGATTCCACCGCGCCCGTGATGCGGTCGAACGTGATGTTGCCCACGATGCCGAACGCCTCGCCGTCTTCGGTCATCACCGGCAAGCCCACCCACAGCACGCACGAATCCCACTCGACGCCCAATTCCTTGCACGCCGAGCGGCCGGTGGCCTCGGGCACGTTGCGCACGACAATGCGCCCGTCCGAGATGTCGTAGCCTTCGATGGACACGAACTGGTCCTTGCGACGGAACATCCACAAAAGGTCGGGGCGCTTCACGATGAAGCCGACGCACCGCTTCTCTTTCGGATGGAACACGAATCGGCGCACCTTGCCGATGCGCTTCGTCCCGTTCTTGCCGCCGAGAACCCGCACGCCGGTAAGCTCGTGGGTGGTGATGAGTTTGCTAGCCATATCCTTCTTCTCCACAGCTGCGCCGCGCATTGCCCGCGGCATCGGCCGCAGCAATCCCCCCGCGCTCTTCGCAGCCGTCAGACAATCGAGAAGCGGCACGCGGTGCGGCTTCCATGATGCCGCCCGCGTTGCCGCTTCGTTCCGTTCATCAGGTTGTTACGCCTGGGACTTGTCGTCGCCTGCAACCGCGTCGGCGGCGTCCTCGGCCTTGTCCTTCGCCGCGTCGGCGGCATGCTGCACGGCGTCCGCCGCAACGGGGATGGTGTCGCTCACCGCGTCGTGGGCGGCTTCGGCGTTCTGCGCCACCTGCGAGGCGATACGCTGGCGCGCGGCCTCGATCTTGTCGCGCAGCTCGTCGTTCTTCTGCGAGAAGGCCGGCTTGATGTTGTCGGCGGCTTCCTGCACGCGGGTAGCGGCCTGGCCGTACAGCTCCTGGCCCTTCGACGCGACGTCCTGGGCGATTTCCTGGCCCTTGCTCGTCGCGTCCTGATACGCCTGCTGCACGTTGGCGGTCGCCTGGGAGCCGAGCTCCTGGGCCTCGCCCCATGCCGCGTTCATCTTGTCCGTCACCATGGCCCGCGTCTCCTGACCGGAACGGGGCGCGTACAACAGTGCAACGGCAGCGCCGGCAAGCCCGCCGACCAGAAAAGCTCCGAATTTGTTGCCCATGACAGCCTCCTTTGGGATGTTTGTCTGTTCGACCATTATAGGGGCACCCATCAGCTCTGAGACGGAAAACATGAGCGCTCTACGATTCAGTTAACGAACCGTTGCTGAGGGTTGAAGAGGGCGCCAGCAGCCCCGGCATCCACCCTCCGGGACCGCCCTCCGCGCCTGTTCGGCAGGCGCGGAGCCAAGGCTGCGCTACAGGCCCATCTCCTTTTTGAGCTTGGCGAGCTCGTCGTCCACGGCGGCGTCGGTGCCGGCTGCGGCGTACTTCGCCTCGAGCGCGGCAGCGTCGTCGACCGGCTGCTGGTTCAGCTCGTTCATGGCGTTCGCGCGATCGAGCATCTGGTCGGCCTTGGCCTCCATGCGGTCGAACGCGGACGCGGCGCCGGCGGCCTTGTCGGCGCTGGACGAGAACTCGTTGACCTTGTCCTGCGTCCTGGCGACGGCCACCTTTGCCTTGATGGCCTCGCGACGGCCGTTCAGGTCCTCGATGTCGCTCACCAGCTTGTCGTGCATCTGGCGCATCTTGGCGGCGTTCTCGTGCGCAGCGTCGTAGGTGGCCTGCAGGCCGGCGGCCTTCGCCTCAAGCTGCTGCTTCTTCGCAAGGAACGTGCGGGCGTCGTCCTCGCTGCCGGCCGACAGCGCCTTGCGCGCCAGCTCGTCGTACTTGGCCGCCTCGGCGGCGTTGTCGTCCACGAGCCGCTTCGTGCGCGCTTCCTCGGCCATGACGCCGGCGGTCTCCCGCTTCACCTCGGCGAGGTTCTCGGTCAGGTCGCGCAGGTACTGGTCGATCATCTTGGCGGGATCTTCCGCCTTGTCGAGCAAATCGTTGATGTTGGCCTTGATGATGTCGGTGAAACGGTCAAGCATTCCCATGGCTGCTAGTCTCCTGTCTTACGGTCCGATATGTTCTCCTCGTGCTTCTCCGCGAGGCCTTCCACCTGCTGATCGCCGGACGTCTCGGGCGCAACGGCCGCGGCTGCCGGAGCGTCTTCGGCGTACTTCTTCGCCAGCTCCTCCACCTCCTGGTCGCCGAACTTCTCGAGCGGGGTCCTGAGAATCTCCTCCTGAAGCTTGCGGTCGCGCTCCCTCTGCTCGCGCTTCGAGCGGGCGATGCGAACGCCCGCGTAAACCAGCGCCGGCACGAGCACGACCACGATGCAGACGATCGACCCCGTGGCGTAGTCGTCCCGCTTCATGATGGTGTCGGCGGTGTCCGCGAACGCCTTCGAGAACAGCTCCTCTTCCGAGAGCGAGTTGTTGCGGTAACAGGCGTCCAGATTGCCGGCCAGCACGTCGATGGCCGCGCCGTCCATGACGGGCGTCGCCTGCGAGCCCATGGCGTAGCCGCAGTTGAATCCGCCGTCTCCATCATCGCAGAACGCGAGCAGGAAATGTCCCTCGTCGCTGAACAGGCGATCGTACTGCTCTTCGGCGAACGCCGTGAGATCGGTGGTGGAGCCGTTGGGAAGGATGTACACGTAGGGCTGCACGCCGGTCTTCTGGTAGAAGGCGCGCAGGCCTTCCTCGAACGTCGCCGCATCATGGATCCAGTCGCCGTCCTCGTCGGTGTAATAGCCGGTCTCCACGACCGCGCCGGCCGGCAGCGCCTGGCGCTCGACGATGGGCGTGCCGTCGATATGGGTGCCCGCGCAGGAGCTTGCCAGTCCCAGCACGCCGGACAGCAGCACGACGAGGGCCACCACGATGAGGATGGTCCAGCGGCGCCTGCGGCGGCGACCGAACGCTTCAGGGCCCGGCGAAGGTGCGCCGCCGCCCGGCATGCTCGACCCGCCGTAATGGTATTCGTTGTGGGACGCGTCCACGAACACCGGGACCACGGGAGGCTTCCGGCGTCCCCTGCGGCGGTCGTGCCAGTGGGGGTCGCCCGAAGGCGGCGGGCCGCTGGGCGGGCGGTTGCTGGGCGGCGGGCCGCTGGGCGGGCGGTTGCCCGATCCTGCGCCGAACGAGCTGCGGGAGCCTCCGGAGGACTTCCCGCCCGAGAGGCCTCCCGACGAGCGGCCTCCTCCCGAGAAGCCTCCCGACGAACGGCCTCCGCCTGAGAAGCCGCCCGATGAATGCCCTCCTCCGCCACCGCCTGACCTGCCCATAGCCCGTCCTCTCTCGCTCAGCGCCTCGCGCTTGGAATTCGCCGCCGGTTCAGCGGCGGCGCCGCGCGCTCCCCTGGGACTGACGGCCGCCCCCAGGCGGCGCATGGTTCGAACGTCCCGTTCTCTCCAGGCAATTGTAGCACGCGGAAGCGGCTTGCCGCCCTTTCCCTGCCGCTTGGGAGACGTGCGGGGCGAACAGGGGAATGCGCGCCAAAACCGGAAACGCCCGCACCGCATGCGGTGCGGGCAGGCGTTCGGCTCAAGCGGGCGGCGCGAGGCCGGGCTTATCCGCAGGTGCTCACCAACTCGTTCAGCACGCCGGACAGCGAGAGGCCCGCGGCCTTGCATGCCAAGGGGAACAGCGAGCGCTCGGCCATGCCGGGCGACACGTTCACCTCGAACACGCGGGCCTGGGCGCCGTCCCAGATGAGGTCGATGCGGGCGAGGTCGCGCACGTTGTAGGCGCGGTACACCTCCAGCGCCGCGCGCTCGATCTCGGCGCGGATGGCCTGCGCGTCCGCTTCGTCGGAAGCCAGCGACGCGGGGCGCACGGGAGCGAAGCACTGCACGGCGTCCGGCGTGATGCGGGCCTCGGTGTCGTACAGGCCCTGCTTCGCCACGATCTCCACCGGCGGCAGCGCATAGGCGTCCCAGCCGGTGCCCAGCACCGACACGGCCAGCTCAACGCCCTCAACCCACTGCTCGATGACCACGGCGTCGTCGAAGGACAGCGCGTCCAGGATGGCCTCGCCCAGCTCGTCCACGGAGTTGACACGATGCACGCCCAGAGCCGAGCCGCCGTGCGCGGGCTTCACCGCAACGGGGTACCCGCCGATCACGCGGTCTTCCACCAGGTCGAGCGCCGTGGCGGCTCCCATGTCCTTGAACGCGTCGCGAGCCAGGTAGATGCCCTGCGGCCACGAGGCGATGGGAGCGTCGCCGGTGATGGCGCGGTAGGCGGCCATCTCGGAATGCATGGAATCCTTGTTCCACGAGCGGTGGCACACCGACGCCGGCGAGCCCACGAAGGGGATGTCAAGGAACTCGAGCAGGCTTTGGATGGTGCCGTCTTCGCCGTGCTTGCCGTGCAGGGCGCTGTAGCAGACGTCGGGGCGCTCGGTGCGCAGCGTGGGAACCAGATCGGACGTGGTGTCCAGCGGCACCACGCGGTGGCCGGCTTCCTCGAGCGCCGCGCACACGTTCTTGCCGCTTTCCAGCGAGAACTCGCGCTCGAACGAAGCGCCGCCCATCAACACTGCAACTTTCAGGCCCATGATTGCTCCTACGATCGGTTCTTAAACATCACTGGTCGGTTAACAACGTCAGCGAGAGCGCTTGAGGTGCCCGAGATTGCCGTGAAAGCCCGACGAAGCGTGCTTCTGCACGCGAGGAGGGCTTGGAGCGGCAAGATCGGGTGCATCAAGCGCTCGCAGCGTCGGCTTGTCCGGCGTTCGGCAGAACGCCGGCATCAAGGAACACGCGGTACAGTTCCAGGCGCTCGTCGATGACCGCCGCCAAGCGGCGGATGGCCTCGGCGATGTCCTCGGGCGATGCGAAGCTGAAATTGATGCGCATGGAGTTCTTGCCCATCGTGCCGCCGGGAAAGAAGCTGTCGCCGGGCACGTACGTGACGCCCGCTTCCAGCGCCTCGCCCAGCATGGAACCCGTGTCGAAGTAGGCCGGCAGCGTCACCCAGACGAAGAAGCCGCCTTCGGGACGCGTCCACGACGCCTCGGGCGGAAAATGCTCTTCGAGGGCGGCCAACATGGCGTCGCGGCGGACGCGGTAGGTGGCGACGAACTTCTGGAGGGTCTTCTGCCACGGGGTGTCGGTGAAGTAATGTTCCACCACCACCTGGTCGAACGAGCTTCCGCAAAGATCGGTGCCCTGCTTGACCAGGTTGATCTTCGCCAGCACGCTCTTCGGCGCCACGATCCAGCCGGTGCGCAGGCCCGGCGCGAACACCTTGGAGATGGTGCCCAGGTACACCACGTCGTCGGACAGCGCCTTGAGCGGCACCATGTGCCCGCCGTCGTAGCGCAGCCGGCCGTACGGATCGTCCTCGAGCACCATGAACCCGTACTCGTCGGCAAGTTCCAGCAGGCGCTTGCGGCGGGCGGGCGACATGGTGACGCCGCCGGGATTCTGGAAGTTCGGGATGGCGTAGAGGAACTTGAGGCGCGGATTGCCTTTGCCGATGCGCTCGAGCTCTTCCTCCAGCAAGTCCATGCGCATGCCTTCATCGTCGAAGGGGATGCAGCGGATGTCGGGCTCGTAGGCGCTGAACGCCTGGAGCGCG
The DNA here is from genome assembly GCA_958454405.1 of uncultured Eggerthellaceae bacterium. Lineage (GTDB taxonomy): Bacteria > Actinomycetota > Coriobacteriia > Coriobacteriales > Eggerthellaceae > Enteroscipio. The sequence goes on along the minus strand of CAUEBO010000051.1, from coordinate 12,218 downwards.
CCCAGATAGGTGGGGCCCTCGGCCAGGATGATGTCGCCTGGATCGATGAAGGCTTTGGAGATGAGGTCGAGCGCTTCCTGCGCGCCGGAGGTGATGAGCACGTTCTCGGGCTTGGCGCGCACGCCGATGTCGCGCATGAGGTCGCAGAACACCTGCTTGGTCTGCACGCGGCCGTCGGTGGATCCGTACTGCAGGGCCACGGCGCGCTCGTCTTCGCACGCGGCGCGCACCGCCTTTTTGATGGCGCTCTGCGGCAGCAGCGACACGTCGGGCATGCCCCCCGACAGCGAGATGACGTCGGGACGCGACGCCGCGGCGAACAGATCGCGCACGGCTGACGACCGCATCTTGACGACGCGTTGGGCGACCTTGTCGCCGGTGGTGTCGAATGTCAGGTGAGCCGAAGTCATGTGGTCAGAGTACCAAAGCATTGTTAAGAAAGCGTGTTGCATCGCGAAAAGCCCGCAAAGCGACCAAATCGTCGGCGAAGCTCACCTCGACGCGGGCGCGGCCGGCGAACTCGTCCGTCCACTCCGTGGTTCCCACGAACACCGTGCCCTCGTCGGGGATGCCCGATCGGGGCCCCTGCTCGGCCGCGGCGCGCGCCTGCAAGCTGATGACCAGATGCTCCAGGACATGCGGAAGCGACGTGCATTCCATGACGGCGCCGAACGTGTCGCCCACGTCGTTGACACACGCATGATGGGCGACGTCGGGAAACGCGGCGCGGATGCGCGCGGCGAGCGCGGGAGACGTCGAGCGCGGCGAACCGGGGGCCAGCGCCACGTCGCACACGATGCGGTCGGCGCGCACGGCCAGCCGCTCGATGGCGAGCGCGCTAGGCGCCGGAGCCACCGGGCGCCCCGTTCGGCGTTGCCGCGGCGTCGTGCGAAACCCGGTCGAGCACCGTCTTGCCTTCTCCGGCGGCCTCGTCCGCCGCGCGGCCCTGCACGGCGTCCAGCGCGCAGCCCGCCATCCAGGCCGCGTCGTCGAACAGCGTGGTCCACCAGGTGTATCCTTCGCCGTCCATGATGACCAGCTGGGAACGGTCGAGCGAGAAGCGGTACCGGCCCGATCCCTGCGCGTTTCCGAACGCGTACGATATGGTCTTCGCCCCCGCGTCGATCGCATAGGGGTAGGCCACGTCGTCGGTGATGTTGATGGCCTCGCCGTCGATGACGACGGTGGCCGCCGTGCCGTGCACCTGCCATTCGCCCTGCAACTCGGCCGCATCGTCGTAACGCAGCCATCGGTCCCACGAGAACGCGCCCGCTGCAACCACGAGAACGCACGCGAGCGCGCCGATGACGACGAACGGCCAACGGCGCCTGCGCACGTCCTTTGCCCGGCGGGCGGTGCGGACCCGATCGGCGGTTTCGGACCGGGAATAGGAGGCGGCGTCCTGCCGCTCGCCGGTCTGGGCGCGCTTCGACGCCCCGCCTGCGCCGGCCTTGGCCTGCGACGTCGAGTGCCCGGCCGACGCCTTCTGCACGCCGGTCGAAGACCCGGCGCTCGGCGCGCCCGTGCGCTTTCGTTTCGTCACCACGCGCGATCAGCACCTTCTCCCGCGTCGCGCTTATTCCGGCCCGATGACGTCCACGCCGCCCATGTAGGGTACGAGCACGTCGGGCACCTTGATGGTGCCGTCGGCCTGCTGGTAATTCTCGATGACGGCGGCCATGGTGCGGCCCACCGCCAGGCCGGAGCCGTTCAGCGTGTGCACGTAGCGCGAGCCCTTGAAGCTCTCGGGGTCGCGGTACTTGATGTTCGCACGGCGCGCCTGGAAGTCCGTGCAGTTCGAGCAGGACGATATCTCCTTGTAGTCGTTGTACGACGGCAGCCACACCTCGAGGTCGTACGTCTTGGCGGCCGAGAACCCGATGTCGCCTGTGCACAGGCTGATCACGCGGTACGGCAGGCCCAAAAGCTGCAGGATGTTCTCGGCGTCGGCCACCATGGCCTCCAGGTCGGCGTAGCTCTCCTCCGGCTTGGCGTACTTCACCATCTCCACCTTGTCGAACTGGTGCACGCGGATGAGCCCGCGCGTGTCGCGGCCGGCGCTGCCCGCCTCCTCGCGGAAGCACGGCGTGAACGCGCAGTACTTCAGCGGCAGCTGGCCGGCGTCCAGCACCTCGCCGGCGTGGATGTTCGTCAGCTGCACCTCGGCCGTGGGGATGAGGTACAGGCCCTCGGTGGTGTGGAACAGGTCTTCCTCGAACTTCGGCAGCTGGCCGGTGCCGGTGAGCGTCTCGGCGTTGGCCATGGCCGGGCACCACCATTCCTTGTAGCCGCGCGACGCGTGCGTGTCGGCCATGAAGTTGATGAGGGCGCGCTCCAGGCGGGCGCCCAGGCCGCCCAGCAGGATGAAGCGGCTGGCGGCCAGCTTCACCGCGCGCTCGAAGTCGATGATGCCCAGCTCGGGGCCCAGGTCCCAGTGCGGCTTCATCTCGAAGCCCTCGGCGGCGAAGTCGCGCGGCGCGCCCCAGCGGCGCACTTCGGGATTGTCGTTCTCGTCGTCGCCCACCGGCGTGGAGTCGGCCGGCATGTTCGGCGTGCCCAGCAGCAGCTCGCGCAGGGCGGCGTCGGCGGCTTCGCGCTCGGCGCCGATGGAGGCTATCTCGTCGTTGATGGCGCGCACGCGCTCCTTGGCGGCCTCGGCCTCGTCCTTCTGGCCGGCGGCCATCATCTGGCCGATCGACTTCGACGCGGCGTTGCGCTCGGCCTGCAGCGCCTCCTCTTTCACGATGGCGGCGCGCCGTTCTTCGTCCAGCTGGGAGAAGCGCGTCGCATCCCACGAAGCATGGCGGTTCTTCATCGCCTCGGCGACGGCTTCCTGGTTGTCGCGGACGAACTTGATGTCGAGCATGGCGGCGCTCCTTCTCCGTTTCGGATCGATACTACCTTGGCTCGCATCAGTATACCGCACGGGCGGCGGGCCCCGGCGCTCCTTCACGTCGTCGGCACGTTCGCGCCGCGGCGCAGAGGGGATCCTCAAAGCGGCTCCTCCCCCGCCGAGACGACCACCGCTTGCAAGAGCGCCGCATAGCACCGCAGGAACGGATTGTCCGACGCGCGCACCACCTCCGACGCAACGCCCAGCGCCAGCTCCTCCACATGATGCTTCAAGAAGTCCTCCCGAAGCTGTCGCCACGCGCGTGCGCCGGCCGCGTCGTCCTCCTCCCACGACCCGGCCTCTTTCGACGCGACGAAAGAGGCGAAATCGAGCTCGCTGACAAGGTGGTCGGGAGGGTCCGTCGCGCCGGGCCGGTTGGCAAGGCCCTGCTCTCGGTACATCTGCTCGACCGCACAGCGCTCGCCCATCTTCTTGGAGGCGAGCGTGCGGTTTCGCTTCACCCACCAGGCCCCGTCTCTGCGCACGAGCGGAGGCGGCGTGATGAACAGGCGCGTATGCTCCACGCGCAGAAGCGATGCCCTGCGATCCGCTTCGAGCCGGGCCGCCGTTTCGAACCGGGCGAAGGAACCTTCAAGCGAAGCGCCTTCGATGCCGGCTTCGCGCACGAGCTCCCGGCATACGTCCAGGTATTCGAGCGAGGTGCATGCGCGGGCCTGCTGTTCGCTCGGATACGCGAATTGCCAAGCCAGCATTCGGAACAGATCCGAAAGGGCCGCGGTTTTCGCGGCAAGGGGGTTCCCGTCCGGCATATCGTCTTTTCGCATCCCTGCACCCCCGTCACGTGAACAGATAGATGCACCGTTCGCACAATCCTTCAAGCATGTCTTTTTCTTCAGGGGAAACGCCCACGATCGCATCTTCCAGCCTCAAGCCGAGCCTCTGGGAAAAGTCATCGACCCTGCCGCGCCCTTCTTCGGTAAGCTCGAAAAGCCCATCCCCTTGAATCATGCGCCGCTCCTCCAGTCGACGCAGCTGAAGGGCCATCACGCCGTCGATCGCGCCGAGGCGGCGCGCGAGCCTGTCGCAGGGAAGCGCCTCGCCCGACTCGTCGAGCATCAGCAGCGCGGCGGTTTGAAGCGAGGACATGCCTGAAAACGCGCTTTCCCGCTCCACCGCCCTCCGGTACGCGCAAAGGGCGTGCAGCACGTCGCCGGGAAACAGGGCGGACATGCTCTGATCCGGGCAGCGGGCTTCCGAGAACTCCCTGAGCCGCACGACCAGGTGCCCGAGAGCGTCTTCGGTCAGCCTGCAGCTCGCGTCGATCAGCGCGGCAGCTATCGCCTCGTCGACCTGCTCCGCCCTTCTTCGGCCTTTCAGCGTGGCGCGAAGAGCGAATCCGCGGCGATCGGCTTGGTCGCGCACGCGCTCAACCAGCTCGTTCTCCTGGAGCAGGCGCACGCCGTGCAGCAGATCCCCGCCCTCGCCGGAAAAAGGGCGAAGCGGTTTCAAAGGCAGGCCGGCCCTGCGCTCCAAAGCGCTTGCCAACAGCGCGTATTCCGCCAAGCCCATGTCTCCCGCGCACAAGCACGCCGCATTCGCCGCTGCGTGCATGGCATGCGCGGCGATGACCATCGATCCTTCGGCAAGCACCGACGGCCTACCCATGGCCGTCACCACCCGCATCCTGCGCACCGAGGTGCAGGATCGCACTCATCTGCCGTCGGACGCGCTCCGCAAGGGCACGCTTGTCCGGCTCGGACGCGCAGAGGAAGCAGCGCGGTCCGTCCTGGCTTTTCAAAACGGGCATGCCGCAGCGCGGACAGGGCGTCGCCCGCTGCGAGAAAACCTCATGCGCGTCGAACGGCTGCGCCAGAGGGCGATAGGAGCGGGAAAGGGCCCGCGCGGCGCAGGACGCCACGCACAGGCCGCAGTCAACGCAGGTTCCGGGAACCACTGCGTACGAGAACGATCCGTCGGCCATGGCGTGGCGGATCGAGCCCGTGGGGCACAGCTGCATGCACATGCCGCATGCCCTGCACCGGGCTCCGTCCACTTCCAGGACGGGCCAGGGGAACCGCTCGGATCCATCGGAAGCCCGCTTTCCCCACGCATCCTGGAGCCTTCGCCGCCAAGCCGGCACATGCCTCCTCTTCGATCTGAGCGGCAGCCGCGCTTCGCCGCGCACGCCGTCACCGCGCTTCCCGTGGAACAACGACCGGATGCTTGCCCGCACATCGCCGAGAGCATCGTCCCGGGCAGCCGATTCGCGCCGTCCGCCCGCCGCACCTCGATCGCGGGCATCCTCGGCCGGGGACGCAAGGAACAGCTGGGACGATTCGACGAGGTTGGCTTGGCGCCCCCAGTCCTGCAGCATGCCGTAGGCCGCGGCCACGTTACACTGCATCGTCTGGGCAAGGCGCTCGAACAGCGAGCAGCTCCGGCATCCGCCGGTCGCCAGCTCGCAAGAACGGGAAAGCGCAAGCTCGAACAGGGCGCCCGGCGTCAACATCGCCAAGCAGGCCCCCAGCTGATAGGTCTCGCGTTCGGAACCCAGCAGATCGAGCTCGCCGTACGGCAAGAAGCACCGCAGCCGAACATCCCCGGCAGGCGCGATGCGGTTGAACAGCTGCCGTTCGCTGAAGCGGGGGGAGGTGAACGCCTCCAGCGGGCAGGCCGACAGGCATTGGCCGCAATACAGGCATCGCGAGGAATCGACGGCCGGACGCTTCCCGTCCTCCGTCATGCGAATGGCCCGACCCGGGCACGAATCGACGCAGAGCGAGCAGCTGGCCCAAATGCTGCGCGCATGTAGGCAGCGCTCAGCATCGAACGTTACGGCGATCCTGTTGGTGCTGTCCCCGCTTGCCATGCCCTCCCCCTATGGAACAACGCTCCATCGGCAAGCTGCGCTCAAAACTCCTTGACGAATTCCCCCATGAGCGCGCCGAGCTCCCTGTAGTATACCGCACGGGCGGCATGCACCACTTCGGAGCAGAATCCCGGCACCCACCGGTTCATATGGTCCCGCATGAACTCCTCGAGCAGGGCGGCAGAGTCCTTGCCAAGCCCGGTCAGATAGTCGGGCGCATCCGCCAAAAACGAAGCGAAGTCGCACTCGGTTTCGATGTAGTCGATGCAATCGTTGTAGCCCTCGGCCCGCACCACGCCGCACGAGCGCATGAAGTCGGCCACTTCCAGCGAATAGGAATTGATGATCAGCACGGCGTTGGTCTTCCCTTCGGCCTTCTTGCGCCACAGCCCTTCGGAATTGGTGACCAGCGGCTTATCGCCCAAAAACAGCCTGGTGGATTCCCGGCGAAGCTCGTGCATCGTCTCTTCCGCATCGCGGCCAGCATAGCTCGAAAGCCCCTCGGCGAACGCGGCGGAGGAATGGCGCGGCAGCTCCAAAGCCTCCCACGCCGCTTGCATATCGGCAGCCAAGGCCCCGGAAACCACAAGATCGGCAAGCCCGAGAGTGGGCGGTTCGAACGCAATCGAGAACAGCTTGAACAGGGCTCCGAGATTCGTTTGGGGCATCGTTTCTTCTCCTTCCACAAGCTGCGCGCAGCGAAAGCCCTTCCCCCTGCAAGGTGCCGGCCCCGGTCGGGCCGGGGCCGGCCTGGAGGGAGGGAGGGTTGGCAAAGCCTGGCTAGGCCAGGTAGTACACGTTCGGGCCGGTGCCTTCCTCGGGAAGCATCTGGGTGTATTCGCGCTCGGCCAAAAGCTTGGACACGTCGCTTTCGGGATCGTTCAGGTCCCCGAAGAAGCGCGCCCGGGCGGGGCAGCCCTCGACGCAGGCCGGCACGTCGCCGGCCGCCACGCGGTGCGCGCACATCGTGCACTTCTCCACCGTGTTGGCCACATGCTCAGGGGCGTTCGCGTTGCCCACCGGCCAATCCAACGCCGACGTGGGCTCTCCTTCAAGGAACGTTCTGACGGAGTACGGGCAGGCGCTCACGCAGGCCCGATCGCCGATGCATTCCTCGGTGTTCTGCATGACGATGCCCGTTTCCGTGTCCTTGTAGGTGGCGCCCGTCGGGCACACGCTCACGCAAGCGGGATTGTCGCAGTGCTGGCAATGCATGACTACGTAGCCCAACGAGTTGCTGCCGTACTGGCCGGCGGGCGTGTTCGGCTGCTCGCCCCCCACCGTCAGCACGGTGTTGTACCATGCCTCGTCGGGAACGTTGTTCTCAAGCTTGCAGGCGACGCTGCACGACCAGCATCCGATGCAGCGGCGCGTGTCGACAGCGAGAGCGTATCTACTGGTAGTCATGGTTTACTCCTCCCCTTGGCCGTCCCACGGCTCGATCGCAATGCGGTTGTCGAAGAACGAGCAGTTCACCGCAAACGGATCGGCGTAGTCCGTCGTGATGGCGCCGAGCGATCCGGACTTCGTCTCGTTTTCCGCATACCCCTTGTAGTAGCAGGTCATGCCGGGCCTCATGCCCGTATGGTACGCGGCCTTCAGCACGCAGTGGCCCTGCGGGCTGGTGATCTTGATGTCGGCGCCGTCTTCGATCCCATGGGCCTGCGCGTCGTCGGGATGGATGAACAGCGTGGGCTCGGGCATGACGTCTTGCGCCCACGTTTTCATGAACATGGTCATGTGCACGCGCGCGGGGTTGCGCCACGAGATGCACACGAGCGGGTACTCCGCCGCAAGCTCGCTGTGCTCGCCAGCCACTTTGTTCTCGAAGTACGTTGGCATGCGCTCGCGCTCGACGTTGGAGACGTCGAAGTTCGACGGCGTGCGCGGAGCAGGAGCGTCGACGTAGAACATCAGGCGGCCGGTTTCGGTGATGAAGTTGCTCAGGCCCTTGTTGCCCACGTAGGGCTCGTCGTCCACGTAGCGCATGAGCTTGTTCTCCCGCAGCGTCTCCATGGTGATGCCGTGCTCGACCGCGGCCGGAACATCGTCGAACGTTCCCTTCCACCAGTCGTCGTCGGTCACGTCACATACGGCATCGGCCAGCCCGAACGCTTCGCCGAACAGGCGCGCGATTTCGGAGTCGGTCTTGGCCTCGTACAAAGGCTCGATGCATTTCTCGGAAATGCGCACGTTCTTCTCGTGCGAAAGGGGCACCACGTCTTCGTACTCGTACATGTCGGTGACGGGCAGCAAGATGTCGGCATAGCGGGCGGTGTCGGTCATGAACGGATCCTGCACCACGATGAGCTCCATCTTGTCGAGCAGCTCGTGCTTCACGCGGTTCGAGTTCACGCTGCCGCCGATCAGCCCGCCGTGGCTCACCCAGATGTTCTTGAGGGGATAGTCTTCTCCCATGAGCTTGCCGGAGTTCATGATGTCGCAGGCGGCCAGGAACGTGACCGAGTTCACGGCCTTGCCGTTCGAGGGGGTGCACAGCGCATGCCCGAAGAAGTTGCCGTACATGAAGTCGAAGCCGCCCACGCTGCGCCCCGGCTCCCCGAAGTTGCCGGTCATGGCGATGAGCGCGGTCAGCGCATAGGCGGCATGCAGGCCGTTCTCGTACGCGCCGGTGCCGAAGTTGATGTAATGAGCCACTTTGTGCTCAGGTTGCAGCACGTCGTAGAGGAAGTTGAAGTCGTCCTCGGAAATGCCCGTGACCTCCATGACCCGATCGAGCGTCCACTCCTGCACATGCTCTTTGAACAGGTCCCATGCGGTGACGTACCGATCGTCGGGGCACGTCCATGCCGGATGCTCGCATTCGTCGAAGCACGCGGGGGCGCCCGCTTCCTCGTCCCACACCATGATGGGGTCGATCTCGGTGGGAAGGCCCGTGACCCAGAATGGCGGGCCGACGTGCAGCTCTTCGCCGAACTCGCTGCCGCGCGCGTACATGCCGTCTTCCTTCTTGACGAGATACGGTGCGCACGTGTGGTTCAGCACGAAGTCGGCGTGATAGGTCTCGTCTTCCATGAACTTGCGGATGAGTCCAAGGTACAGCGCCGTGTCGCAGCCGGGACTCACGGGAATCCACTTGTCGGCTTTGGCGACGGTCCTCGAGAAGAGCGGATCGACCACCACGAGCTTCGTGCCGGATTCCTGCGCGTTGGCTATGTGCTGCCACATCTGGATCTGGGCATCCACGGGATTGGCGCCCATGAGCAGGATGTAGTCGGAATTGACGAAATCCTTCGGCTCGTTCTGGTCGAACCATTGGACGCCGCCGCGCGTCAAGCCCGTGTTGGTGGCATTGTCGAACGAGTAGTCCCACTTGGTGCATCCCAGCGCGTTGAACAGGCGCATGATGAGGCCGGCGTTGCCGTTCAGCGATCCTTGCGCTCCGCCGCCGCCTTGGTAGTAGGTGTTCGCAAGCGGGCCGAACTCCTCTTCGGTCTTCTTCCATTGCTCGACGATGGCGTCCACCGCCTCGTCCCACGTGATGCGCTCCCACTCGCCAGCCCCGCGATCGGTGCCTTCCACGCGGCGCATAGGATAGCGGATGCGCTGTTCGGAGTAGGTGCGCTGAATGCGCGAGCGCCCTTTCAGGCACGTTCGATAGTCGAAGTCCGGCTTCGGCAGCATGTGCGACACGTTGCCGTTGCGCGTGTAGATGTGGTACTGGCAAAACGAGCAGCTCCATGAGCAGGTGCAGGTGAATTCCTGATCGTCGGCGGAACCGCTCGCGGCGCTCGGATTCGCTTCGAGGTTCTTCATGCCCGCAGGCTGGCACGAAGCCAGAACGCCTCCCAGGGCAGTGCCGGCGGCAACGGTGCCTGCGGCCTTCATGAAGCTACGGCGGGTCAAAGATTCTCCCATGTACAGCTCCCCCTTCAGTCGTCGGTGCCGACCCAAATGGCCAGCGTCTCAGGTAGCGGCGGATCCGGATCACCGATGGGGCCCAGTATAGGACGATGGCCTTCTTGCCGTGCGCGCGAGGCTTCCCGATAGGTTTTTATATTTCGTTTTTGATATAGTTGCACATGCGACGCTAGGGGGCCGTCGGCCCACGATCGTCAAGGAATCCCAGTTCATTCATCATATTCGAGGCGACGCGCCGCCCCATCCGCGTCAATCGCACGCAGCGCATGCGGCCATCCTCCCCGTGCGGTTCGAATTCCACCGCGCCCCGCTTCTCCAAGGCCTTGAGCGACATGGACACCTTGGACTGGGCCATGCACGTCGCTTCGCACAAATCGCCCACCGTCAACCCGCACGACGCGCCGCGCAACACGAGCAGCAGGCGCTCGGCCGCAGCCGTGATCTTGCCGCCGTCCCAAGATGCCGAAGCAAGGCAGGCCGCGGCGCGCAGCTCCCTGAAACAGCGCAGCTGCCAAGCCATGCGCTCTTTGCCGAACGCCCTGGCCACTTCGAACGCAACGTTCTCGCCTTTGTTGGCAAGCTTGAAATGGCACTTCCTCAGGTCGTTGTCGTCCAGGCATTCCTCGACCAGGCCCAGGGAAACGAGCCGTTTCAAGCATCGGGTCGTCTTCGAAGGCGAGAAGCGCAGCGAGCGCGACAGGCGCCCCGCCGTGCTCGTCCATTCGCCCTGCAGCCAGAAGAGAGCCATGATCGCGTCCAGATCCAGCACGTCCTTGCGCACGATCGCCTCGAGTTCATGGAACGACCGAAATACGCCGGCAAGAACCGCGGCGTCCTTGCCCCTCCCTTCGCACGCGGCTCCTTCCCCGCCATGCGTCATGCGTCGCGCTCCCGCGCGCGGCGCTCGCGCACGAACCGCACGATGGTGGAAAGCACCTGCCTCATGTCGATGGGCTTCGACAGATGCACGTTCATGCCGCTCGCCAGCGACGCGCTCACGTCGTCGGCGAAGGCGTTCGCCGACATGGCGATGATGGGGACCTTCGCCGCGTCGGCGCGCTTGAGGGCGCGTATGCAGCGCGTGGCGTCGTAGCCGTTGAGCCGGGGCATCTGGACGTCCATGAGGATGGCGTCGTAGGTGCCTTCGGGCGACGCCTCGAACATGGCGCATGCTTCCTCGCCGTCCACCGCGCGGTCCACCACGAGACCCGATTCGGAAAGCAGCTCGCATGCGATCTCCGCGTTCAGATCGTTGTCCTCGGCAACCAGAACGCGCAGGCCCTTCAGCTCTCCGCGGTCGATGGCCGGGGACAGGGCGGAGCTGCGGGCAGCAAGCGGCGACGCGGCATCCGGCGAGCCTTCCAGCGCATTGGACGGGATCCCGTCGGCTGCCGGCCCGTCGGCGCCTTCGGCGGCCTGGAAGTCCTCCGTTTCCTCGAACGCCTTTCGCTCGGCCTCGAGCGCGATGCGCAGATTCAGCGTGACCCGGAACGTGGTGCCCTGGTCGAGCTTGGATTCCACGTCCAAGGTGCCGCCCATCATGGTGACGATGTTGCGCACGATGGACATGCCCAGGCCCGTGCCCTGCTCGCGCGAGCGGCCCTCCATGGTGAACGGCTCGAACACATGCTGGACGAACTCCTCGGACATGCCGATGCCGTCGTCGGACACGACGAAGACGATCTGGCGGTACCCCATCACGGAACCGGGGGCGACCATCGTCTCGAAGCGGACATGCCCGCCCTCCGGCGTGTACTTCACCGCGTTCGTTATCAAGTTGGTGAGCAGCTGCTTCATCCGCACCGGATCCCCCACGAACACGCCGGCCACATGATCGGGCGCGATCACCGCAAGCTTCTGCCCCTTCTGCTCCGCCTGCACGCGCGCGACCGTGATCACGTGCGCCAGCACGCTGGTCAGCCTGAACGGTTCGCTGGAGAACGTCATCTTCCCGTTCTCGATCTTCGAGATGTCCAGCACGTCGTTGATGAGCCCGAGCAGATGGTCGGACGCCGCGCCGATCTTGACGAGGCTCGCCCGGGTCTTGCCCACATCGTCGAGCGACCCCTGCGCTATCTGGAGCATGCCGATGATGACGTTCATGGGCGTGCGTATCTCGTGGCTCATCCGCGAAAGGAACTCCGATTTCGCCTCGTTCGCCGCCTCGGCGGCGTCCATGGCGTCCTTCATGGAAAGTTGGATGGCCTTCTCGGCCGTCTTGTCCTGCAGCACGATGAGCAGCTGCGGCCTGCCGTCGAACATGAGCGGCTTGACCGAATAGGACGCCCAGCGCTTCTGCCCGGTGCGAGGGCAGATGAACGAGAACTCCCCCCGCTCAGAGGGCTCGATCTTGCCCGACCGGATGCGATCGAACAGAGCGGCGTCTTCCTTCGAGAGCCCGATGGCGTCTGCCAGCTTCTCGTTCTTCAGGAAATCGTCGAGCGTGTAGCCGATGATGTCGGCTGCCTTCGCCACGATGGGGGTCACCCGCCGGTCCGACGGGGAGTACAGGTTCACGGCCATGTCGACGCTCTCCGACAGGGCATCGTAGAGATGGGACATCATGGCCACGTGCCGCTCGCGTATGCGCTTGCGATACGTCGACACCACCAG
>CAUEBO010000050.1 GCA_958454405.1 uncultured Eggerthellaceae bacterium | reverse complement strand
GCGTTTCTTGATGGGCGAGGTGTAGGCTTTCTGCGGCCGGGCCCTCGCCGGGCGTTCCCCAGTCGCTGGGCTGTCCTCGCTTCGCTGCGGAACTCGCTTGGTGGGCATCGCCGGGCGAGGGCCCTCCGCATATTTCACGTCGTTCTTCGGGAACCGGCAGGAGCTTGCTGCCGGTTCGGCGGCGTCGGACGCGGGCTCGAAAAGCCCTTTTTCCGGCTGGAGAGGTTCGGGGGCGGTCGAGGGCGGGGATGAGGCGCTTGACCATGCCGTCGCGCTCGTGGCACACGGGCCCTAGTTCTGATCCTGCACCAAGGCTATCAGGTCCTTCTTCTTGTGGACGTTCAGCTTCGCGTAGATGTGATGGCAGTGCGTCTTGGCCGTGGCGTTTGAAATCGAGAGCTCCTTCTCGATCGTCGGCACCGTCTTGTTCTGGGCGAGCAGGAACAGAACCTCCTCTTCCCGACGCGTCAAGCTGTATTGCCGGGAAATCTTCATGCAGCGATCCAGCAGCATCTCGTAGTTGGAAGCTCCGGCAAAACCCGGGGCCTTCGCCGACTCGTCATCGATCGGCATCGATCCCCACGTGCCGCGATAATCCTTTTCAGAAAGGAACACGGTGAAGGCTATCACGATGACGATGGCGGCTACATCGGCCGCCAAGCGCCAGCTCACGATCGCCTCGTTCTGCACGAGGTAGAGTCCCGTGACGTTGCCCAGCAGCATTCCGATGAGCTTCATGGCCTCTGCGAACCCGATGAGCCATATGACGTTGATGCCGTATCGGTAGGATATGCTGCAGAACAGGATGATGACGAACATGAAGAAGAAAGACAGCCCTGCGTTCGTGCAGATCGCGCCGAATATGCCGAAAAAGGGCTCCATCTGACGCGAAAGAAAAAGCCCAATGATGCACAACGGCAGCGAGAACAGGTACAGGAGCTTGAGGTTGAATCGAGCTGGAATCAGGGCGGCGGCCAGCAAGAGGAACGCCGCCGACACGATATGGCCGAGCAGGCTGTAGTTCAGGCTTGCGTCAACTTGGAAGAACCTCGTGCACCCCATGATAAACGCCGTGACAACCATGAGCGCCATCGGACGAAACGGAAAACTCCACTTCAGTTCGACATGCTCTCGGCCCGACTCCATGTTCGACAGGATGGAATCCTTGCGGCTCATTCCGTAGAGCAGGGAGCCAATGATGGGCAGCACCGCGATTATGAGCTTGTACCCGGGATCGACGAATGAGAGATGGAACGGTATGACCGAAGCGACGACGTTGCCGGCAGAATAGTACACGCAGAGCTCCCGAAAGCTCATCCGCGCGAACAGATCGTACCACGAAAGCATCAAGCACGATTGGGTGAAGCCGATGACCAGGGCGCACACGATCGCAACGAACACGTTGAACAGCCCGAACAGATTGAAGAACAGCAGGTAAACCAAAGACGCGACGGATCCGAGCCCGCTGCAAAGGCAGATGAAGCCCTTGTTGCGAAGAAGAGGCTCCGCCTTCTTGTATGCCGCCGCGCTGCATACGTAGGTGATCGCGCGAACGAGGAGGATCAGGGTATTGACGGCAACGGCATCGGTGAACATAGGAGAGGCGGAGTACGTTATGGACACGTTCCACGCGAAGACGAAGCCGATGCCCAGGAAGCACGGATGGAAATTTTTCCTCACGCTCTGATGAAACGCTTTCCCCATTGTTCCCAGTAACCTCCACACGAAGTTCCATGGCTCGATGCGGCACGGACGAAACAGGACGGCTGGCTTTGATTTGAGGATGATCCGAAACGGCAGAAGCGGCAGAAGCGCCGCCAACGGCTCGATTCTACCATGGGACCTGCGACAAGTCGGCGGGATTCGCTTGCACGATACCGCAGGTTCAAAGCTTTGCAGAAGGCGCCGGCAGGTTTCGCTTCCGACTTGGGCGGCTGCCCAGCGCATCGTTGGGCCAAGGAAACCTCGACGCCGCACGATGGCTTTCGGCTTTCTCCGGGCTCTCGGAGGCGGCAGGTTGACAAAAATCATACGTTCCCTGAGGAAAATCAATCTTCCACCCTTCGACATCCCCTCAATAATGGCACCAGCGTACGGCTCCGAGCACGCCATACGGCCGCTCAAGCCGTAAGCCGTAGGGGAGTTCGAAAAAGGAGGATGCATGAGAGGAAAAGCAGCTATTTCAAGAAGGTCTTTCCTGGCAGCAGGAACCATTGTTGGCGGAGGCGCGCTTCTTGGCCTCGCGGGGTGCGCGAGCGGGGGAACCGAGAGCCGATCCGCCGACACGGAGCAAACGTCAAACTATCCGAACCACATCGACGAGAACGACTTCGCTGAATCGAGCGCGGTCGTTGACGACATCGCGGAATTCGTCGACGAGAAAACCTTCGACATCGTCGTCGTCGGAGCCGGCGTCGCAGGACTGCCCGCCGTCCTCACCGCGCTCGAGGAAGGCGCTTCGGTCGCCTGCTTGCAGAAGGAGAGCGCGGCGTCGGGCAACGGGAACTTCTCTTCCGGGCTGATCGTTGAAGAGTCCGACGATCAGGGCATCATGAACTGGATGCAATCCCAGAGGCGAGCGAACCTGTATCGGGTGAATTGGGATCTGCTGCGCTACCACGCCTACCACTCGGGTGAGACGGTCTGCTTCATGGACAAGGTAACCGAAGAGATAGGGTATTCGGCCCCGCTGCACACCATCGCGGATTCGGTCGTCTACGAAGACGGCACGAGGATCACCTACGCGAAGCACGCATGGAAAAGCAACAACTTGCTGGTTCAGGAGCTTGCGAAGCATGCGGAGCAGGAAGGCGCGGAATTCTTCTACAAGACTCCCGGGGTTCAGCTTGTCACGAGCGAAGACGGAGCCGTGACCGGCGTGATCGGAAACGGACCGGACGGCTACATCAAGTTCAATGCGAATGTCGCCGTCATCCTCGCAACGGGCGATTACGAGTGCAACGAGTCCATGAAATCCAAGTTCTGCCCCGATTTGAACCATGTGCAACCGTATCAGATCAACAGGACGGGCGACGGGCATTTAATGGCGATAGCCGTCGGGGCGCAGATGGTTCCCCAGCCGCACGCCAAACAGGCCCACGACGTCTTCTCCACGACCTTCGGCATTTCCGCAACCCCGTTGCTGTCCCTCGACCACGCGGGAAAGCGCTTCATGAACGAAGACGCGTCGATGCCCTTGTGGCTCAATTCGACGCGCTATTTCCACGATCAGGAGGACCGGGGGACGTTTTTCCGATTCTTCGACGACGCGTTCGACGAGAAGTACACCACGTTCCCTCCGCGCGAGGACATGGAGAAGTACATCGTCGGCCAATCCGTGCCCCAAGAAGACACGTCCCAGATCCCCTACGAGCCGGGCCTCATCGGCTGCCATCGAGCTGATTCGATAGCGGAGCTCGCCGAGGAGATGGGGCTCCCAGCCGATGCGGTGGAACAGAGCATCCGGCAGTGGAACGAGTTCTGCGCAAACGGGCGCGACGAGGACTTCGGCTTGTCTCCGGATTACATGAAGCCCATCGACACGCCGCCATACTGGGGCATAGCGAACCACGTGCGCATAGTCGCGATAGATGCCGGCGTGATCGTCGACGATCATTACCAGGTTCTGGACGGCGATTACAACCCGATCCCGGGGCTGTTCGCCGTCGGCACGGCAGGCGGCGATCTGAGCGGCGCGGCTGATTGGCAAATGGCGAGCGCGGTGTCGAACGGGCACTGCATGAACTCGGGACGGTATTCCGTGATCTACGCCCTGAAGGGAACGCTCCAGCCTTCGCATCCGTCAACCTGGGATGAGGTCAAGCATCTGTACGACAACGTCGTGGTGGATTCGACCTGGCAGAAAAAAGCCTGACGCTTGAGTGAATGCGAACGCTCGCGAGCAGGCGCAGCTTTGCATGAGAACGCTTTGAGCAGAGGGCCGGAGAAGACGAAACCTTCTCCGGCCCTGCCGCGCACAGGGTGCTCTCCCGCTCACAGCGACGACAACTGGCAAGCGTCCGACTCCCGCCTACTGCCAGCCCACAGCCGGCAGCGCGGTGGAAGCTTGCTGCCGGTTCGGCGGCGTCGGACGCGGGCTCGAAAAGGCCCGTTGCGCATGGAGCAAGGTTCGTCATTTGCTGCCGTGATTCTTCAGCGCGGGGAATCGCACCGCTCGTGGCAGTTTTTGATGATAAATGATCATTGGCCCTTCTCCGTCAAGGAGGTCGCTGGAGGGAAGGGCCTTTCAACCAGGCTTTTCTCTGAAGTCGGTGGCAACTTGGCTCCGAAGGCAAGGTTTGCCGCTTTCCAAATGATCATTTACCGTCAAAAACTGCCACGAACCCCGACTTTTCTTGCGCTACGCCGGAGTCGAAGGATCCCGCGCAGCGCGCCATGCGTGGGCTCATTTCTTGAGCAGCTTCTCTATCTGGGGAACGCCCAGCAAGTTGACCGTCTGGAACTCCCCTTGGTAGAACACGGCCCAGTTGTTGAAGGCGCAGGGCAGATCCTTCGCTTTCTGCAGCGTGTCCACGAGAACGAGCGATACGGGCACGTCGTTCTCCTCGCAATACTGCCGTATCTTCTCAATATACTGGTGGATGTAGGGACATTGCAGGTCGTAGTAAATCGTCAGCTCCTCGCTTTCGATCCGCTCGCGTTTGGCATTCGGCGCGAACTGCGGAACCGTTCCGTCGAAGGAAAGCGCGAGCAGCTCGTAGCCGCTCTCGGTGGCGTCGACGACTTCGAAGCCGTACTTCTTCGCGAACGACTGGTCGGAAAGCCAGCTCTTCTGCTTCTTCGCTCCCAGCATGCACACGCCCGACTTGCCGTGTTCCCTGGCATCGGCCAAGCAGTACTCCATGAGCGCTTTCCCCTGCCCGCTTCCCCTGGGGGCGCCGGTGACCCACAGGCAGTACAGGTAGAGGTAGTTGTCGCCGACTACGGGGACCCAGGCCGTTTCAAGGGGAGCGTACTCGATGAAGGCCGTGGCCTTCGCCTGCAGCTTCCTGAAAACGTGGCCTTCCTCCAGCCGGTCGGAGAGCCATTGCCGCTTCGCTTCGACGCCCGGATGGGGCTTTTTGCTGCGGATGATGCAGCAAAGGTGCTCGTCGACAAGATTCTCTTTAGTCAGGTTTACGAAATCCGCATCCATGCGAGCCCTCGTTTCATCTTCAACGCACTGCGCCTGCATTCTGGCGCGACAACGATGAACAATATAGCACAAATGTTTGTATTACTGCCGCAAGCCGGACAAACGAGGTCGGTGCAAGCGCGAGATCAACTGCGCAGCGCTTCGGCCAGCCCTGCTCCTGAGCAGTTCAGTCCCGCACGGTCTGGCTCTGGTTTTCGCCTCGCGCGCGCCCCTGCTTTGATCCCGGCTCCGCCGGGGGGACCCTCGATCCGATTCCATCCTCCCCTGTTGCGCGATCGGCGCAAAGGCGTTCGAATCGGGAAGTGGCCGAAAACGCCCTCGAATGTGCAATCGCAAGCCGCGAATCCGGACCTGGATGTTCCGCGACCAGGCACTATGCGCGCCAGCGCCGCGCGCGGGGTCCGAATGCGCCCTGAAAACTGCACATTGGAAGGCGGTTTCAGTCACGTTCACGAGCGGCCGGGCGATACAGCGGGCGTTTCGCATTCGGAAGCGCGGGCATGAATAGGTGGTACTATAGCAGCACAGGACGTTTCGCGCGCGACAATGAAGCGCAGTTCTTGGAAAGGGGCCCACCATGCCGAACACTCCCGCTCCCGCCAAGCCCGAAGGCGTCGCCGACGACGTGTGGGCGCAGATGCTCGACGCGACGCCCGTCGAAGCGCGGCATCTCATTCGCTCCGGCGCGTTCACGGCGCCGACCAGCGGCCTGTGCCCCGGGTACGCGCAGGCGAACCTCATCGTGCTGCCGAAGGAGCAAGCCTACGACTTCCTGCTGTTCGCGCAGCGCAACCCCAAGCCCTGCCCGCTGCTCGAGGTGACCGAGGTGGGCGCGCGCGAGGCTGCCATCTGCGCCACCGACTGCGACATCGCCACCGACTTCCCGCGCTACCGCATCTACGAGCACGGCGAGCTGGTGGCCGAGGTGGACAACGTCGAGGACTGCTGGCGCGACGACCTGGTGTCGTTCGTCATCGGATGCTCGTTCTCGTTCGAAAGCGAGCTCGTGGAAGCCGGCATCGAGATGCGCCACAACACCATGGGCCGCAACGTATCCATGTACCTGACGGGCGTGCCGTGCACGCCGGCGGGCTCCATGTCCGGCAACATGGTCATGTCCATGCGCCCCATCCCCTACGACCAGGTGGTGAAGGCGGTGCAGATCTCCGGCGCCATCCCCAAGGTGCACGGCGCGCCCATCCACATCGGCGACCCGGCGGCCATCGGCGTGCGCGACCTGGCGCATCCCGAGTTCGGCGATCCCGTGGACATCCACGAGGGCGAAGTGCCGGTGTTCTGGGCCTGCGGCGTGACGCCGCAATCGATCGTCATGAACTCCAAGCCCGCGTTCGCAATCACCCATGCGCCGGGCTGCATGCTCATCACCGACACCAAGAACATCGACCTCAAGGAGTAGGAAGCCGCCCATGCGACGTCTGCACCAGCCGAGCACCGGCTCGTGCGGCGCACGTTCCCCGAAGTAAAACGGCGCACAACGGTTTCCGTACGGGCAGACAACGCTCGATAGGTTCAGCATCGCATTGATGACGGCATGCGATAGCCTTTTCCTGTCATGATTTCTGACGGTTTATAAAAGGAAACAATTCCATATTCAAAAAAATTTTCAGTTCAAAACCTTTTTGAACAGGACTTTTCTGCGCTCTTTTCCCTATAAAATCACTCAATCCCATCCCGTCCGAACCCATACCGCACAACAAAGGGAGCCGCCATGACCACCACTTCGAAGCGATGCGCAAGCGCAAGGCGCGCCAGCGCGCGCGATCCTCGCATTGATCACACCCCCCCCCGGCCGGATGCATCGCCATCCAGGCCGGCAGGGGCACCTTCCTCGACGGAGGCTTCAGAGTCGCGTAAGACGCACGCGCTGGGAGCGCTCCCGTTCATGGCGGTACCGTCGCCGAGTCCTTCCCGTCCCGCATCGTCCGAGTACTGCAAGGGAGCAGCCATGTCCACCACCCTGAAGCGCTTCGCATGCGCGTTCGCACTCGCGGCGGCCGCATTGGTCGCCCTGCCCTCGATGGCCTATGCCGACGTCACCATCAGCAAGTCCACCTTCCCCGACGACAACTTCAGAGGCTACGTTCAGAACACGCTCAACAGCGGAAGCGACGTCCTGACCGACGCGACGATCGACGGCATAACCACTGTCGATGTTTCCTACGGGCAATACGGAGACATAGCCGACCTTACGGGCATCGAGTACTTCACGAATCTGAAAACCCTCTCGTGCAGCGAGAACAAGATCACCTCGCTCGATCTGAGCAAGAACACGCAGCTGACAAGGCTCGCCTGCCAAAACAATCTGCTCACGTCGCTCAACCTGAGCGGAATCACGGGACTGGTCATGTTCTACGCTCAAGACAATCAGCTTTCCTCGCTCGATCTAAGCGGAAACACGGGTTTGTCGATGGTTCATTGCGAGAACAACAAGCTGACCTCACTTGATTTGAGCGGGATGACAGGCTTGAAAACCCTGTACTGCGACAACAACAAGCTCACCTCGCTCGACGTGAGCGACAGCCCCTTGCTCACCTACATCAACTGCCATTACAACTCTCTCTACGACATCGTGCTGGGCTCTGCGGCTCCGACGGAAATCTACGGACAAAACCAGAGCCTCACCGTGCCTGTCGCGTTCGACCAGACATCGAACACGTACAAGAGCAAGCAGTCGTTCCCGCTCGACGGAAGCCATTCCCTCTCCTTCACCGGTCCCGGCATCTTGTACGACAACGGATTCTTCCTGTCCAACGATCCGACCGCAAGCGACACGTTCAAAACATCCCTGGGAAGCGGAGAACCGCTTTCCGGCACCATCACGCTGACCATCAGCTCGTTCAACGTCAACTTCGTCGACTGGGACGGCACCGTGCTCAAGTCCGATTCCGTCGAAGAAGGCCGAGCCGCCACGGCCCCCGCCGACCCGGCGCGCGACGGCCACACCTTCACCGGGTGGGACTCCGATTTCTCGCGCATCACGTCCGACCTTGCCGTGAACGCCCTCTACGAGAAGAACGCCGAGCCCGCGCCTGCACCTGGGCCGGACGACTCCGCGAAGCCGGCCCCGAGCGACAAGAGCACGGTCAAGAAGCTCGCCAAAACAGGTGACGACCTTCCCTGGCAGCTCCTGCTGGCCGTCCCCCTTGCCGCTGCGGGCATCGTGCCCCTGGCGCGCAAGAGGATGAAGTAGCCGCTGCACCTGCCCGGCCGATAGGCGCATATCGTCTTCGATGATGCCCGAACCGTTCGCATGCGAGTTCGGGCATCGTTGCGTTGTCGCACCATGGTGAAGGACGCCGGAGCAGCCATCGGCGCGCATCGGGCCGCTCCGTGCAAGGGTTCGACCGACGCGACATGAGCCTGCCGCCCGATACGGCGCACCCGTGCGATCAACAGCCCGACGGCGTCCAGCCCGTTGCAAAGAGGCCGGTTGTCATGCAGGCGAAATCGCAGGGGAGGTCGGCGGGGCAGTTGTGGGCGCCGGGAAAGTGCGCCACGGGCATCCCCGCACGCCGCGCGAACGTTTCCACTATGATGCCGATGGGCGAGGTTCGGCCCAGCTCGCCCAAGCCCACGACGGCGGGAACCTGCACGACCGCCTCGTAATCAGGCTCGAAGGACACGAACAGGCTTCCTTCATTGACGATGCTGCACGAGGTGTTGCGAGCCGTGCGGGCTCGCTCGCTCTCGCTTGGCTCATAGGCGCGATCGTCCTTCGGCGCCAGGCCGAACAGGAACCCGTCGCCAATGGACCCGACGGACGCGCGATGGGTTGCCGCGCGCGTCTCCGCCACGACTTGAGCCAAATCGGAGTCGGGCGGCACGCATGAAAGCACCAGCGGCTCGTGGATCAACGCTCGGCTTACCGCGCCAGGATGGCGCGCCATGAGGCCCAAGCCGATGGACGCCCCCACTGAATGGGTGATGAGCGAGAACGGCGCGTCGAAACAAGCCGACGCCACCGCGAAGGCGTCTTCTGCCTGCTCCGCGAGGTCGAATTCGCCCGAAGGCGGATCGTCGCTTCGACCGTAGCCGCGTCGATCGTACGTCACCACGTCGAACAGGCGCGAAAGCACTGTTGCGGCGCCATCGAAGAAATCGCAGTCCACCAGGCCGCCGTGCACCATGAGCAAGGGCGGCCGCTCCCGCACCCCAGGCGCCGCACCCTCCTCGGCGCGAAGGCTCCCCGGGTCACCTGGCAACCCTTCAGGCGCAAACCGCTTGCAAAAAAACGTCATCCCCTCGCGTTCGACCGCGAACTCTTCAACCATGCGCTCTTCCCCGCCTATCCTTGACCGCCCGCTTGCCTCGCCCGCCTCGCGCGTCTCACTCGCCCGCGAACCCATGCACCTTCTTGAGCGAGGCCAGGTCGACCTTCAAGCCGCGCTTCGAAAAATCGTCCACCTCCACGAAGTACCGCGGCACCTTGATGGAACTCAACCTGCCGCGCACGAACGCTTCAAGCGCATCGCGATCGAACGTCGCACCCTCTTCCATATGCACGAGCGCCTTGGCAACCTCGCCCCGCTCGGCATCGGGCACGGCTATCACGCAGCATTCGTCCACGCCAGAACAGTCCTTCAACGTGTTCTCGATCTCGATGGGAAACACGTTCTCGCCGTTGGTGACGATCATGTTCTTGAGCCGCCCCTGCAGATGCACGTACCCCATCCGGTCGAGATGCCCGATATCGCCCGAGCGCACCCAGCCGCCCTCGGCCATGATGCCGGCCGTGGACACGGGATCGTCCCAATAGCCGGAGAACGTGACCGGACCGCGCCACAGCAGCTCCCCATCGGTTCCCGTGGGCACCTCAAGGCCCTGCTCGTCGACGATCTTGAGCTCGGCGAAGCACATCGGCTTGCCCACCGTGTCGCCATGCCGCTTTATGCTTTCAAGCGATTCGTCGCTGTCCGGATAAAAGCAGTTGTTCGGCCCCGTCTCGGTCATGCCGTAGGCGTTGATAAGCTTCACGCCGCGGCTCCAGTACAGCTCCATCGTGGATGTGCTGATGGGCCCTGCGCCGTTCGCGAACAGCCGATACGAGGAGAAGTCCGTGGAAGCGAAGGCCGGGTGCTCCGCCATGCGGCGAAACACCGCTTCAAGCGCAAGGCCGGTCGTGGGCCGCTCGCTCGCGATCAGCTCGAGCAGCACGCCGGGATCGAGCGTGTCGGTCAGCACCACGCGCGCACCCACCAGAAGCGATGGCAGCGTCGTCACGTTCCAGCCGACGGTATGGAAGAACGGCAGGAAGGTTATCCCGCAGTCGCGCTGCGTCAAGCCGACCGTCAGGATTTCGGACAGCGCGTTGTACAAAACGGCGCGGAAGCTTATCTTGGCCGACTTCGGCAGACCGGTCGTGCCGCCGGTGTGCACGAGCAGCTGGGTCTCTTCGATGTCGAAATCGGCGAAGCCGTCGAGCGAGGGCAGGCTGCGCGCATCGAATGCGCCCGCCATGATGTCGTCGTAGCGAAGAAGGGATTCGCCCTCTCCGTCGAGGGACACCTGCACGCACGACACGCCCGCAAGGCGGCAGGCCTCCTCGATCTTCTCTCGATGCCCTTCGGATACGAACACGACGCGCGGGCGCTCCCGCTCGATGAGCGGTGCGAGGTCGTCGGCGCGCAGCCGCCCGTTGTAGGTGGTGATGACGACGCCCGTCATGAGGCTTGCGTAGAAAGCGTCGATGAAGGCGATGTTGTTCTCGGCGGACAGCGCGATGACCTCGCCCTGCACGAGCCCCAAATCGTCGGTCAGGTATTTCGCGAGCTTCGCGCCCCGGCACCCCAGATCGGCATAGGTGTAGCGCCTTCCGGTCGCGCGGTCGAAGATCGCCTCGCGGCCCGGAGTCCTGAGGATTCGGTACAGAAAGCCCTTCACGGCATCGTTCAACATGGTACGTCCCTTCTGCGGCCTGCGCTTGGGCCGCATTGCGCGCGCTTCCCCTTGATTCCTCCTGCACCGGCCCCAAGCGGGATGCGCGCGGCGTGGCGCGCATCCCGCAGGCGATACGGGCCGACCGGCCCTGCGGCACGTGCGACTACTTGCCCGCCGCCTTGATGAGGGCGCGGCCGGCCGTGTGCACCATGATCTCCTCCGTGCCGGCCATGATGCGGTAGACGCGCTGGTCGCGCCACAAGCGAGACACCACGCAGTCGTCGCAGTAGCCGATGCCGCCCATGACCTGCATCGCGTCGTCGATGACCTGGAAGGCGGCCTGGCCGGTGTAGCGCTTGGCCAACGAGGCGTCGATGTTGATGGGCTGGCCGTTCATGCGCTTCCACAGCGCCTTGTAGCACATGTTCTGCATGTTCTCGATCTTGATGGCCATGTCGGTGATCTTCTCTTGGATGAGCTGGAACGTGCCGATGGTCTGGCCGAACTGGACGCGGGTGGCGGCGTGCTTGGCAGCGTGGTCGTAGGCGCACCGGGCCATGCCGATGTTGTACACGCAGCTCATCAAACGCTCGACGTCGTAGTTCTTCATCAGCTGGATGAAGCCCATGCCCGGCTTGCCCACGAGATCCTCCGGGGTCACCTCGACGTCCTCCATGTACACCTCGTAGGTGTGCATCATGTTGTTGCCGATCTTGCTGAGCCGCGACATCTTCACGCCGGGCTGGTCCATGCGCATGAGGTACATGGAGAAATCGCGCGTGGGGTTCTCGTTCTTGAAGTCGCGCACGATGCACAGCATGTAAGGCGAGCAGTTCGCGCCGGTGTTGAACGTCTTGCAGCCGTTGATGTACAGCTTGCCGTCGCGCTCGTTGACCGTGGTGGTGGCGGCGTAGCTGTCGGAACCGGCCTGGGGTTCGGAGAAGCCGAGCGTGAAGGGCTTGACGCCCTTGAGGCCCAGTTCGCAGATGATCTTCTGCTGCTCGGGCGTGCCGAACGACAGAATGTCGTCCACTTCGAGGGACTGGTTCACCCAGCACAGCGACGGCCAGCCGAGCGCGATGGCTTCTTCGGCCACGAGGAACTTCGTGACGTCGTCGCAGGGCGTGCCGCCCAGCTCTTCGGGGATGCCCAGAGCGGCGAAGCCCAGCTCTACCGCGTCGTCGATGGCCTTCTGGGGCAAGACGCCCTCGTCGTCGCATTCGCGAAAGTAACCTTCGTAGTTGCCGCGCGCCATCATCTCGCGCACGCTTTCGATGAGCAGGCTTTGCTCGTCAGTCAAACCGAAATCCATGAGTAACCTCCTTGATTGAACCCGCACACGCTGCGGGCTGGTGAGCGATGCCTCGCATCGCCCTGCCGGACAATGCGGCGCGCGGCGGCTTCCGCCGCCTCCGATCCATCCCGCCCTCAGGGGGCGGGATGGCCGTGCGCGGCCGCCGATGCCGCCTTACTGGCCAGCGGCCTCCAAAATGGTCTGCAGCTCGCCCTCGGTCAGGTCTTCCTTCTTCTTCATCATCATGGCCATGGCCTTGACCTTCAGAATGAGCGCGATGGCGCCGAACGTGACCGCCGTGTACACCGCCGTGGTGATGATGGTGGAAGCGCCCCAGGTCAGAGCAAGCGTGAAATCAAAGTTGGACGCGAGGATGGTGGATGATACGAGGAAGTACAGAAAGCCGTAGTTGTTGAAGAACGTGGGCAGGATCTCCTTGAAGATGGAGAACACGAAGATGCACGCGAACGTGCCGATGAACATCGCAGCCAGCTCCGGCATGGATCCCGAGCAGACGTGGATGAGCAGCAGGCTGACAACAGCCGTCACGATGCCCACCAGGCCGCTCGCCACGATGTTGAGGAAGTCGCGGAACGTGCGCTCCTGGCCGATCATGAACAGCAGCAGGGGCAGATACCCGGGCCACAGCGTCATCATCGGATTCTCGCCCGCCAGCCCCAGCAGCACCGCCACGGTGTTGCACAGCGGCAGGGCGATGCCCAGGATGGCGGCCAAAACAAGCAGCTGCCCCAACGTTCCCTCTTTTTTCTCTTCTGCCATGGTTTCCTCCTTGTCGCCTTCGCGGAAAGCTCCCGCTCGCACGCGAAGCACGTGAATAGGTGCGGCCCGCCCCGATGCGAAGCGGCCGCGTTTCCCTTCGGAACCCGCAACGGACAAGGCACCGGTCCGCCGCAGGCTATCCGCATCCATCACGCTCGCGCGAACTTCTCGCGAGCGTAGAGCGCCGCTCCGAGCGCCCCGTTGAACTGGGCGAGCGGCGAGGTGACGATCTGGTGCCCTGCGCGTTCGGCAAGGCGGGTGCGCAGGCCCTCGTTGAGGGCGACACCGCCGGTCATGGCGATGAGGGGCTGGATGCCGGCACGCCGCATGAGCCCGTAGGTGCGCTCGACGACCGACGCGTGGATGCCGGCCACGATATCGGGGATGGCCAGGCCCTGCGAGAGCTTCGAGATGACCTCCGACTCGGCGAACACCGTGCAGGTGGACGAAATGGGAAGCACCGTGGTCGCCTGCGCGTCGTACGCGGAAAGATCGGACACCGTGCACTCGAAGATGGAGGCCATCACGTCCAGGAACCGACCCGTGCCCGCCGCGCATTTGTCGTTCATCACGAAGCTCTCGAGCGCGCCCTCCGCGCTCACGCACAAGACCTTGGCATCCTGGCCCCCGATATCGACGATGGTGCGCGCGCCAGGGAACAGCTTGGCCGCCCCTTTCGCATGGCAGGACAGCTCGGACACCTGCATGTTGGAGCCGTCGAGCAGGTGTCGGCCGTACCCGGTCGCGCACGTGCATGCAATATCCTCGGTCGCGATGCCCAGCTTGGACAAGGCGGATTCCGCAGCGCGCTGCGGCCCTATCGTGCCTGCCCCGGCACCGTACAGCCCCGTGGCGGCGATGTCGCCGTTCGCGTCGACGACCACGCATTTCGACGCGGTCGAACCCGCATCAATCCCCATGCACCACGTCTCAGCCATGGCGAACCCTCCTTCTGAACAATGCGATCGTTGCGGGCGGCGGGGCGGCCGTCGCCCTCGAGCAGCCGGCGCGCCCTTCCTGCCTGCAGGCTCTTCCTTTGCCTGCGGGCCACAGCCGCCCACGAGCCTCCCGCCCCAGCGGCGGGAGGCTTCGAATCTAGCCGATGAGCTCGGCGAACGTTTCAAGCTGCGTGCGCGCCTGCTCGTAGGTTTCCGTGGACTGGTCGATCTCGATCGCCACGAGGGGCACGCCGGCCTCCTTGCACTCGCGCTTGGTGATGGGCTCGTCGTACTCCTCGGGGTCGCAGAACTTCGCGAGCAGAAGCACCACGCCCGCCGCCCCGCTCTCCTTGGCAAGCGCGGCGACGCTGCGGCTGTGATCCTTGTGCGGGTCGTAGAGCACCGAATCGTTCCGAAGCGCGCACCAGCCGTCGGCCAAAGCCTCGATGGGGTCGCCCTCCTCGGGCACCTGCAGCGCGAAGGCGCGGGATTCCTTGGCCAGATCGTCCGCCACGACGGCGTACTTGTTCTCCTGCAGAATCTCGCTGATGGCGGGGATGTCCTCGTAGATGCCGGACAGCACGACCGGGTGGTAGCCCTCGAGGCTCGACGGCAGCGCGGCAAGCGCGGCGTTGAGCTGCTGCACCAGGGGCAGATGGTCGGCCTTGCGCATGAAGTAGCCGGCGTTGATCACGTTCACGCGGTCGATGACGGAAACCTCGGCCGGATGCTGGCCGGCGAGCTTCACGAACTCGCGCATCGCGGCGCGCCATTCGTTGTAGAGCTTGATGGAGGCCATGATGGCCTCGTCGTCGAGGATGGTGCCCAGGCATTCCTCGACGTCGCGCTTGACCTCGGTGTAGGAGTCCACCGCGTACTCGCGCCCGGCCGGGATGAAGCGGTTCTGGGGCTGGGAGACGAAGATCATCGGGATCCGCGACCCCACGCCGGCGCTCCAGTTCTGGGAGAACGGGCGCAGGTTGTCGCACAAGCCGGTTATCATCATGCCGGAGAGCTTGTCCAGCTTGCCGGTCAGGCCCATCTCCAGCGTCATCTGGCAGATGGAGCAGAAAAACGGCGGGAAGTACTTCTTGGCCTCGACGGCCGGACCCACCATGCCCCACACGCCGAACGGCACGCCGCCGCCCGCGTCCACCAGCTCCTCGGGCACGTAGTAGGGGCCCACGCCGATGATGCGGCGGCCTTCCGCGAGGTACGCGTCGGCCTGAGCGGACGGATTCTGGGCGACCTCGGCGAACGTCGCCAGCAATTCCTTGACGTCTGCCATGGCTTATTCCCCCTTCTTGTTGTTGTCCATGACCTCGATGAGGCCCTGCAGGCGCGTCTGGTACTGCGCCGCGCTGAAGTTGCGCGGGTCGGACTGGTCGCCGTCGAACAGCACCACCGGAATATCCAGATCGCGCGAGATGCGACGGCCCATTTCAGGCATGAAGCCCGACCACATCTTGCAGGAGCGGTTGATGTGGATGAGCGCGCCTTCGCACTTGCCGTCCTTGCACAGCTTCTTGCGGGCCTCGGTGGCACGTTCGATGTTCTGGCAGTTGGGCACGTCGGTCATCGCCTTCATCAGGCCGTCCATGTCGTCGTAGACGCCGGAGAACGCCGGGCAGTACACGCAGCCCGTCACGTTGACGCCTTGCATGATGAGCGGGCCCGCCGTAGCCTTGAGATAGGGCCACACGGCAATGCCCTCGTAGAGGATGCGGTGCTTCTCGTCGGGCTTGAACGTGGACTTGTTGATTTTGACGAACGTCCTGCACTCGTCGATGAGGTAGTTGAACGCGGCGAGGGCTTCTTTCTTCGGACGCGCCGTCGTGGCCACCGCCATGTGGTTGAACAGGTCGAAGCCGTTCATGGGCGAGGGATCGTACTGCACGTAGGACGTAGCCTCGAGCCACGCCTTGGACGAAGCGACGGAGACGTCGCACACCTCTTGGAAGCGCTCCTCGTCCCACGTCTTGCCGGTGATCTCCTCAAGCTGCTTGACGGCGTGTTCGAACTGGCCCTTCAAGTACTTGATGCGCTTCTCGTCTACCTCGTAGCCGTCGTTGAACGGAATGTCGATGAACACCATGGGGATGTCCAGGAAGTAGGCGAGGTCCTCGTACCACGGCATCATCGTCTCGCAGATGCTGGTGGCGCCCAGCACGAAGTCGGGAAGCGGCATGTCGCGCTCGCCGTTCGGGCATTTCCCCACGTTGGCGTAGGCCAGGTTGATGCGCGCGTAGGCGCACAGGTCGTTGGAGAATCCCAGCTCGCCCTCGGCGTACTCCAGCAAAGGCAGGCTGCCGCCCTTCGCGGAGATGGCGGCTGCCTGGCTTTCGGGATACACCACGTGCAGCCCCAGCGTCTCGGCTATCTCGGGCGGGAAGTTGGACGAGCACCAGCCTATCTTCTCGCCACGTTCCTTGGCCTCGTAGGCATCTTGGTACATCTTCTCTGCAAGCTGGCCCAAGACGAGCACGGCGGGCACGTGCTTCGGCGGCGTGCTCTCGGCAGCGGCAGGAGTTGTTTCTTCTGACATAATGACCCCCTTGTCGGTCGGTCGCAGCAGACGGCAGCGCGCGAACGCTCCCGTGCTGCGACCCTTCATCTTCGGGCATCTCCCTGCTGCGCCGCTCCCTTGGCAGGAGCGGCGGCGCAAAGAGCGCCCCGGCGGCTATGCGATGCCGAAGTCGGCGAACACCGCGTCGTTGTCGGCGCCGACGGCCTTGCCCTGCTCGGCCTTCGGGTCGTCCATGTCGGTGAAACGGACGGGCGGCTGTCCGAGCGCGGTGGCGTCGCCGCTGGGATAGGTGATGGGGGCGACGAAGCTGTTCTCCAGCGCCTGCGGGTTCGTCACGTTGGCCTTGAAGTGCACGAGCTTGGTGCACACGATGTCGGCCGCGCGGAGCTTCTCCAGAATCTCGTCGCAGTCGTGCTGCATGAACGCCTCTTCCAGAAGCTTGATGGTTTCGCTGCACAGTTCGTAGCTGGTAACCCACTTGTTGCGGTTGCCGTAGTCCGGGTTGGAGAGCAGCTTTTCGGAACCGAGGGCACGGCACAGCGGCTCCCAGTACCGCTCGGGCTCGTTGATGGTGATGCCGATCCACTCGCCGTCGCGCGTCTGGTAGGGAATGCCCGTGGGGGCGCTGAAGCCGCGGTCGAGCGGATAGGGGTAGCCGAACTGGCTGAGCTGGGTGAGGACGGACGTCAGCCACACGCCGGTGCCGTACAGAGACGAGGTCACATGGTCGCCCTTGCCGGTCTTCTCGCGACGATAGAGCGCCGTGCCGATGGCGCCCGCCAGGATGCTTCCCGCGGCGATGTCGCCGAAGCCGTAGGCGGAGTTCGCCGGATAGGTGGTGTGGTCGGTCATCACCATCAGGTCGCGGGCGAAGCCGGTTTCCTGGAACATGGCCACCAGATCGAAGCCCGGGGCGTCCTTGAGCGCGCCCTTCTCGCCGTAGCCCGACAGCGTGGCCATGATGAGGCTGGGATACTTTTCCTTGAGGGAATCGTAGTCCAAGCCCATTTTCTGCAGGGCCTTGGCGCGGTTGTTGGTCATGAACACATCGGCCTGCGCGATGAGCTTGTGCAGCTTCTCCATGTCCGCCGGATCCTTGAGATCCAGGCTCACGAATTCTTTGCCGCCGTTGATGGTGTCGAACAGGGGATTCTCGTCAGGCTTGCACGGCACGTTGAACGCCATGGCGAAGTAGCGCTGGATGTCGCCGCGCGGCGGCTCCACCTTAATCACGCGCGCGCCCTGGGACGCAAGCACGCGTCCAGCCCCCGGCACCGCGAAATACGAGCTCAACTCGATGACCGTTACGCCCTCCAAAGGTTTCATACTGATGCTCCTTTCCGTTGGCATCATATGCAGCGCCCGCATGCACGTCGCGCCGCCGTCGCACCTCCGACGCCTGCAATCGTATGGAATCGGGACGGCATAGGGAAAATAGCGATTCGGAGGCAAACCTGATGAATTTGGAATGACGATGTTCTATAGTGGAATAGGCTGTTCCACGGGGGAAAACGGTGCGACAGCAGAATCTTTGCATCGAGGAGGTGCGCTGGTTTGCACATCGAAACGCTTCGGGAGTTCATCACCATCGCCCAGCTTGGCAGCTACACGGCCGCCGCGAAGAAGCTCTACATCTCCCAACCGACGCTTTCCAAGCACATATCCGCCCTGGAGAAATCGCTTGGCCACAAGCTGTTCTTCGAAGAGCAGCCGCTCATCCTCACCGAGGCGGGCCGCATCCTCATGGACTACGCGAGCAAGACGCTCTCGTGGACCGAGACGATGGAGCTCAAGCTTGCGACGCTCAAGGACCACGCCCCTGAACTCGTGAGGATTCAAGACCTCACCTTCTTCGACTTCATGAGCGGCGAGTCGCGCAAGGTGAAGGAGACGGTGAAGCGGCGCTATCCCAGCGTGACCTTCGACGTGCGCAAATGCAAGACCTACCAGTCCTCCCTCGCCGCGCTGCTCGACGGCGATATCGACGTGGGGTTCATGTTCAACATTGCCGAAACGCCCTTCGACCGGCCTGAACTTGCCGTGCATGCCGGCTACTGCTCGCTGCCGCTCGTGGACTACGCCGGCGAGTTCCGCCTTGGCGTGCCGAAAAACTCGCCGCTGCTCGACAAAGGATCGCTCACGCTCAAGGACTTCGCCGACCAGCGCTTCTGCGCCATCGCCAGCAACCACTACGAAAGCCTCATCGAAGATTTCCGCGCGCTGTGCATGCACGAGGGGTTCCTGCCCCAGATAGAGTACGAGACGGTGCAGAACCACCACGATTTCTGGACGCGCGACCACGGCGACGGCATCATCTTCTTCGAGCTGTCGCATCACAAGGGCTTCACCGCCGCCGACGGCTACCTGTTCGACACGTACACGCCGGTGCGCCCGTTCGGATACGAGCGCACGCTCTACCTTACCATCACGATGATCGTGCGCGACGAGGAGCACGGCCCGGCGCTCACCGCGTTCCTTGAGACGGCGGAGCGCATCAACCGCAGCCGCGCCGAGAAGCTGAAGGCCAGCGAGCGGGCGAAGGCCGCCCGAGCGTGAATGCGCGCACGTGCGCCGCGCGTTGGCGCAGGGGACTCGACGAACGGATGCGAAGCATTCGCGGCGCATTGGCCGTTGCCTTACAATAAGACCGAACGCGACGCGAAAGAAGGACGCCATGTACCGCATCGATCTCAACAGCGACCTCGGAGAAAGCTTCGGCCGCTACACCCTGGGCCTCGACTCCGACATCATCCCGCTCATCTCGAGCGCGAACATCGCCTGCGGCCAGCACGCCGGCGACCCCATGGTCATGCGCAAGACGGTGGCCATGGCGAAAGACGCCGGGGTGGCCATTGGCGCGCACCCGGGCTACCCCGACCTGCAAGGGTTCGGCCGGCGCGACATGAACCTGTCGCCCGACGAGGCGTACTCGTACATGCTGTACCAGATAGGCGCGCTGCAGGCGTTCTGCTCGGCGCAAGGCGTGCGGCTGGCGCACGTGAAGCCGCACGGGCAGCTGTACAACCATGCCGCCGTCGATCCTGAGCTGGCCGCCGCGCTGGCGCAGGCCGTGCGCGACGTGGACGAGAGCCTGGTACTCGTGGGGCTGGCGAACAGCGCGCTCGTGGACGAGGGGCGCAAGCTTGGCCTGGTGACGGCCGAGGAGTTCTTCGCCGACCGCAACTACACCGACGAAGGGCGCCTGGTCAGCCGAAACGATCCCGCAGCGCTCATCCGCAGCGAGGAGGAGGCCATCGAGCGCGTGAAGCACGCCATCCGCGAAGGAGGCGTGCTGTCCGTGACCGGCAAGCTGGTGGACCTGCATCCCGACACCCTCTGCGTGCACGGCGACTCCCCCTCCGCCCTCTCCTTCGTCAGCCGCATCCGCCAAGAGCTGGAGGAAGACGGCATCGCCATCGAACCGGTGAAGGGCATTCTCTAAGATCCCCGCGGGACGGACGAGCGGCCTTTCGACCTGCTGGGAAAGGCCGCACCGTATACGCAGGGAACGTATTCTGCTAAAGTAGGCAAATCCAACCGGGACGCTTCTCCTTTCCAGAACGGCAACAAGTTCGAAACAACTCTCGGGGAAGATGGCAGGGCGAAGCGGATCGGACCAATCGAAGCAGACAGAGAGAGCAGAGAGGAGAGGGTATGAGCAGCACACTGGTTCAGAAGTTCAAGAACATCGGGCCCGGCGCGCTCGTGGCAGCCGGCTTCATCGGACCGGGCACCGTCACCACGTGCACGGTTTCCGGCGCAAGCTACGGCTACACCATGCTGTGGGCGCTGCTGTTCGCCACGGTGGCCACCATCGTCTTCCAGGAAATGGCCTCGCGCGTGGGCATCGTTTCGGGCAAGGGCTTGGGTGAAAACATCCGCGATCGTATTCCGAACAAGGCTTTGATGTGGATTGCGATCGTGATTGTTATCATTGCCATCTTCGTCGGCAACATCGCATACGAGACGGGCAACATAACCGGCGGCATCTTGGGCATCCAAGCCGTGGCGCCCGACATATCGCTGATTCCCATCGTCATCGTCCTGGGCATTGCGGCGTTCATCGCCATGTGGATCGGCTCGTACAAGGTGGTCGAGGTCATCCTCACGGCCATCGTCGTGTTCATGGGCG
>CAUEBO010000049.1 GCA_958454405.1 uncultured Eggerthellaceae bacterium | reverse complement strand
GGGCGTGGTGGGCTACTCGGTGTGGGGCGTGCTGAGGTACATCGCCTCCAGGCAGAGCCAGTCCTAGAGCGAAAACGAAACGAACCGGAGCAATGCCGTGCTGGCACGCCGCATCGAAGCGCGCCAGCACGGCATTGTCGCGTTCCGCCCCGTGTCGCCCATCGCGAGGGACGCGGGACGCCTTCCCGGGGCGCCTTGCGCCCCGGGCCTTGGGGGCGCCGCCCGCCAGCTCCGGCGCGAAAACGGTATCGACGCTCGCAGGGCGAATCCTTATACTGGGACGGTACATTCGAGACGGAGGGTCCGCCGAGCGCGGCCCTGCAGCGGGAGACGATGGAAGGAAGCACGATGCCCACGTACGCGGAACGGGGAAACGAAGAGCTGGCGGCGCTCAAGGAGCAGCTTGAGCGCGAATACGGCGAGATCAAGGCGCGCGGCCTCGCCCTGAACATGGCGCGCGGCAAGCCCGCCAAGGCGCAGCTCGACCTCAGCATGCCCATGCTCGAAGCGGTGGAGACGCTGGAGGACTGCACGGCCGCCGACGGCACGGACTGCCGCAACTACGGCGTGGTGGACGGCTTGCCCGAGGCGAAGGAGCTTCTGGCCCCCATGCTCGACGACGAGCCCGAGAACATCATCGTGTTCGGCAACGCCAGCCTCAACATCATGTACGACACCGTGGCCCGCTGCTGGATGTTCGGCACGCTCGGCTCGACCCCGTGGGGCAAGCTCGACGCGGTGAAGTGGATATGCCCCTCCCCCGGCTACGACCGCCATTTCGGCGTGACCGAGGCGTTCGGCATCGAGATGATCGTCGTTCCCATGAATGAAGACGGCCCCGACATGGACGAAGTCGAGCGCATCGCCGCAGCCGATCCGGCGGTCAAGGGCATCTGGTGCGTGCCGAAGTACTCGAATCCGGGCGGCGTCACCTATTCCGACGAAGTCGTGCGCCGTCTGGCCTCCATGGAATGCGCAGCCGAGGACTTCCGCATCTTCTGGGACAACGCCTACTGCATCCACCACCTCTTCGACGACGAGGCCGACCAGGACCAGCTGCTCGACATCGGCGCCGCATGCGCGGAAGCCGGCAACCCCGACCGATGCTTCAAGTTCGCATCCACCTCGAAAGTCACGTTCCCCGGCGCCGGCATCTCGGGCCTGGCGGCCAGCCCGGCCAACATCGCCGAGATCAAAAAGCGCATGGGCGTGCAGACCATCGGCCACGACAAGCTGAACCAGCTGCGCCACGTGCGGTTCCTGAAAGACGCCGACGGCCTGGCCGCGCACATGGCCAAGCACGCCGCCATTCTGCGCCCGAAGTTCCAGCTGGTGAACCGCAAGCTGGAAGAAGGACTGGCCGAGGTGGGCGGCTGCGCCTGGAGCAATCCGCGCGGCGGCTACTTCGTGTCGTTCGACGCCCCGGAGGGCACCGCGAAACGCATCGTGTCGCTTGCCAAGGAAGCCGGCGTCACGATGACCGGCGCGGGCGCCACCTTCCCGCTCAAGCAGGATCCGCACGACTCGAACATCCGCATCGCCCCCACCCTGCCCCCGCTTGAGGAGCTGGACGAGGCCATGGACGTGTTCACCTGCTGCGTGAAGCTGGCCTACGTGGAACAGCTGCTGGCGTAAGCGCGCGCCGTTCGAGCGACCGCCCACGTTGAGGCCGGACCGGATTCAGCGTGGAGCGGATGCCGTAGGAAAGCCGCCTTCGGGCGGCTTTCCTACGTTTCGGCACCAGCTTCCGATGCGCGGCGCTTCTCCGGGTAGAATCGTGATAGAAAAGCCCAACATTCGGAGGGAGACCGCATGAATCGCGAGAAGATCCGCGTAGTGCAGTACGGATGCGGGAAAATGGCGAAGCACACGCTCCGCTACCTGCATGAGAAGGGCGCCCAGATCGTCGGCGCCATCGACATCGATCCGGCCGTGGTCGGCATGGACGTGGGCGACTTCGCCGAACTCGGCTGCAAGCTGGGCGTCACGATATCCGACGATGCCCAAAAGGTGCTCGACGAATGCGATCCCGACATCGCCGTGCTGGAACTGTTCAGCTTCGTCGAGGACGTCTACCCCATGTTCGAAGCCTGCGCTGAGCGGGGCATCAACGTGGTGACGACCTGCGAGGAGGCCATCTATTCCTGGACGACGTCCGCCGCCCTCACGAATCGGCTCGACGCACTGGCGAAGGAGACGGGCTGCACCATCGTCGGCTCGGGCATGCAGGACATCTTCTGGATCAACATGATAGGCTGCGTCGCAGGCGGCGTGCAGCGCATCGATCGCATCGAGGGCGCCACGAGCTACAACGTGGAAGACTACGGGCTCGCGCTGGCGAAGGCCCACGGCGTGGGCCTCACCGCCGACGAGTTCGAGGCGACCCTCGCCCACCCCGAGACGGTGGAGCCGTCCTACGTGTGGAACTCGAACGAGGCCTTGGCCTCCCTGTTCGGCTGGACCATCAAATCCCAGACCCAGAAGGCG
The DNA here is from genome assembly GCA_958454405.1 of uncultured Eggerthellaceae bacterium. GTDB lineage: Bacteria > Actinomycetota > Coriobacteriia > Coriobacteriales > Eggerthellaceae > Enteroscipio. The sequence goes on along the minus strand of CAUEBO010000049.1, from coordinate 18,400 downwards.
GTGCCCTTCATCGCCGAGCAGGACACCTACTCCGAAACGATGGGCGAGACCATTCCCGCCGGGCGCTGCATCGGCATGAGCGCCGTCGTGACCACCGAGACGTTCCAAGGGCCCGTCATCGAAACGCGGTGCATCGGCAAGGTGTACGGCGCGCAAGACGGCGACCTCTGCGATTGGAAGCTGTGCGGCGAGCCCGACACCTCGTTCTCCGTCGCGAAGCCCGCCACGGTCGAGCACACCTGCGCGACCGTCGTGAACCGCATACCCGCCATCCTCGCCGCGGCTCCGGGCTACGTCACGGTGGACCATCTGCCCCCGGCGGAGTACCTGGCCTACCCGATGAACCTCTACGTGGGCTCAGGCGGCTGCGGATGCGGGTGCCACCACTAGGCCCGGATCAGCACCTGCCGCGCATCGAACGAAGGACCGCCTCGGCGGTCCTTCGTTCGTCTGCGGCCCCGGCGGCCTGCGAACGGAAGGGAGCCGCCGCAACCCTTCACGCATCCGCATGCCCGTCGGCGTCGATCGCGCCGTCGTCGCCCAGCCGGTACCCTTCGCGCCAAACGGTTTGAAGGTAGCGGGGCTTGGACGGATCGTCTTCGATCTTGCTGCGTATCTTGCGCACGAACACCGCGATGCTGGCCGATTCCGGCATGTAGGCCTGGCCCCACACATTCTCGATGATGCTCTGGGCCGTGAACACTTCACCCAGGTGGTTGGCAAGAAACGCGATGATCTGGAACTCTTTCGGCGTGAGGTTCACGTACTCGCCATGCACGAGCACTTCGTTCTTCTTGAGCCTGATCTCCATATCGCCCACGCGCACCGTCGCGCGGTTGCGGCGCTTCGGCTCGCCGCTCTCGTTGATCTTCGCCCGCCTCAAGCCGGCTTCGATCCGCATGAGCAGCTCCTGGCCGTTGAAGGGCTTCGCAACGTAGTCGTCGCAGCCCGCGGCGAACCCGATGCTCTTGTCGACGATGTCGCTCTTCGCGGACAGCATGATGATGGGCACTTTCGGATCGAGCTGCCGGATATCGCGACACAGATCGAACCCGTTCACCCCCGGCATCATCACGTCGAGCACCACAAGGTCGGGCCGCTCGCGTTCGTAGGCGCGCACGACCTCCGCGCCGTCGAGCACCGCGAAACAGGTGTGCCCGCGCCGCTCGACCATCTTGCGCACGGCATCGCACAAGTCGCGCTCGTCATCGGCGATCAGTATCTTCATCGATCTCATCCTCCTCTACCACCTCCACGGGAAGCGTGACGGTGAACGTGCTGCCCACCCCCAACTCGCTTTCCACGCGCACCGTCCCCCCAAGCGCCTCGGCCGTCTTCTTCACAAGCGAGAGGCCCAGGCCGCTGCCGCGGTACTTCCGCGATATCGACGCGTCGGCCTGCACGAACCGATCGAATATGCTGTCGAGGCTCTCGGGCGCGATGCCGATGCCGTCGTCGGAAACCGAGAACGACACGCTGCCGCTGCGCGCGTCGAACGTCGTGCGGAACAGCACATGGCAGCCTTCGTCGGTGAATTTGACGGCGTTGCTCATCAGGTTGCCGAGGATCTTCTCGATCTGAGCCCAATCCCCCTTGATGAGCGGCACGTCCCCCGCTATCTCCGACGCCACGGAGACGCCCTTGCCGCGCGCGATGGGGTCCGCGAGAGCCGTCACGGCGCGCACCAGATCCACCAAGTCGATCGTCTCCTGGGCCAGCTCGAGGGCTCCGGACTCCACCCGCACCATGTCCAGCACGTTGTTCACCATTTCAAGCAGCGCCAAGCTGTGCACCTTCACCTTCTCGATGCAATCGCGGCTCTCTTCGCTCTGGGCTTCTCCGGACGTCTCCCACAGATCCACGTAGGCGAGAATGGCCGTGAGGGGCGTGCGCAGCTCGTGGCTCAGGATGGCGACGATGTTGGCCCGGTACTCGTTCTCCTCCTTGAGCTTCTCGTTGGTTTCCGCCAGCAGCTCGTTTGCCCGGGCGATGCGCTCGCGCTGTTCTTCGAGCATCTCGTTGGCCTCGCGGTACAGCCTGGTCCTGCTATCCACCTTCTCTTCGAGCGTGGTATAGAGGGCGTCGAGCTCTTTCGCCATGGCCTCCACGCCTTCGGCGAGGTCGTTGATCTCGCGGGTGTGGCCCACGTCCCCGACGTCCACTTTGAGGTTGCCGCCGCCCATCCCCACCATCGCATCCTCGATGCGCGCGATGGGCGCCGTCACGTTGCGCCGGAAGAACAGCACGCTCGCCCCGAACGCCACGGAAAGGAACAGCACGAAGAACAGGACCGTGCGGCCCGTGTTGAGATCGATGCCAGCCTGGTACAAGCCGGCGGACGCCGTGATGCTCACCGCCCCGCCGATGTCCCCGACTTCCAAGCCCTCCTTCTGGAATCCCGTCACGTCCAGCTCGCCCTCCGGGCCGCCATGGCAGTCCATGCAGCTTTCCGTCAGGTAGATGGCGCCCACGTAGCGGAAGTCGCGGCCGCCGTTGCCGTCCTCGACGAAGTCGCAGTACTCGTCTTCGCCCTCGTTGTAGAAGCTGTCGAAGGCGGCCCGCTCGAACTCGTCGGGCTCGTCGAGGGCGTTGCGCGGGTCGATGCGCGTGTAGCGCAGCATGTACTGGTAGTCCGTGCTCATGGAGAACAGCTTGCCCACGCTTTTGCCCACGAGCGAGCAGTACAGCCCTTTGAAGTTGTACGTCCCGTCGCGATCGTAGTTGATGTTCGTCTGCTCGTAATCGATGAAGTCCCACGTGGCCTGCACCGACTGCTCCAGCACGCGCGCTTCGGAAAGCATTTGCTCCTCGATCAGGCTCGCCTGCTCCGCATACGACCACACGGTGTACGCGACCACGAGGACCGACGCTATGCACGTCATCATCACGACGTACTGCACGATCAGCGTCCTCCTCCCCCGAGGCCGCGTCCGTCCGTCCCGCTCCATCCCCGTCACCCCCTCGAACTCGCGCAGCGCGGCGCTTCGAACCCGCTCGCATGCGATGCAGCACCGAAGCGCCGCGAAAGCCCATGGTGCACGATACCCAAAGCGCAATCGCGCTGCAAGCCGGGAGGGACGGCTTGCAGCGCGCGGTCGGTCGAATGGGCCTCGAAGCCGCTTAGATCACGATAGGCGTGCCCAGGCTCTCGACCGCGACGGGACGAGGCCTGATCAGCGTGTTGGGGCCCGTCTTCCCCTCGCCCATGGCGGGAAGCTCCGTCACCACGTCGCCGCCGTGCTTCTCCTTGAGCTCCTCGACGTCGCCGAAGTCGAGGGCGCGGTAGGGACACGCCTCCACGCATGCCGGCTGGTAGCCCTGAGCACGAAGCTCGATGCAGCCGTCGCACTTGTACGCGAGGCCGGAGGCTTCGTCGATGCGCGGCACCCCGAAAGGACAGGCGTTCGCGCACGACGAGCACCCGATGCACGCCTCGTGGTCGATGGTGACCGTGCCGTCGTCTTCGTCCTTGACGATCGCGCCCACCGGGCACACGTCCTTGCAAGCCGGCACCTGGCAATGGTTGCACGTCGCCGCGAAATGGTACATCTTCACGCTCGGGTACGCTCCCACCTGGTACGTGCGCACTTCGCGCAGAACGGTGCCCACCTCGAGGCGGTTCTTGTCCTTGCAGGCCACCTGGCAGGTCTTGCACCCGGCGCACCTCGTTTGATCGTAGAAGAACCCCACCTGGTTCATAGCCATCCCCCTTTACTCCACCGAAACGATGCGCTGCGGCAACAGGCAGTCGGCGACCAGCGCCTCGCCGTCGTAGCGTTCGAAATCGCAGTTGTAGTTGTTGTAGCCCGACGTCCCCATGCCGCTCGTCACCGTCCCGCACAGCACGTTGTCGGTTCCGGCGCGGTCGAGGCCCGCCTCTTCGTCGTAATCGAGCCAGGCGCCGTGCGGCAGCCCCACGCAGCCCGGCATGATGATCTCGGTCACCGAAGCCATGCGCAGCGTCGCGCCGTGCGCGTTGAACACCCGCACCGTATCGCCTTCGGCGATGCCCTTCGCAGCTGCGTCCGAAGCGTTGATGAACACCGGGTTGGGCCACGCCTCCCGCAGCCAGGGAGCGTTGTCGAGCACTGGATGCGCGCGCCGCAGGTAGTGCGGGTTGTACACCACGAAGGGATACGCGCTCGGCTCGCCGCCCACCACGCCGTCCGCGAACGTTCCTTCGCGGCCTTCGGGTGCGGCAACGTAGTTGGGATAGGGCTTGAACGTGCCGTCGGGGCTGTACCCCATGCTGTTCAGCATGTCCGATTTGTACTGGCAGTATATCTCGAACTTGCCCGAATCGCTCGGACGCGGATTCGCCTCGGGGTCCTCGATGTAGTCCTGGTACCCGATGCGCACGTACGAATCGCCCTCGGCGCGCTTGATGGTGTAGCATCCGTTCTTCAGGAACTCGTCCAGGCCAACGACGCCTTCCTGCGGCTGGCCGTCGCACTCCCATGCGTCGACGTCCTCCTGCGTCACCGTCACGAGCGTCTTGTCGTCGCCCGCCTCGTCAACGTAGGTGCAGCCGAGGATCTGGTTGAAGAACTGCTGCTTCTCGCTGATCGGCCATATTTCCGCCGGGTCCATGCCCAGCTTCTCCGCAAGCAGGGTTCCGATCTCCTGATCGGTCTTTGCCTCGAACAACGGCTCGGTGACCTGCGTGTACACGATCACGGTCTCACGGCTGCGCTGATGCCCGGGGAAGCCGCCCACGCGCTCCCATTCGGTCGTGATGGGAAGCACGATGTCGGCGTACTTCGCCTGCGCGTTGAAGAAATGCGACGAGCACGTGACGAAGTCCATCTTCCTGATGGCCTCGATGGCCGTTACTGAAGACGGCGTGTTCTGCACGCGCGACTTGCCTTCGAAGGAGAGGTATTTGATGTCCGCCTGCTTGATGTCCTGCGCGTTGAACTTGTCCGAGTAGGCCATGCCCGTGCTGTTGAACGACCCGTCGAGGATGCTCTGCCACAGAAGCGGCGCGGAAATGCACTCGGCGATGGGGTTCTTCACCGCCTCCACGCCCGTGTCGCCGAACGCGGCCAGCGTAGGGCCGTGCGTTCCGGCGAACGTCTTGTAGGCGCCGCCCACCGCGTGCCCCGACTTGCCCATGTGGCCGCCCATGGCGCCCACCGTCATGAACAGCTGGGGGACGTTGTCGGCGCTCGCGCACCGGGCAAGCGCGTAGTTGTGGAGCAGCATGACCTTGTGGTCCTTGCCCACGGTGCCCGCAAACCACGCGATGTCGTCTTCAGGGGCGCCGCAGATGGCGCTCGCCCAGGCGGCGGTCTTCGGCACGCCGTCGTACTCGCCCATGAGGTAGCCCTTGAAGTTCTCGTTCAGCGCAGCGTCGTCGGGCATGTGGTCGCCATCGAATCCGACGCAGTACGTATCCAGGAAGTCGTAGTCGACCACGTCCTGCTGAATCATCTCGTAGGCCACGCCCAGCAAAAACGCCGTGTCGGTGCCCGGGTAGATGGGTATCCAGCGGGCGTCGAAGTACGCCGCCGTGGCGTTGTACGACGGCCCCACGTACACGAACTGGACGCCGGCGGCGATGGCCTGGTCGAAGTTGTTCATCGTGGTGCCGCCGGACGACCAGACAGGGTTGCCGCCCACGAGCGCGATGGTCTCGGCGTTCTTCAGATCGAAGCGGTCGTTCGTTTCGCCCAGATCGGTTGCCGGCAGGCCCAGCTTCGAGACGTTGAACGAATACGTGCCGCACGAGCTGGTGTCCGTGACCTGGATGTAGCCGCCCAGCTTCGCGAGCACCTGCTCGATGCCCGGGCCCCCGCCGGCCACGACCGCGCGGGGTCCGTGCTCGTCGTAGATGCGCTTCGCCTCTTCTGCAATATAGCCGATGGCCTCGTCCCAGCTGATGCGCTCCCACTCGTCCTTGCCCCGCAGCTCGCCGCGAGCGTTCTCGCCGCCGCCGGGCTGCCAGCTCTTGCGCTTCATGGGGTACTTCAAGCGGTCCGCGCCGAAGCACTGCTGCTGCTGCGAGCGGCCGCGCGGGCACCCGCGCTGCTGCAGCCATTCGAAGCTGTCCTCGTGGGACGTGTCGCTGCCCTGGCGGACGACGACGCCGTCCTTCATGAGCACCCGGTTGACGCAGCGGCCGCCGCAGTTGTGCCAGCAGGCGGCCGAAATCCACTCGCCGTCTTCCGCAGCCGAAGGCGAAGCCCCCTGCTCTTCCTGCCCGCCCGCCTGGCAGGCGACGAGCGACGACGTCGCCGCCAGCGATGCCGCCAGAACCGCGCTGCCCGCAACGAAGCGGCGGCGGCTCAAGGCCTTGTCAGAGATCTCCGCGATGAGATTCCCCATGGTTCCCCCTACTCCTCGAAACGCACCCTTCCGATGATCGCACCTGCGAGCCCGTTCGCAGCGGGGACATTCCGAGAAGGCATGGATCGCCGGCAAGATCGAATCCGTCCCGCCGCATGGACCCGTCCCTGGAATCCCCCTTGAACGCCGATCGCCCCCAGGGCTTGATCATCGGTTCCGACACGCTATAATATAGCCGCCAAAACGGGCTGTAACAAGCGTTTCGCCTGGTAAGAAGGATGTTTTTTGAGTAATGAGCCTTACCGTGCGGTAAGGGAGAAGAGAGGACCGGCCCATGGAAGAGCACGTGCAGGCAACCGAGGCCATACTGCAGAACCGCTGCCTTCTGCTCCTGCTGTTCAGGCGCGCGTTCGTTCAAGAACCGGATGAGGAGCTTCTTTCGCTGCTCGCCGCCGACGAAGCGGCGGAAGCCGTCGAGCTGTTCGCCGCCGACGGCACCGGGCTGGCCAGTCTGGCCGAAACCCTGCGCGCGCTGCAGTCGAAGCGCGGCAACGCGGAGTTCATCGACGCCGTGCGCGCGGAGTACACCCGGATGTTCATCGGGCCCCAGAAGATCGTCGCGCCGTTCTGGGAGTCCGTGTACCTCGACCCGCGGGAGCTGCTGTTCCTTGAAAGCACGGCCGACGTGAGGAAACGCTACGAAGCGGAGGGATATCGCGTGGACACGGGCGTCCATGAGGCGGAAGACAGCCTGGCCCTGCAACTCGACTTCATCGGCCAGCTGGCGCAGCGGACGCTCCAGGCGCTGTGCGCGGGCGATCGCGACGAATACGCGCGGCTGCTCGATGCGCAGCTGGCCTTCGAGCGCGACCATATGCTCACCTGGCTGCCGCAGTTCGCGCAACGAGCCCAGAACGCGCCGACGGCGCACCTGTATCCGGCCCTGTGCGCCGGCATCGACCGGCTCGTCGCCCTCGATGCGGCGATGCTGGAAGAGCTCGCAGCCGAAGCGAGGTGTTCGGCGAGATAGATATCTGCAAACCGTTCGGCATTGGCTTCGCGAAGGCCCACGGCGTGGGCCTCACCGCCGACGAGTTCGAGGCGACCCTCGCCCACCCCGAGACGGTGGAGCCGTCCTACGTGTGGAACTCGAACGAGGCCTTGGCCTCCCTGTTCGGCTGGACCATCAAATCCCAGACCCAGAAGGCGGTGCCCTTCATCGCCGAGCAGGACACCTACTCCGAAACGATGGGCGAGACCATTCCCGCCGGGCGCTGCATCGGCATGAGCGCCGTCGTGACCACCGAGACGTTCCAAGGGCCCGTCATCGAAACGCGGTGCATCGGCAAGGTGTACGGCGCGCAAGACGGCGACCTCTGCGATTGGAAGCTGTGCGGCGAGCCCGACACCTCGTTCTCCGTCGCGAAGCCCGCCACGGTCGAGCACACCTGCGCGACCGTCGTGAACCGCATACCCGCCATCCTCGCCGCGGCTCCGGGCTACGTCACGGTGGACCATCTGCCCCCGGCGGAGTACCTGGCCTACCCGATGAACCTCTACGTGGGCTCAGGCGGCTGCGGATGCGGGTGCCACGAGAACGATCCAGCGTCAATCCGAAATCAGCACGCAGGCTAATAGCCGGCCTCCGGATTGCCTCTTCGACCTACTCCTTGGGCATGTTGGACGAATTTTGCATCGCATTGTCCCGCATGAAAGCGCCAGTATGCTCCTCTAAGAATTGCGAGAAATGAGCGATGGCCTCACTGGGGGATTCCTTCTTCATGATTGCAAAGCAGTTCACGAATCGCTTTTTGTCTTGCAGGGTAAAAATCCGCGAATGCTTTTTGATGGCCTCGGAATAGGGAGGCCGCCATTGGCGATCGACTTTTAGCAGGAGATGGAGCCCCTCGGGTTTCCGCGTATAGAAACTGTAGGCGTCGTCAAGGGGAACGGGTTGTATCTTGGGTCGAAATCCCTCTTCAAGACAGCAGTCGACGAAGTCATTCTGGAACCGCTCGTTGCAGCGGTTGGTCTGCATGATGAACACCTGCTCAGATAGATCCTTCAACGAAATGCCATCTCTTTTTGAGAGCTCGTTTTCTTTCGGAATGCCTACGGCCAATTCGCCATGAAACTCTGGGATGGCAATCGTCTTCAAATGATTCGGCGTTTCACAACCAGGCCATTCCTCCGCCGTTATGCATGCGAGAAACGAGACATCGACTTTGTCCCGCTCGATCATCTGAAACGGATCGAGTCCGCTGTCATCTAGCGCAATATAGTCGACTCGGTAGTTCGGGTGTTTTGCCTGCATTGCCGAAAAAGCATCATGGATTCCTACGTAGAGCGCATCGGCCCTGAGGCTGAGCACGCGGATACGCCCTCCGCCCAATGAAGAGATTCTCTTGAGCGACTCAACGAGATTGTCTTGCTCTCTGATAATAAGACTTGCGGTTTCCAAAACCGCCTCACCTGCTGGGGTAAGGGTTAAAGGCCTGCTGTCATAAAAAAGATCGTGCCTGAGTTCTTTGCTCAGTGCCGCCATATGACGGCTCAGCGTCGGCTGCGACATATTCAAGTCGCGCGCAGCGGAAACAAAGCTCCTATGAGTCACCAGGGTGACGAACTCCTTATACGTCTGAATATCCATGAAAACTATCCTCTCGGAGTGGCTTTCATTTTAATATGCAATTTCTGCATTGTACCTTTTCCAAACGCGTATTGGAAGTGAGCAGGAACGCATAAGCACGTGCGAAGGCCGTATTTCATCTATGTCGGGCAAACTCCCTAAAATCAATGCAAGAAGTCTTGGATAGGCCTTCCGTCGAGGAGTCCACGAAAGCAGCAGGACGGTGGCAGGTCTTTTCAAGAGTATTGGCGTTCGAAAGGAAACTGCGATGGATTTCAAAAAGACCGAGGAACAAGAGCTATTGCTTGAGAGCCTGCGCACTGTGATGGAACGGGGTCAGTTCGAGAGCTACTTCAAGGAGTGCGACAAGAACCACGAATTCCCCGTCAAGGCCATCGAGGCCATGGTTGAAGCCGACTTCCCCGCACTCGGCATTCCCGAGGAACACGGTGGAACGCCCTGCGATGTTACGACTCAGATTCTGGTATGTGAAGAAGCCCATGCGCTCGGCTGGCCTTCTCTTACGTGGATCAACTTCGCAACCGAGGTTGACGACATCCTGACTTTCGGCAACGAGGTGCAGCAGCAGGAAATACTGAAGCACGCTTTGCGCGGCGAGAAGCCCTTCACTCTCGGATTCACCGAACCCGGCGCCGGCTCTGACAGCTCCGCCATGGCCACTACCGCCACCAAGAAGGACGGCAAGGTTTACATCAATGGCGTAAAGACGTTCAACACCTCCGCCGACCGGGCTCCTTACATGCTCTGCGTTGCGCGCAGCGGCATCAACGAGAACCCGTACAAGGACTTCAGCATGTACCTGTTCCCGATGGATCGCCCTGGTGTAACCATCTCCAAGCTGGACAAGATCGGCAACAACATGTGCGGAACCTACGAAGTCTACCTGGACAACGTGGAGTGCGAAGAATCTGATCTTGTAGGCGTCGAGTGCGCTGGCTTCTATCAGCTTATGAAGAACTTCGAGGTTGAGCGTTTGACCATCTCCTCGGCAAACGTGGGCCTTGCCCGCTGCGCCTACGATGAGGCAATTCGCCATGCAGGCACGCGCATGCAGTTCGGGAAAACCATCGGAAGCTTCCAGCTCATCCAAGAGAAGCTTGTCGACATGCGCATCAAGATCGAGAACATGCAGAACATGCTCTACCACTATGCATGGATGAAGGACCAGGGCATGTCCATCTCCACCGAGTCTTCCCTCATCAAGCGCTACACCGGCAAAGCGGCATTCGAGGTAATCGACGACGCCATGCAGATTATGGGCGGCATCGGCTATGTGAACGATTGCCGCATTTCCCGTCTATGGCGCGACCAGCGCGTGTATCGCATCATGGCAGGCACCGAGGAAATCATGGTCCACACTGCAGGCCGCGCGCTGATCAAAGAAGCCATGAAAGCAGTCAATCGCTAAGCGAACCGATTCAAAAAGAGACGAGTCACCTTCTCGAGTCAAAGAGCCCATGTATCTCTACGAAAGGAAACCGGTTATGGCTGTCGATATTGAAAAAGTACGTGGAGCGCTCGCCCATAATCCTATCAAGTGGGTATCCGAGGGCAAGTTCAACAACCTCGTCCTCGACGAGCGTCATGTTAAGATCTCGTGCGAAACAGCGGGCTTGCACATGAATCACGTGGGCACCGTCTATGCAGGATCTCTGTTCGTCTTGGCAGAACTTGCGGCTGGGGCTCAGTTCATGTGCACATACGGATTGGACGAGTTCGTTCCAATCGTAAGCAATTTCGAGATCAGCTACCTGAAGCCCACCAAAAAGGACATTGTGGTTGATATCGAGTGGACCGAAAAAGAGGCGGCGGAAAAGATCGCTCCCATTAAAGAGCGTGGCCGCGGCCGCATGGAGGTCGAGATGACCATCAACGACACCGATGGGGTTGAAGTTGCCAAGGCAACCTCTACAGTCTATGTCCTTCCGTTCACAGCGGACATGATGGCATAGTCGATTCGGGGGTTGAGTCGACAAGAGGAACCGCACGTTTCCATGAGCGCGGTTTTGGAAAGAACATTCACCTGAAAGGGGAACGATATGGCAAAGCACTACGATGCGGTGGTTCTGGGAGCGGGTATCGGCGGCTTGGCATCCGCCCTGCTTATGGCAAGCGCAGGCAAGAAGGTCGCCGTCTTTGAAAAGAATGAACGACCGGGCGGCCGTCTCGGCTCGAGGCAGCGCGATGATTTCAAGGTCGATTACGGCGTGCATCTTATTTCTCGCGGCCCGAAAGGCCCGCTCGTGCAATTACTCGATCGCTGCGGTGTTGAAAACACTCTTGAGTTCACCAAAGTTCGGCCCGTGCAGAGCACCGGCGGTGAAATATTCAAATTTCCCCAGGATCTGAAGGGTCGCGTTCCCGATGAGGATTTTGCCGCCGTTATGAACTTGGTTATGGGCGTAAAGGACATGACCGACGAGGAAATGCACGAGCTGGACGACAGCACGCTGGAGGAATACCTGAACCGCTTCAGCACGAACCCGCTCGTCCACGCCTGCATAAGCCAGGTCGGCTATATTTACTGCTGCATCCCCGAATACATCCTTTCCGCGGGCGAATTCTGCCGATGCATGAAATGGGAAGCCGAAGCTCATGCGTCCGGATATCCTGCCGGCGGCTGCGGCGCCATCGTTCAGGCATATGTCGACGGGTTGGAAAAATACGGCGCGGAGTTGCATGTGGGGACTCCAGTTACCAAGGTCATCGTGGAGGACGGCAAGGCCGTTGGCATCATCGCCGGCGGCGAGGAGCACCGCGCAGACTACATCGTTTCAAACTCCGACATCAAGCAGACCGTTTTGGAGCTTGTCGGTCCTGAGCACTTCGACGACGAGTACGTGCAGTACGTCAAAGACTTGCAGTACTCGATGATCTCCCTTCTTGCCCGCTTCGCTCTGGACACGGTCATCAGCCCCGACATTCACATGCTGAGCAACTTCTCGTCGCTGCCTCCTCGTGAGTACTATGATATCCTCTGCCGTGGCGAGCTTCCCGAGGACTTGAATTCGTTCGTCGTTGTTCCCACGAGCTTCGATCCCACGTTGGCACCCGAGGGCAAGCAGCTCATCGCTATCGGCAGCGCCGTTCCTTACGGCATCGACGAGTCTCTGTGCCCTGCAATCCTTGACGCCGCCATCGCGAACGCCGAGACGTATTTCCCCGGTTTGCGTGACCACGTTGTGTTCACCGAGCGCGTTTACCCCTCCGATGCGGCTCGCGATATGGGCGAAGAGGGTGCTGGGATTGGCATTGCCCAGGCCGCGGGCCAAGCTGGCAATCATCGGCCGGCGATTAAAACTCCGCTCGAGGGCCTCTACATCGTCGGCGCGGAAGCGGGCGGTGCCGGCGTCGGCCTGGAAATGTGCGCCAATTCCGCAATGGAGTTCTTCGATAATTACGTTGCATAAAGGAGCTGATTGGTATGGTTAAGCGAGCAGATATGCCCTCCTTCGGCGTTCTTGAGGGATGCAAGGTCGTCGTTGCCGCCGTTTCTACTGCAGGCCCGTTCGCAGGATCCCTGTTTGCCGACAACGGCGCGGACGTGATTTGGCTCGAATCCCCCAAAGGCCTCGACTCCCTGCGTTGGACCAACAACGGATGGGGCGTCGAGAACGAGCGCCGCAACATGCGCACCATCATGCTCGACGTTCGTCAGCCCGAGGGCAAAGAGGTGTTCTTGAAACTCATGGAGGATACGGATATCTTCATCGAGGCATCTCGCGATTGCCAGTGGGATACGTGGGGCTATTCCGACGAGGCTCTTTGGGAAGTCAATCCCAAGCTGGTTATTGGGCATATGTCCGGGTATGGCCAGACCGGCGATCCCGAGTACACAAGGCGCGCCGGTTACGACCCAACCGTCTTGGCATTCTCTGGTTTGATGTACCTGAATGGCTTTGAAGACTCCGTGCCTTTGTGGATTCAGAAGTTCGTAACCGACTACTACGCAGGCCTTTTCGCCTACGGCTCCGCCTTGGCCGGCTATGTCAAAGCCCTCAAGACCGGCACGGGCGACAGCTTCGATTTGGCTCAGTACGAGGCAACCGTGCGCTGTCAAGCCGGTCAGTTCGGCCTGTGGTTTGAAGGTCGCGAGCAGGTTGTGCGAGGCTATGGAGCACCGAGCACGCTTATCGGCCCTGCCGGCTACTTCGAATGCGGAGACGGCGCCGGCATCAACATGCTCTGCACAGGCCCCGGCCCGGTCAAAGCATTGTGTGATTTCCTCGGCTTTGAATACGGCAGCGAATTCTTCCCCGAAGGCGTGCCCGGCATCACATGGGATAACCCCATTTCCGGCACGTGGGAGCAGGCCATCAAGGATTACTGCATGGCCCATACGGCCGATGAGGTCGATAGGGAGTTCGCAAGAATCGGCGTTCCTTGCGCTGTTGTCATGAACTACGAAATGATGGAAAACCATCCGCACTATCTCGCTCGTGAAACCTGGACGGAATGGGATACTGTCAACGGCAAGCACATCAAGGGCGTGAACGCCGTTCCGCGCTGGAAGAACAGCCCCACCCAGATTTGGCGCGGATGCCCGTCTCAAGGCATGGACAACGACGACATCTTGGGTGAGCTTGGCATCGAGGATGAAGCCGCTATCGCTGATTTGTACGAGAAGGGCGTCCTGCGCAAGACTGATTATGTAAGCGCACTGAAGTGAGCAGTCTCTACGACATATTGAAGGAACCCTTGTCGCGCTGCCCTCGCAAGGTTGCCATTCGCTCTGCTGGGAAAAGCTACACCTACGAAGAGCTGAAGGATCGAGTGGACCGGCTTGCCGCCGGTCTGCTCGATCGGGGCGTTCGTGTTGGCGATCGCGTGGCTTTTATTGGCTGCAATTCGAATGCCAGCATAGAGCTTGTACTCGCTTGCGCCCACATAGGCGCGGTTTGCGAGCAGCACAACACGCGGCTTGCCCCGCGCATGATTGCAAAGCTGCTCGACAGATCACACCCTCGCGTGGTGGCGATCGCCTCGGACTTGGTCGATTCTCTTCACGATGAGGTTCTTGCGCTTACAAGCAAACCGATCATGCTCATGACCGGGCGGTCTGCCTGCGCGCACGTGCTGCCTCGGGAATTCCTCGATTACGAATCGCTCATCGAGAGGAATCATCCCCTTAAAGACGGATGTTTGCAAAACGAGGGCAATCTTGCGCTGCAAATGTATACGAGCGGCACGACAAGCGTCCCTAAAGGCGTGATGCTTTCCCACGAAGCCATCCTGTCGCGCATCAGCAAGGACATTTTGGCACTTGATTTCACGAGCGACGATGTGTACTTGTGTGTGCTGCCCCTTTTCCATGTGACTTCGACAGGCGTCTACACGTTTCTCTCTCTGGGCGCCGAGCTTGTGATGGCGGAATCCAGCAAGCCGGAATACCTCGAGAAGACAATCAGGCACCATGGCGTAACAAGGACGGGCCTTGTCCCATGCACCCTGCGCGATTTCCTGCGACATGCAGAGGAAAAGGGCTTGGCCGTCGATTCGCTGCGCGGGATAATCTACGGTGGAGAGCCTGCCGACGCGAGGCTTCTCGACTGCATGCACGACGTGTTCCCCCGTTGCGGCATGTACCAGGGTTACGGCATGACGGAGACAGCCGGCCTGATAACCGTCCTGAAGCCCGACGATCATCTGCACGCGGACAGGTTAAAAACGGTGGGCCGTCCGATTCCTGGCGTTGAGCTGAGACTTGTTAATCTTTCTGGGGAAGTCTGCAAAGCAGACGAGCCGGGAGAAGTGTTCGTGAAAACGCCGACGATCATGTCGGGGTATCTGAAAGACGAAGAGCGCACAGCTCAAGTGCTGAACGACGGTTGGTATTCGACTGGCGACGTAGGGGCTCTTAGTGAGGACGGCTATCTGAAGCTCCTTGACCGGAAGAACAATATGATCATCACCGGTGGGGAAAACGTGTACCCACTTGAAGTGGTTCAGTGCATCGAGTCCATGGGAGCCGATATCGCCGACGCCGCGGTGATCGGCGTTCCGGATGATCATTGGGGCGAAGCACTGGTCGCCTTTGTTGTGCCCGCGAGCGGTTCATCGATCACCCCCGAGGAAATCATTGATTTCTGCGCTCGGGAGCTGGCGCGCTACAAAAGACCCAAGCGCGTTGTTTTTCTCGAATCCCTCGAGCGGAATGCCGCAGGGAAGATTTCGAAGCAAAACCTTCTTGATGTTGCGGCAGGGATTCGATGACGTTTTCTGCATGGTAAAGCCGTGCTCATGCGCGTGAGCACGGCGAAAGACCCTTCAAACAACAAACATCAGACCAGGCCGATGGGTCCGACCCGCCGTGCCTGAAACGGAAATACGGAAGGAAATACTATGAAAGTGATTGCGGCATGCAAGGTGGTTCCCGACGACCAGGACATTTCGGTTACCAGCGATGGTTCTTTGGACTACTCCCATGCAAAGGATATCGCATCCGTCTACGATCTGAATGCAATCGAGGCGGCAGCCCAGTTAACCGCGCACGAAGGATCATCAGCAGTCGTCATAACCGCCGGTCCAGCCTCCATTGATGACTCAAAGCTAAAGAAGAACATTCTCGCCCGTGGCATCGACGAGCTTTTCATGGTTGCCGACGACGCTTGCGCCGACATGGACGCCCGTGCTACCGCCGAAGCCCTTGTCGCCTTGACGGCTCAGATTGGGGAATACGACTTGATCCTGTGCGGCGACGGCTCTGCGGACAACTATGCTCAGCAAGTCGACGTGCAGCTGGCCGCGAAGCTCGATGTGCCGTTCGTCAACGGAGTCACGAAAATCGAAGCCCAGGGCCCTACCCTCCTTGTCGAACGCACCCTTGAGGATGTTGTTGAGATTGTCGAAGTACCTTTGCCTGCCGTTGTTTCCGTCTCCCCGGATGCGGCCTTACCTCGCATTCCCGGCATGAGGGACATCTTGTCGGCCGGCAAGAAGCCGATGAACGTGTCGAGGGCCGACGCGGTCGCCGAAGCATCCCTTGAGACTATCTCTTGCAGGGCCCCCGAACAGGCTTCCCGCAAGCTTGAGATTCTCGATGCCTCCACGGATGGCGCAATCGAACAGTTCGCTGCAGCCCTTAAGGCCGCCCTGTAACCTTGCATGCTTTTCGATAGGCATGCTCTTCGAAAGAAAGGCTAGAACGCCCATGAAATCACTTGTCATTGCCGAGCACACCGAGGCAGCGCGCGAACTTGCCGCAGGTGCCCGCACTATGAGCGACGAGGTTGTCCTCGTCTCCTTTGGCGAGGCCCCCGAGGCTGTAGCTGATAAAATCGCCAGCATTGCCGTCCCCGAGAGTTTCGTTCTCGATGACGCTGCGGCAACCGTTTTGTCCGTGTTCGATGCCGAGCAGCCCGCAGTTGTGCTTGTTGAGCCCACTCGCCATATGAAGTCCATTGCGGGTCGGTTGGCAGCACATGCCGATACTTCCACGATTACCGATGTCATGGAGTTTGCAGCCGAGGGTGCCCGGAGCTTGTATTTCGGCGGCCTCGCCGAGCGTGTTCAAAAATCCATTGCATCCGTGGCTATCTACACTGTCTCCGCAGGTGTTTTCGCCGACGCCGTCGCATCTGGCGCCAACGCTGTCGAGGAGGTGGCCTGGGTCGCTCCGGCTCATGCCGTGAAGTTGGTTTCCGTAAAGCCGATCGAAAAGTCGGGTGTTGATTTGAATAAAGCTGACGTCGTGGTGGCTGCCGGTCGCGGCTTCGCCGAGAAAGCCGACCTTGATCTCGCGTGCGCCCTTTGCGACAAGCTCGGCGCTGGTTTAGGCTGCTCCCGCCCCCTTACCGAAGGCGTCGACTGGCTGCCGACCGAAACGTACATCGGCGTTTCCGGCCTGATGCTTTCGCCAAAAGTTTATGTAGCTGTGGGAATCTCCGGCCAGATGCAGCATATGGTCGGCTGCAATCGTGCAGACGCTTTGTTCGCCATCAACAAGGATCGGAACGCCGCCGTATTCAAGCAGTGCGACTTCGGTCTGGTCGGTGACATCAAGGATGTTTTGCCCGCTTTGCTAGCAGCTCTGTAGACACCCCAGCACGAGGCTGCGCGGTCTCTCCACTCGCAAAATCAAAAGAGCTGGAATCCGTTGCGGGTTCCAGCTCTTTCTCGTCGGGGCTTTCGATGCGGCTCTCTGTTGCTTCGACCGAGACTATTATGCCTCGGCGTACACGTCCTTGAGCTTGAGCAGGTGCTGGTAGCGGTCCATGGCCGCCTGCTCGTTGCGCTCGAACAGCTCGCTGGCGCGCTCGGGGAACTCGCGGGTCAAACGGCTGTAGCGGGCTTCGTTCATGAGGAACTCCTGGTAGCCGCCCGCAGGCTCCTTGGAGTCGAGCACGAACTTCTTGCCGGGCTCGGCCGCCGGGTTGAAGCGGAACAGGTTCCAGTAGCCGCAGTCGACGGCCTTCTTCATCTCGTCCTGGCAGTTCGCCATGCCGCCCTTGATGGAGTGCATCTCGCACGGCGAGTAGCCGATGATGAGCGACGGCCCGGGATACGCCTCCGCCTCGGCGATGGCCTTGATGGTCTGGGCCGGCTTCGCGCCCATGGCCACCTGCGCCACGTACACGTAACCGTACGCCATGGCGATCTCGGTGAGGCTCTTCTTCTTGATGTCCTTGCCGGCGGCCGCGAACTCGGCGACCTGGCCGATGTTGGTGGCCTTCGACGCCTGGCCGCCCGTGTTCGAGTACACTTCGGTGTCGAACACGAACACGTTCACGTCCTCGCCGGAGGCCAGCACATGGTCGAGGCCGCCGTAGCCGATGTCGTAGGCCCAGCCGTCGCCGCCGAAGATCCAGACGGACTTCTTCGAGAGGTACTCTTTGTTCTCCAGAATCTCAGGCGCCACAGGGCAGCCGTCGACGGCCGCGGCTTCAAGCGCAGGGATGAGCGCCTCGGCGGCTGCGGCATTGGCGTCGCCGTCGGCCAGCGTTTCCATATAGGTCGCGATGAGCGCCTTCGTATCAGCCGGGGTCTTGTCGCTTGCGGCCATTTCCTCCAGCAGGCCGACCAGGCGGTTGCGCACGGCCTCGTGGCCCAGCAGCATGCCCAAACCGTGCTCGGCGTTGTCCTCGAACAGGGAGTTCGACCAGGCAGGCCCGCGGCCCTCGGCATTCACCGTGTAGGGCGAGGTGGCCGCCGGGCCGCCCCAGATGGACGAGCAGCCCGTGGCGTTCGTGATGAACATGCGATCGCCGAACATCTGGGTGACCAGCTTCGCGTACGCCGTTTCGGCGCACCCGGCGCACGCGCCGGAGAACTCAAGCAGCGGCTGCTTGAACTGGCTGCCCTTCACCGTGGCGTCCGCAAGCTCGGGCTTGTCTGCCACGTTGTCCACGCAGTAGTCGAAGACCTCCTGCTGGGCCAGCTGGCTGTCGGTATCCACCATGGCCAGCGAATCGGACGGGCACACGTTCACGCACACGCCGCAGCCCATGCAGTCGAGCGGCGAGA
>CAUEBO010000048.1 GCA_958454405.1 uncultured Eggerthellaceae bacterium | reverse complement strand
TCTGGTGGGGGATGAGGTTGTAGCTTTGGAACACGAAGCCGATGCGGTTGTTGCGATACGCGTCCCAGTCGCGGTCCTTGTACTCCTTGGTAGAGATGCCGTCGATGACGAGGTCGCCCGAATCGTAGTGGTCCAGGCCGCCGACGATGTTCAGCAGCGTCGTTTTGCCCGAGCCTGACGGCCCCAAGATGGCCACGAACTCGTTGTCTCGAAACGAGATGGACACGTTGTCGAGCGCGACCTGCGTGAAGTCGGCCGTGGTGTAGGACTTGCAAATATTCAGCAGTTGCAGCATGGATAAGCGCCTTTCAAGTGCGGCGTGCCGCCGCGTTCTCGCCGTTGTCTCGGGTCTGCCCGTTGCCTGGAGGCCGCATGAGCTTGAGAGATACGAACCTATCACAAGCCCGGTATCGTCAGGTTCGCGTCATGAAGCCGTTGACGTTTTGTTGTCATGGTAGGTTTTCGGGCCCGAATGCCGCTTGGATCGGCGAATATCCACGGAGATTCCCGAATGGCGGGGCCTGCGCGATCGTCGAAGGCCCGCTTATTGGCAAGGCGCGAGCCCGCGCATCGCGGCGCGATTCGATCCTTGCCCCGTTTTCGAGAGTCCAACGTTTCGGGAGTATTTGGAGGGACGCTTCGAATAGCCCGGGCGAAGCGGTATAGTTCGAAGCGAGCATACTGTCGGCCCGGGCCTTCGGCTCGGCCAGCTTGAAAGGACGAAGACTATGGAACAGGGCACGGCATGGAAGCGCTACGACGCCGACGATCTTGAGGCGCTTGAAGGGCTGGCGGCCGGCTACATCGGCTTCATCTCCGACAACAAGACCGAGCGTGAATGCGCCGCAGCGGCGGTTGCGCTGGCTGAGGGAAGCGGCTATCGCCCGCTTGACGAGGCTGTTCGCAAGGGCCGTGCCCTCAAGCCGGGCGAGAAGGTGTACGCGCTCGCCCGCGGCAAGGCGCTCATCCTCGCGCACATCGGCACCGAACCGCTTGAGCAGGGCTTCAACATCCTGGGCGCGCACATCGACAGCCCGCGCCTCGATCTCAAGCAGAACCCGCTGTACGAATCGAACGGCTTCGCGCACCTGGACACGCACTACTACGGCGGCATCAAGGCGTACCAGTGGGTCACGCTGCCGCTGGCGCTGCACGGCGTGATAGCGAAGAAGGACGGCTCCGTGGTGGACGTGCAGGTGGGAGACGACCCGGCCGATCCCGTGTTCTGCGTCACCGACCTGCTCATCCACCTTGCCGGCAAGCAGATGGGCAAGAAGGCCAGTGAGGTGGTGGAGGGCGAGGACCTGGACGTGCTCGTGGGCAACCGCCCCTTAACCTTCGGGGGCGGAGGATTCGACGATGCCCAGTCGCTCGAACAGTCCTCGCTTCGCGGCGGAACTCGCTTGGTGGGCACCGACGAATCCTCCGGTGAACCTGCGGTCAATGCGGCGGCGACCGAGGACGTCCAGGCTCCTGCTGGCAAAGAAGAAGAGAAGGACCCCGTCAAGGCCTATGCGCTCAAGCTGCTTGCGGAGAAGTACGACATCGCCGAGGACGACTTCCTCTCGGCCGAGATCGAGGTCGTGCCGGCCGGCCGTGCGCGCGAGCTGGGCTTCGACCGCAGCATGGTGATCGGCTACGGCCAGGACGACCGCGTGTGCGCCTACACGTCGCTCATGGCGCAGCTGGCGCTGGGCAAGAAGGCCCCGCGCAAGACGGCGCTCACCGTGCTGGTGGACAAGGAGGAGATAGGCAGTGTGGGCGCCACCGGCATGGCGTCGCAGTTCTTCGAGAACACCGTCGCCGAGATCATGGAGCTGGCGGGCGCCGGCGGCTCGCTTCCCCTGCGCCGCGCCCTGGCGGCGTCGAGCATGCTGTCCTCCGACGTGTCCGCCGGGTTCGATCCCGCGTACGCCAGCGTGTTCGAGGCGAAGAACTCCGCCTATCTGGGGCGCGGCCTGGTGTTCAACAAGTACACGGGCAGCCGCGGCAAAAGCGGCAGCAACGACGCGAGCGCCGAGTACATGGCGCGCATCCGGCGGATCATGGACGAGGCGGGCGTGACGTTCCAGACGGCCGAGCTGGGCCGCGTGGACGCCGGCGGCGGCGGGACCATCGCCTACATCCCCGCGAAGTACGGCATGGACGTCATCGATTCCGGCGTGGCGGTGCTGTCCATGCACTCCCCGTGGGAGGTGTCGAGCAAAGCCGACCTCTACGAGGCGTACAAGGGCTACGGGGCGTTTTTGAAGAACGCGTAGGCGCGATTCGTAGAGTGCAAAAGCTGTGAAATACCGTGGTCGCTGATCGGAGGACAAAGAGAGGCGATCACGGTGAAGATCAATGAAGTAGTGAAAGACTACGTTTTGGAAATTGAGATACGCAAGTATGCGGAAAGAACGGTTGCGACCTACTGGGATAAATCAGATGTTTCGAACGCTTTTGCGAAGACGAAATATGCATTCATGAGCTAGCTAAGAGGAATACGGAGAAGGTTTTGACGTATCGTGCGGTGGAGTAGGATGGGTTAAGGAAGAAAGACCATGCACACCAATCTACACTCCCAAAGACGTTCGGAAGATGCTGGACAACTGCAAGAGTCGACGCTTCGCGGATGTCAGGGATGCGGCGATCGTAACGATGCTTTTTGAAACCGGCATTCGCAGCAATGAGCTATGCGCTATTAGACCTTCGGATATCCAGGAGAACTGCATTGCTATCGCCAATGCAAAAGGCGGAAAGCATAGAGCTGTTCCCATAACCCCCATACTCAAAAAAAGCTATGCTCCGATTTGGTAGGGCAAGGGAAAGCTATTTCAGTTCGAGGCGGTACGAGCCTTTCTACTTCCTTTTGTTTACGGGAAAACGACTCACCCATGGTGGCATGCAGCATATATTGAACAAGAGAAGTGAAAGTATTGCCGACGCACGTTGCAGCCCTCACGCATGCCGCCATTTCTACGCCCAGCAGCAATTAAAACAAAATGGATGCATATTCGCTCTCGTTTGCTAAGGCATGAATCGGTGTCTATAACAGCGGCGTATCTGCGCAGTCTTGGGGACGCAGATATCGTTGAAATGGCAAGGCAAAGCTCCGTACTAATAAGCTTGTAAAGTGACGCTGTAGGCTAGAAGCAATCGAGGGAATAGACGATTTCACGATATAGAGCATCGTCGACCCTTCCCGGCAGCGAAACAGACCTGTCCGTCGTATTGGGCGACGGTATGATTATTGTGGTATTAAAACGATCGATAGAACTCCTCTCATATTAAATCAACGAACATGGCGACTATTTTCGCTTTAATTTGTTGAATCTCGTATCTGATCGTAGTAATCTGTATAGAACAAATGTTTGTATATATTATGCGACACAGGATTATAAGGCTCGTTTAATGCGGAGATCGTAAAGTATATTTCGAATTATTTAAGCGGTAGATACCGCTTCTGGAGACGATAGACGGTTTTGTATTGTTTTGTCGGGTTCAGGTTTGATTCCTGAATCCAAAACAGATCTACCATAGTATAAGGAGAGATATAATGTATTTTATCGGCTAATGTGTTCGGCATTCTGGAGGTCATATGACAAGGTCGTTGACTGTGCATAGTATTCGCATTCATAAGCGGAGAAAGCCAGAGGAAGTTATACCTCCAAATGATATCGGCGGTTTATCCGTTAAGGACTATTTCGTTGCTTTTTGCGATCAAGAATGCAAATACATGGGTACTAAAAACGAAACCCGCAGAAGCATGATTGAGTGCACTGGTGTATTGGAAGTTGACAGAAACACCACCCTTGCATATTTATCTCATGCGAGATGGGGAGAAGAGTCGGATGTTCTTCGACAGGACAACTATTCGGTTGTCGATTACCATATCGGAGAAGAGAATCCAACCACCGCAAGTACAAGAGCTTGCCTATTTGTACCCGAGTTCGGAGATGTTGCTTTGTATTTCTGTGAGTACGCGATGAGGGGCAGTGCTGGCAATGATCTTATCTATTTGTTCAAAAAGCATTTGACAGCCATCTCTCCAATAAATATCACGGTTGACATTAACAGAGTTCCAAGTGATGCCGAGTGGATTAATAACGCGACATTAACTGAGTTGAGATTAGAAGTTAGAAAACACGGTCAGAACCGAGAGGATGGAGTGATTGGGTATGAAGGAAAGCTTTCGTACGCCTTCGTTCCTGACAAGCTATCATCTTGGGCAAAATACATCAAGGACAAGATACTTGGCAAAAAGTGGGAAGGCATCCTTGAAATTGCAGATCGTCTTGGTGTGGAAGTAGGCGACGATAACCCCAAAGCCTCCGTTACCCTTGCTGGGGAAGATGGGAAGAAAACAACGTTCTCGTTAGGGGATGACGGAGAATTCAGGGCTCCGTATATCAGGGAGATTATTGAGCAGCCAAGTGGGGATGCATTAACCGATGATCAATTCTGCACATTCTGCATAGAGAGGGCAGGAACTATTCTCGACAGATTGGGTGAATGAATAGGCGAAGGAGCGTTTGATGGGGAAGCTTTCTCCATATAGGATAATTAAGGAACACTTTAAAACGCTGTATCTGCTTAAGAACGGTGAAAAGGTGACATCGAAGCGCGATGTTGCAATTCAGCTATTTCTCCCAGTATTTTTGGGTGTAGTGGCGTATTTCTTTGGCTTTACCATGAAAAGCCAATTGGGACTATTGTCGGGTATGTCCATTCTGGCGACTTTGCTAGGTGCTGTAGCAGTATTTGTTTTTCAAATCCGAATTCAACTTCGGCAAAATATGGATTCACTGATGACCGAAGATGATATAGCTCTTATAGATGAATTGTTTTTTAATATTCTCTGGATTATCCTTATGGGATTTATCCAGTCTTCACTACTTATTATTTCAGAGGCGGCGGGGCTAGTTGAGCTCGATCTAATCTGGCGCATCGTCTCGGCAGTTTCTGTAGCCCTTTCGGTCAACGTTGTGCTCACCTTGCTTATGGTTCTGAAAAGGCTGGCGAGAGTTTATACAAGGGTCGGTATGCATTTGCAGTAGCAAAGGACTAATGTTGTTTGTTGCAATGTGATTCGCAAGGTTGCATACTAAGGCCTGTGACGTACGTGTCATGGAAAGTGCAGGTTCCGATATCGGTTGACCTGCGGTAACTTGTTTTTCATGGCTTTGCTCAGTTAGTACGGCATGGTTGTCATCGACTCCGGCGTGGCGGTGCTGTCCATGCATTCCCCGTGGGAGGTGTCGAGCAAAGCCGACCTCTACGAGGCGTACAAGGGCTACGGGGCGTTTTTGAAAAACGCGTAGGACGCGGATCGCCCGCCCGCATGCTCGGGCGGGCGAGGGGGAAGGATCGGCCGATGGATGCTGACCGCGATCGCTACTATGCGGCCATGCCGCGCGAGGGGCGCCATGTCGGGCGCTGCGAGATGCTGCTGCCCGATGACCTGGCTGGCAAGCGCGTGCTCGACGTGGGCTGCCGGCGCGGCAAGGGGGCGTGCAAGATCGCCGAGCGCGTGGGGCCTGCGGGCAGCGTGCGGGGCGTCGATCCATCTCCGGCGTGCATCGAGGCGGCGCGCGCGTATGCGCGCAGCCGGGGCATGATGGATCCGCGGGGATGCGGCGATGCCGGATCCGAGGGCGCGGCGGGGGTGCGGGAGCGCGCGGCCCGGGCGGGCCGCCTGTCGTTCGCCGTCGCTCCCTTCGAGGACCTGCGCAGGGCGGGCGTCGAAGACGGGTCGGTGGACGTCGTGTACGCGAACAGCGCGCTCAACCTGGCGTGGGACCTCGATGCGGCTTTGCGCGAGATCGTGCGCGTTTTGGCGCCCGGCGGATGCCTGCATTGCGCAGGCGTGTTCGCAGAAGAACCGCTGCCCGATGAAGATGCCCGTTCGTTCGCGGCGGCGGGCAACGCGTTCGGCGCGGCGGACTCGCTCGCGGGCTTCGAGGCCGCTGCGCTTGCGGCGGGCTTCCGACGCTGCGAGATCGGCGAGCCGTCCCCGATCGAGCCCGACGGCGACGATGTGGCGCCCGAGCTCGAGGGGCGGCGGTTCGTGGCGGCCGTGGCACGGGCGTACGCGTAAAAGCGTGACGAAGGGGCGGAGGGGTTGCGCGCCCGTTTTCGCCTCGTCGAAGCAATCCCGTTCCGTCTCGTCTCGCAGCGCCGGCTCGCTCGCGTGGAGGAGGGCCTTCTTGCCAGGCTTCCTGATCGCTCGCGCGGCGCGTCTGGCGTGGCCGGGCTCTTTCCGCTACACTGGCTCGCACTGCACCATCGCGCCCGGGCGCCTTCCGGGCGCTTTCGAAAGCGAGGGTTCGTGGCAACGCGCGAGAAGTTCGGTTCCAGGTTCGGGTTCATCCTGATCAGCGCAGGCTGCGCTATCGGGTTGGGAAACGTGTGGCGCTTCCCCTACATCGTGGGCCAGTACGGCGGCGCGGCGTTCGTGCTGCTCTTCTTGCTGTTCCTCGTGGTGTTCTCGCTGCCCATCCTGGTGATGGAGTTCGCGGTGGGGCGCGCCAGCCAGAAGGGCGTCGCCCGGAGCTTCGACGAACTCGAGCCGGCCGGCACGAAGTGGCATCGCTTCAAGTGGATAGCCTTGGCGGGCAACTACCTGCTCATGATGTTCTACACCACGGTCGCCGGCTGGATGCTTGCCTTCACCCTGTTCAGCATGGCGGGAACCTTCGAGGGCATGGACGCCGCCGCCGTGGGGGGCGTGTACGACGCACTGCTTGCAGATCCGTTCCAAATGGTCGCGTTCATGCTGGTGGTGGTGGCCATTGGGGTGGTGGTTACGCGCTCCGGCCTGCGCAACGGCGTGGAGCGCGTGACGAAGGCGATGATGGTGGCGCTGTTCGCCGTGCTGGCGGTGCTGTGCGTGCGCGCGGTCACGCTGCCCGGCGCGGAAGGCGGGCTCGCGTTCTACCTCATGCCCGATTTCGGGAAGCTGTTCGCGGGGGCGACGCCGGCGGACCAGTGGGGCACCTTCGCCGACGCGGTGTTCGCGGCCATGGGCCAGGCGTTCTTCACGGTGTCGGTGGGAGTGGGCTCCATGTCCATCTTCGGCAGCTACATCGACAAGGGCCACCGGTTGACGGGCGAGGCCCTGCGCATTGGCGGGCTGGACACGCTCGTGGCGTTCATGGCGGGCCTCATCATCTTTCCGGCGTGCTTTGCGTTCGGGGTGGAGCCGGGCAGCGGCCCGGGGCTCGTGTTCATCACCCTGCCCAGCGTGTTCGGGCAAATGCCGTTCGGGCAGCTGTGGGGCGCGCTGTTCTTCCTGTTCATGAGCTTTGCGGCGCTGTCCACGGTCATCGCGGTATTCGAGAACATCATGAGCTTCTCCATGGACGAATGGGGCATGTCGCGCAAGCGCGCCTGCCTGGTGAACGGCATCGCCCTTGCCGTTTTGTCGCTGCCGTGCGCGCTCGGGTTCAACCTGTGGGCGGGCGTGGAGGTGCCGGGCATCGGCAACATCCAGGCCATCGAGGACTTTCTCATGTCGAACAACGTGCTGCCGCTGGGCGGGCTCGTGTTCCTGTTGTTCTGCACGGCGAAGCGCGGCTGGGGCTTCGATGCGTTCGTGGCCGAGGCCGACGAGGGGAAGGGCGTGCGGTTCCCCCGTTGGGCGCGCGGGTACGTGCGCTTCGTGCTGCCCGTGCTCATCATCGCGGTGTTCGTGGCGGGCTACGTGCCCATCGTGAGCGCGTGGATGGGGCTGGGGTAGCGGCGGGCCCGGTCGGCCGCGCCCGCCGCTACCCCGCGCTGGGCGCGCGGCTTTGCGCCCAGCTCCATGCCGCGCTCGGCGGGGCGCGCCTACATCGTTTTCTGGATGCGCGCGATCTGGACGAGGTAGGCGATGAATGCGACCACTTCGACGGCGATCAGCGTCAGCGTTCCTGCAAGCGAGATCTGGTCGAGCACGAACAGCACAAGCGTTATAAGGGGCATCAGAATGGTGAACAGGCTGAATGCGCTTTTTGCAGCAAGGTTTCCGATGGCTATATTGCGCTCGTCGTACTGATTGACGAGTTCTTGGTCCGTCGGCTTGTGGAAGAGCGCTGCCGCGCCGCAAATGAGCAGCGCGAGGGCGCAGCCCCCGAAGCCCCACACGGCCTTGGCGGCGGTGGGCACGACGCGGGAGATGCCGCCCACGTCGAGCGCGAGCGCGAGAGTGACCAGTGCGAGCGCGCCCGCTAGGGACAGGGTGAGGTATGCCGTCTTCTTATTCATGGTCGTCCTCCTGGTAGATGAATACGTCTTCGATCCGCAGATCGAACCGCCGTGCGATCTTGAACGCCAAGATGATGGAGGGGTTGTAGCGCCCCTTCTCCAGCGAGCTGATGGTCTGGCGCGACACGCCGAGCTCGAAGGCGAGGTCCTCCTGCTTGATGCCGCGCGCTTTCCGCAGCTCTTCCAGGCGGTTTTCCATGC
The DNA here is from genome assembly GCA_958454405.1 of uncultured Eggerthellaceae bacterium. Classification (GTDB taxonomy): domain Bacteria; phylum Actinomycetota; class Coriobacteriia; order Coriobacteriales; family Eggerthellaceae; genus Enteroscipio. The sequence continues at coordinate 12,834 of CAUEBO010000048.1, read as the reverse complement.
GCGCTCCTTCCGCGGCCAAGGGCGATCGACCCTTTAGGTAAAGCTAGCTTTCCATGAAGTATACGCGCATGCTCACTTGATGTAAAGCTTGCTTTCCATATTTGTTTCGCGCGGCGGATGCGGAAGGCGGAAGCCTCGCGGGGAGGGGCAGAGCGGGTGCCTGCGGCATGCGTGTTTGGAGGCCGGCGACATCGCCTGCGGCGCGTGCGATCAGGTTCCGCCGCATCGCCTGAGGCGCTTCCGGTCGCCCACGTATATTTCTCCACATTCGGCGCTATTCCTTTCGCCCGAAGCGTCCCCGTGGCTATAATAGCGGGTAACACCTGGGCAACGGATGCTTGGCGGCCCTTCCTCGGCGCGAGGACGGGCCGTTGCGCATTCGAAACCGCGCTCGCCCGCGCATCATGTCGACCGCAGATGGAGGAGTACATGGCCTACTATTTCGATGAGCCGTCCCGCACGTTCAACGAGTACCTGCTGGTTCCCGGCCACTCGTCGTCCCAGTGCATTCCCGCGGATGTCAGCTTGAAGACGCCGCTCGTGAAGTTCAAGCGTGGCGAGGAGCCCGCCATCTCGCTGAACGTTCCCATGGTGTCGGCCATCATGCAGGCCGTGTCCGACGACGGCATGGCCATCGCCCTGGCCACGGAAGGCGGCCTGTCGTTCGTTTTCGGCTCGCAGCCCATCGAGAGCCAGGCGGCCATGGTCGCCCGCGTGAAAGACTACAAGGCCGGGTTCGTGACGAGCGACGCGAACCTGTCGCCTGCGATGACGCTGGCCGAGGTGCTGGCGCTCAAGGAGGAGCACGGCCACTCCACCATGCCCGTCACCGAGGACGGCTCGCCGCACGGCAAGCTGGTCGGCATCGTGACCGACCGCGACTACCGCCTGTCGCGCATGTCGATGGACGAGAAGGTGTCGGACTTCATGACGCCGCGCGAGAAGCTCATCGTGGCGCCGGCCGACACGTCCCTCAAGGCGGCCAACGACATCATCTGGGACAACAAGCTGAACTCCTTGCCCGTCGTCGACGACGAGGACCATCTGCTGTATCTGGTGTTCCGCAAGGACTACGATTCGCACAAGTCGAATCCCAACGAGATGCTGGACAACCACAAGCGCTACATGGTGGGCGCGGGCATCAACACCCGCGACTTCGCCGAGCGCGTGCCGGCGCTCGTGGAGGCGGGTGCGGACGCGCTGTGCATCGACAGCTCCGAGGGCTATTCCGATTGGCAGAAGATCACGATCGAATGGATTCGCGAGCAGTACGGCGACGACGTGAAGGTGGGCGCAGGCAACGTGGTGGACGCCGAAGGCTTCCGCTTCCTGGCCGACGCGGGCGCGGACTTCGTCAAAATCGGCATTGGCGGCGGCTCCATCTGCATCACGCGCGAGCAGAAGGGCATCGGGCGCGGCCAGGCCACGGCGGTGATCGAGGTGGCGAAGGCGCGCGACGAGTACTTCGAGGAGACGGGCGTCTACATTCCCATCTGCTCCGACGGCGGCATCGTGTACGATCATCATCTGACGCTTGCTCTGGCCATGGGCTCCGACTTCGTCATGCTGGGCCGCTACTTCGCCCGCTTCGACGAGAGCCCCACGAACAAGGTGAACATCAACGGCTCCTACATGAAGGAGTACTGGGGCGAGGGCAGCGCCCGCGCGCGCAACTGGCAGCGCTACGACCTGGGCGGCGACAAGAAGGGCCTGTCGTTCGAGGAGGGCGTGGACAGCTACGTGCCCTACGCCGGGTCGCTCAAGGACAACGTGGACCTCACGCTTTCCAAGGTGAAGTCCACCATGTGCAACTGCGGCGCCATCACCATCGCGGAACTGCAGGAGAAGGCGAAGCTCACCGTGGTGTCGTCCACGTCCATCGTGGAAGGCGGCGCGCACGACGTGGTGCTGAAGGACAAGACCCCTTACGTGAGCAACACCATCCACTAGACGTCCGCAGCGCGAGGGCGGACGGTTTCGAATTGGCAGAGCGGCGGGCATCCATCGGGTGCCCGCCGCTTTCGGTACGGTGCGCCGTTTTCGGCTTGCGACGGCCTTCCCTTGCGGCGGAGGGGCGGGCGTGCGAAGGCGCCGCTGACCGTGATGAGTTTCAAACGATCGTTGAGCAGGTATTCCCTGCGTTTCTTCGGCATGTTCTTATATAATTGCGCCCATAAGGGTAGAATGGTTTTTTGCCTTTGTTTGTATCGAAGCGATCGTGTGGCGGGAGTGCGGCAATGCAAGTAAGCGGATGGGGGTTGACCTTCATGGCCGCCGTCATCGTGGCGGGGGTTGCCATCTGCTACGCCCGAAGCGGCGGGGCCCGGTTCGGGCGTTCCGTCATGCTCTCGTTCGCATCGTTGGCGCTTGTCGCGGCTGCGTTCGCCGTCCTCGTGCTGGCAGGGCGCCAGCAGTGGGCGATGCCCATCCTGGCGGTTGCGAGCCTGGTCGTTCCAATCGCCGTGTACGTGAAGGCCTCGCCGGGCGTTCTGCGCCCCGCGCCGGAATCGGCACCAAGGCACGCCCGCCGCCCTTCCCGTGCAGACGGCAGGCCTTCGAACGCGTCGAAGCGGACTCCGGTCGTCGTGCCCCTGGGCGCCGCCCGCCCCGATCCGGCGCGCGGGCCCTTCGAGACGCCCGCCGTGCTCGGCGGCGATCTTTGCATCCCGGCTGAGAAAACCGCACCGCAGCCCTCCGCCCGTTCGTCCGCGCCGATCCCCGGATGGGATTCCGCCGTCGCGCTCGCGGCATCGGCCGGCGCCGCGTCTTGTGTGCCGGAAGAGACCGAACCTGCAGGTGAGCGTGCGTGCGAGCGCGCTTCTGGGCCGGCGCCCGCATCCGAGCCCGAGCTTGTTTTCGAACGCGAACCGGCTTGCGAGCCTGGGATCGCTCCCGCGTCCGGGCCTGCTTCCGACCGCTCCGGCCTCGCAGGCGCGGGCGCATCCGGACCCGAGGGTGCTTTCGAGCCTGCATCCGAACCCGAACCCGCAGGCGAGCGCGTTTCCGGGTTCGCGCCGGCGTCCGAGGCTGCGTGCGGGCGCGCTTCCGATCCCGCGTGGGTGGACGAGATCGATTTCGAGCCCGAGGGCGCGCCCGAGCCGATGCCCGCCTTCGTGCCCGAATGCGCCTCTGAGCCCGCATTCCCGGTTCTCGAGCCCGAACCTGCTTCAGAGCCGGTTTCCGAATCCGTGCTCGATCTGGATTGGCAGCCTGAGCCCGAGCCTGAGCTCGAACCAGCTCTCGAGCCGGCATCGGCCTCCGAGCCCGTCCGCACGCTTGCGCCGGCGCCCGATTCGGGTTGCGCACGGGAAGCGGCGCCCGCTCCCCGCGAGCTCTCGTTCGAGGATTGCCTTGGGAAGGCCCGCTCCCTGAAAGCGAAGGGCGCATACGCCGTCGCAGCCCGCCTGTTCAAGGAGAGCGTCAGCCGCACGTCCGACGCCGCGGAGAAGCGGGCGGCGCAATTCGAGGAGCTGGCGTGCTACGTGAAGGCCGACCAGTCCGATCGCGCCTGTGCGCTCGCCGAAGAGCTGCGCGCGCACGGCCAACAGCTGAGCGTTTCGGAGCGTATCAAGCTCGATGCGGTCGCGAGGATGATGTAGATGGCCGCCGCGCATCGCAAAGAGCATGCGTCGCCAAGCTCGCACCGCCGCTCGCGGTCGGATCTGCCCATCGTCGCGGCGTGCGGCGCGCTGGTGGCCCTCTGCATGGTGCTCACCGCCGTGTCGATGCCCGTCGACCAGGTTGAGGCCGTCGACCCCGATCCCGTTGTTCGGACCGAGCCTCAAGACCAGCAGCCGAAGGCGGCGGACGGCGTGGTCATCGGGCACTACCAAGCCATCTCCCAGAGCACCGACGCCAACCGCGCCGAGAACCTGCGGCTGGCCGCCGATGCGATCGACGGCGTGGTCATCGAACCGGGCGAGACGTTCTCGTTCAACGAGTGCGTCGGCGACGTCGAACAGGATCCGCGGTACCGCACGGCTTCCGTCATCCAGGGGAGCGAGACGGTGGACGGCGCAGGCGGCGGCATCTGCCAGGTGTCGACGTCCCTTTACATCGCCGCACTGAAGGCCGATCTTGAAATAGTCGAGCGCCATCCGCATTCCGTCGCGTCGGACTATGCGCCCATCGGGCTCGATGCCACGCTCGTGTACGGAGTCATGGATCTGCAGATAAAGAACGCGGGCGACGCCCCGGTGCGCATTGCGGCGAGCGCGATCGGCCAGACGGTGGAGGTTTCCATCATCGGCGAGCCTCTTGAAGACGGCGTGACGATCGATGCGACGTCGAAGGTGGTCGACCAGTACGTGGACAGCGAAGAGGGATCCGGGTCGCATCTGCATTACGTGGCGGAAGCGTATCGCGTGTACTACCGCGACGGCGTGAAGCAGTACAGCGATCTGATGCACACCGATACCTACCTGGTGCCCCAGCCGGCCACGGTCGTTCTGTCGGAAGGAAGCGTGGAGCCCACGAAATGACGGCAAGCGGAGGCGTCCGCGCGGCGCTTTCGGTACAATGGCAGGAAGCAGGAAGACGCGGAGCTTGCTCCGAGGACCGATCACGAGAAGAGAGACGCTATGGAAACGAACGAAACCATCCTCACCCGAAAGGCCGTCGGCCTTGACGATCGCAAGGCGCTTGGCAAAGTCAGCGATCTGCGCGTGGATTGCGACACGCTGGGCGTGTGCCACTACATCGTGAGCAGCGCGAGCACGAACAGCTCGCTGGTCCTGCCGTTCGAGAAGGCCCTCGCCGTCGGCGATACGTTCATGACCGTGCAGAGCCGCAACGATTTCCTGCCCCTGTCGGATGAAGCCCTGGGCATCGTGAACGACGGCTTCAGGCTCGTAGGGAGCGAGGTCTATTCCAAGACGGGCAACAGGTTGGGCATCGTGGCCTCGTACGGATTCGATCCCGTGTTCGGCAAGGTGACCGAGCTCGTCCTTGATTCCAAGGCGACGTTCGCCGCCGACCAGTTCGTGTTCTTCTCTCCGGAGTTCGTGTTCGTGGACGACGGCGAGCGGACCGCTGCCGAGCTGCGCAGCGCGGACATCGCCGCCGACCAGGCGGAAGAGGAAGTCGAGGCCGTCCCCGAGGCCGAGTCCGTCCAGGTCGAGGAGCTCGAGGAAGAGTTTGAAGAGGAGTTCGAGGAGTCTGAGGAGGAGTCAGAAGAAGAGTCCGACGAAGATGAGCCTGAAGAAGAACTCGAGGAGGAACCGGTTGAAGCGCAGCCGGAACTTGCCGATGAGGATGCGGAGCTGGTCATCTTCCTGCTGGGCCAGACGACCGCCGAGGACGTCGTGAGCGCCGACGGGGAGTTCATGGTGCCGAGGGGCACGGTGCTTACCTCGGAGATGCTCGACGAGGCGCGCGCCCACGATGCGCTGCTTTTGCTCACTATGAGCGTGGATGCGTAGCACGACCCTCTGAAACCCAGCAACATGAACGCGGGCGCCTTTCGGCGCCCGCTCTTGCGTCCGGGCGGACGCTGCGCTTCCAGACGGCGCGTTTGGTTCGGCGCTGCCTGGCTGGCATGCCTGCTATGGCATCCTGATCGGTCGCTATTCTTCCCGTGCCCGCACGCTGGGGTTCGCATGGATGATGGCGTGCAGCTCGTCGATGTAGCGCAGCAGAAGCGGGCCGGGCCTGCGCTCGTTGTGCATGATGTAGCCCACCTGCATGGACTCGTCCACGTCGAGCGGAATGGACGCGATGCCCGACTGCATTTCCGTTGAAAGCACCCCGGTTGAGAGCGTGTATCCGTCATGGCCGGTCAGAAGGTTCGTGAGCGTGCCTCGGTCGGAGATGCGGATGTTTCCCTTGTGGGGCAGGTAGCTCAGCGGCTCTTCTGAATAGTAGAAGGAGTTCGCGGTGCCCTGCTCGAACGAGTAGCGCGGGTAGCCTTCCAGGTCCTCGGGACGCAGGAGCTTGGAGCCGGCGAGGGGATGGTGCTCGCCCACGAACACGTGCACCTGCGCGTCGAACAGGGGGAAGTAGGCGACGTCGGCGTCGGCAAAGGCCTTGTGCAGCACGCGGCGATTGAAGCCGTCGGTGTAGAGGATGCCCACCTCGCTGCGGAATGACCGCACGTCGTCGATGATCTCGGCCGTGGTGCTCTCGCGCAGGATGAACTCGTATTCGTCGTCCTCGCATGCTTCCACCACGTTGACGAACGCCTGCACGCTGAACGCGTAATGCTGGGTGGAAACGGCCAGTCGGAGATGCACGGCGTCCTTGTCCGCATAGCGGTTCTCCAGCATGTCGGCCTGCTCGATGACCTGGCGCGCATAGCCCAGAAGCTCGGTGCCGTCGTTCGTGAGCGTGACGCCCCGGTTGCTGCGCGTGAAGATGGCGATGCCCAGTTCCCGCTCGAGCTCCTTGATGGCGGTGGAAAGGTTCGACTGCGAGGCGTAGAGGTTCTGGGCCGCAGCGTTGATGGAGCCGTACTCGGCGATGGCGATGAGGTAGCGAAGCTGCTGCAAGGTCATGGAGGGGAGCCTTTCCGGAACGGGTCCTGCGAACGGGGCGCTGCCCGCGAAACGTCCCGTGCATGCGGGCGCCGTTCGAATCCTGCATCCGAGAACATTCTGTGGTTCATTGTACCAAGCTATCTCTTCTTGCGATAGTGGGGCGAACGCGGAGGCGTGCCGGAGCAACGAGAGTGCCGAAGCGCGACGCGGGGTCGCCGTGGATGGCGAGGCTGTTCGAGGCATGGAGCAGCCGGTTAGCTTTGAGGCAGACGGTGGCCGAAATTGGCGTGGCCGACAGAAGGCCGAGAGCCCGTAAAGGGCCCTCGGCCGGGGGAGGGGGATCGATGCTAGGCTTGAGCCAATTCTTTCCCGACAAGGTAGCCGAACGTGATGCAGTTCATTCCAAGATTGTGGCCCTCGATACCGAAATTGTATATCGTCCCGTACGAATCGCCGACCATGATGCCTATGTTGTAGAGGCCTTCGATCGGATCGTCGTTTTCATCGCACACCTGCATGTGCTCGTTCGTGCGAAGCCCACCGCAGACGCACAGGAACGCCGAGGGATCAAGCTGGTACTTGAATCCAAAGAAGGGGCCCGTTTTAACAGGGGCCAAATACGCCGGGTTCTTATGGAAATCTTCATCAACTCCCGATTCGCAGAAGGAATTGTATCGCTCGAGGGTCGCCTTGGCGTTCTCTGCATTGATTCCGTCAAGCTGCGCGAGCAGCTCGTCGATGGTGTCGGCCTTTACGTACGCCCGGTTCTCTGCAGCCTTCTCCCATTCCGCCCGTATCTCCTCGGATGTTTTCGGCTTGGGTCCGTTGTCTTCGTCGATGGTTGTTCCGCCTACGCGCCAGGTATCGAACCAGTTTGCGAAGTCCGCTTCCCAAATGAAGTAAGCGGTACGTTCCGGTTGACGCATGACGCTCATGACCGAATATGTTGCCGTCGTATCTTCGTTCATGTAGCGCTCGCCATTGATGTTGAGGTTCGGTCCCGGATAATTCTGGACTCCTATTTCAGAGGGCAATTGGGCAGCCAACATCCCAAGAATCATGGGCGCATTCGGATACGTCTTCTGCCAGCCCGCTCCCACCCAAAGCCCCATCTTCTGGCCGTCTCCCGGATACAGGCCGCCAAACTGGAATCCTGCGTCATAGTTCAACTCCCAGCTGTCGTCGAGCAGGTCCATTGCCCACGGGCAGTATTTCTCCATCATCTCTTTATCGCCGGAGAAATCGCCGGTTGCGAGAACGACGCCTTTTCTGCCAACGTATGCAACGTATTCGCCAGCTTCGTTCTTCGCTATGACCGAGCTCACGCGTCCGGTGTTGTCGTCTTCTCGGATGAGGTACTGCGCAACGGTTCTGTAATCGATTCGACCCTTGTTGTCTTTGATGATCTTTTCCAGTTCTGAGACGACGAGGCCTTCTCCATTCGCGGATCCATTGACGACGTCGCCTCCTATCCAGTTGTGGGCGGAAGGCGGGAAGCTGAAAACTCCGTCGGGGTCGTCGTATCCCACTTCGATCGTGGTTTCCCACCCGGCTCCTTCCATGATGTCGATAAGCCAATCCATGGATTCTGTGCTGTTGTTGATCCATCTCCACCATTTTTTCTGGTCGATCAAGTAGGCCGCATCGGCCATCTGCTTTTTCATCATGGGGGAAAGGTTGCCTGTGTCGTAGTCGATTCCATAGCGCTTTTGAACTTTGGTGCCAATGCCATGATTCGATCCGCCTCGGAACACAGGAGCGGAGCTTGCGGCGAACAGTATGACGTCCGCCCCTTCCTGCGCTGCCGCTGCGGCGCATACCATGCCGGATACTCCTGCGCCGATGACGATGATGTCCGCTTCGAACGTTTCCGTTATCTGCGAATCGTCAACGGGTTCAGGCGGGGTTTCGAACGAGTACCGCTTGGCGACGTCCTCCCCGGATGCTGCCGGAGCTTCAGCGCCTTCTTCCGGTTTGGGAGAAGCGGCGCATCCGACGAGCCCTATCGTCGTTGCGGCGACGCCTGACAGTGCTGCTCCCTTGATGAACGAACGGCGATCCATAGCCATAACTCCTCCTTGCGCTTGTCAGGTTCATGCTCATGGCTTGCATCGTATCGGATCGAGGATGCGGCAAGCTTCCTGCTCCATGCGTGAAATGCCTCGTCGCGCCTCACATTCGAGATGTGATTTAGCCCGATCGGCATATATTGGGCCGACTTGGCAGAAGACGATTTCGTTTGGGGTTCTATAATGCAGAGGGGGAGGAACGCATGGAATTCGGGCTTGCGCTTGGAGCGCAAAGAGCCTCATTGAATGGGGGCTGTCCTGACCGCAAAGGGGGGTCGGATGCGCCGAAACATTGCAACGTGCTTGGGATGGGCATGCTATATGCTGTCCATTACCATTTTCACCTGGGACGGTTCCCGCGTCGTTGGGGTGGAAGGCGCACTTGACCAGATTGGGTTTCCCTTCAATCTGGCGCGCCTCATTGCATTTTCGGCCGGGTTCTTTCTCGGGGCGTTTTTTGCGCAGAAGCAATGGAGGACTGACCGCTTCGGGAAAGGGGTCATGGCCGTTGCGATCCTCGTAGCGCTTGGTGGGTTCCTTTTTCTGGTATCGGATCGCATCTCCTGTTCCCTTGCGGTCGTCGGGGCCGGCTGCATCGGGCTTGGAAGCTCGATGCTCTTTTTGCTGTGGCAACATGCGCTTGCGTGCCAAGGAACCCGTTCTGCCGGCTATTTCCTGCCGATCGGAAGCATCTTGGGCGTACTCATGTTCTTTGCCGCTTCCTTGTTCGGCTTTTTCGGGCAGCCTCTGGCATGCAGCGTTTGCTCTACTATCGTTTCGGCGGGCATGCTTTGGTGGGCGGGAAGGGGTGCTTCCGAGCTTGCCCGCTCCTCTGCGAGCAAGCCGCAAATAAAAGTGCTCTTCCGGGATATCTGGAGACCGGTACTGTGCGTTTCGGCGTTCGGATTCATATGGCAGATCGTGTACGCGGTGGGCTCAAACGACGCTGCGCTCGCTGTTGTGCTGAGCAACTCGTTTGTACTGTCGCAGGTGCTCGCGTCGTTCGTGCTTATCGCGGCCTGGTTCAAGTTCCATGACTCTCTGCATATCGAGTTGGTCTTCCAGCTGTTGTTTCCTCTCATGGCTACAGGCTTTCTGGGCATGCCTTTTTTCGGATATGGTTACCAGGTGGTTTTCATCTCCTTGTCGCTGTTCGCTTTCGGCATCATGTCGATGCTCATGCAGATCGTCTGTTTGCAGAAAGCGGAGAGCTTGCGCATCGGCTCGACCGTCGTTCTGGGAGCCTTCGCTGGATTCGTGTACTCGTCGATGACGCTCGGATTCGCCATCGGGCATGTTTTGCAGACTCGCGAGGATTTCGGCTTCGCCTACGTGCTCGTGCTGGCGCTTGTGCTGGTGTACGGTCTTTCCTTCGTTTTCTTCGCGATCAAATTTCACTGGAGAGAGCCGAAGGCCGCATCTGGTGCCCATGAACCACAAGAAGCCGATGGAAGCAAAGATGCATGCAGGTCTATTGCAAGCGAGGCTGGCCTGTCCATTCGGGAGACGGAAGTCTTCGAGCTTATCGTGAAGGGCCGCGATCTTCCCTACATCGCTGAAAACCTCGTTGTTTCAAAAAACACCGTGCGAACCCATATGAAGAATATCTATGCGAAGCTCGGCGTTCACAGCAAGCAGGAGGTAATCGATCTTCTCGACGCCTGGAACAACGGGCGATGAATCCTCTGTTCGCACGGCGGCACCTTTTGCTGCTCTTCGGTTTATTTGATGTCTTCAATTCGAATTCTGTATACTAATCCATCAGGATATCCATTTTTTAGATAGCAAATCATCAGAACATCGAATCGCGCAGGAGGTTGCGCTGCTGGTCGGTTCGTGGTTTCATGCATTACGCTGCTTTGCGTGCGCAGAACCCTGAAGACGAACAAGTGTTTCACGTGAAACGCTTCAAGCAGCGACTGCTGGGTTCGACGGGCAAGCCCCGAGCAGGCCGGCGGGCGGATCGGGGCCCTGGCGGGCAAGATGCGCCGGGCGGTGTGCGAAGGCGCGCCGGGCGGCAGGCGAGAGACGGAATCCAACTGAGGAGAGAGCGACCATGGCGAAGGACATCCCCATCGATCAGAAGTACTATGATCCGGAGATCGAATGCATGCCGCGGCCCGAGCTTGAGGCGCTGCAACTGCAACGCCTGAAGGACATGGTGGCCTACGCATATGAGAACACGGTGCACTACCGGCGCGCGTTCGACGAGGCCGGCGTGAAGCCGGACGACATCGAGACGCTTGCCGACATCGCGAAATTCCCGTTCATCGACAAGAAGACCGAACGCGAGACCCAGCATGTGGGATCGTTCTTCGGCGAGATGTGCTCTGTGCCCGAGGAGGAGGTCGTCTTCATGGCCACCTCTTCGGGCTCCACGGGCGTCCCCACGGTGAGCCCTTTCACGCAGGAGGACTTCGACCTGTGGCAGGATACCGAGGCGCGCCTGTTCTGGCAGGCGGGCATGCGTCCGCGCGACCGCTACGTGCATGCGCTCAACTTCGCGCTGTACGTGGGCGGCCCCGACGTCATCGGCGCCCAGCGGCTGGGCGCGACGGCCATCTGGGTGGGCGCCGTGCCGTCCGATCGCCTGCTGTTCGTGCTGAAGCAGTACCAGCCCACCGTCATCTGGACGTCGCCCTCCTACGCCTGGCACCTGGGCGAGATAGCCAAGGAGAAGGGCTACGATCCGAAGGAGGACTTCAACATCCACACCATCATCGTGGCCGGCGAGGCGGGCGGCTCCATCACGTCCACGCGCGAGTCCATCGAGAACCTGTGGGGCGCGAAGGTGGTCGACTTCTACGGCCTGTCCGACATCTACGGCGCCTGCGCGGCGGCCTGCGAGGCGCATGACGGCCTGCACATCGTGGAGGACCAGATCCTCGTGGAGACGGTCGATCCCGCTACGGGGGAGGTGCTGGCGCCGGGCGAGACGGGCGAACTCGTGTACACGACGCTCATGAAGAAGGCCCGCCCGATGATCCGCTTCCGCACGGGCGACATCGGCTTCGTGAGCACCGACACGTGCGAATGCGGCCGCACGCTGGCGCGCATCCACATCACCGGCCGCAAGGACGAGATGTTCATCGTGAGCGCGGTGAACGTGTTCCCGACCGACATCGAATACGTGGTGCGCGGGCTGGAAGGCCTGACCGGCGAGTACTCCATCCGCGTGTACGAGCACGACTTCACCTGCAAATACGAGGTGTCGGTGGAACGTGCGCTGGGCAGCGAGGAGCCCTACGATGAGGTGGCGAGCCGCACCATGGCGGCCATCAGGGCCCATGTGGGCGTTCGCCCACAGAAGGTCATCGTGTACGATGCAGGCAAGCTGGGCACGTCGTCCGAGCACAAGGCGTCGCGCTTTATCGACGAGCGCGGCTGCCAATAGGTTCCGACGGCTTGCCAGCCGTCGGAACGAGCCGACGCTGCGGCCGGCTGTGGCACCGAATCTTCGCGTGCTGGCGAAGGCTCACGTACTGAAGTACGCTTCGCCTTCACCATCGCGCGAATCTTCGGCACCACGGCCGCCCTCGCTGACTGATTTGGACCTGCGAGAAGGAAATCTTGTTGAAAGGATTCCACCTATGACCACTGAAACAACCTTCGCCGTTTCCGGCCAGCACTACCTGTTCGACGTCCAAACGTTCGCCCATACGGTGCTCGCGCTGGGCGGCGACGAGTACGCCTACGCCCTGCGTGACCGCACCACCCGCGGCGTCATCGACGATGTCGCCAGCGGGCGGAGCCAGCTGGGCGTGCTGTTCCAAACGTCGGCCACGGCCGATGACCTGAACACCGCCCTCGATGCGGCGGGGCTCGAGTTCGTTGAGCTCATCGAGTCGGCCCCGCGCGTCGCGCTGCCGGCAAGCCATCCCATGGTCAACGCCAAGAGCCTCGCGCTCGACGACATGGCCGACTACCCTTACCTGTACTTCGAGCAGGAGCAGGATGCGCCCGTCGCCTTCTTCGAGGAGGCTCTTGCCGAGGTTCCGCGCGCGAAGAGCATCGCCTGCACCGATCGCGCCTCGCTCTCCGAGCTCATCGTGGCGTTGAACGGCTACACGGTGACCAGCGGCATCCTGGTGGGCATTTCCGATGGCGCCGGCCTCAACACCGTGCCGCTGGACACCGACGTGACGTTGCACCTGGGATACGTGGTGCGCAAAGGCGAGCAGCTGGGGGACGTGGGCCAGCGCTTCGTCGACACGCTCAAGAAGAACCTGGTGAAATACGCGCGGTTTTAGGTTCCGGGGGCCTACGGCCCGCGGAACCTGCCGACGCTGCGG
>CAUEBO010000047.1 GCA_958454405.1 uncultured Eggerthellaceae bacterium | reverse complement strand
TGACGCGCGGCTGCTCGTGGATCTCCTTCATCATGAAGTCGGGGTAGCCGCCCTTCTCCGCCACGTCCACGTCCCAGTCGACATGCGTCACCTCCGGGGAGAACCGCCGGCCGCATGCGTCGAAGTACTCGATGCCGCTCGGGTCGAGCTTGGCCACCTCGCCGTCGCTCAGCAGGACCACGTCGCGCGTGTCGTCTATGAGGGCGATGATGTCCGAGGCCACGAAGGAGCCGTCGGCGCCTTGCCCCACCACAAGGGGGGAATCCTTGCGGGCGGCGATGATGGTGCCCGGCTCGTGATCGCTCGTGGCGGCGATGGCGTACGCGCCCACCAGCCGCTGCGTGCTCTCGCGCACCGCCTCCAGAAGATCGCCGTCGTAGACGTCCTCGATCAGGTGGGCTATGACTTCGGTGTCCGTCTCGCTCGTGAAGGCATGGCCCTTCGCCTCAAGCTCTTCGCGCAGCTCGGCGAAGTTCTCGATGATGCCGTTGTGGACGACGGCGATGCGCCCGTCGCAGGAGGCGTGCGGGTGGGCGTTCGCCTCGCTCGGCCTTCCGTGCGTGGCCCACCGCGTGTGCCCGATGCCGCACGTGCCGGTGAAATCGAAATGGTCCACCGTGTGCGCGAGGCTGGCCACCTTGCCTTTGCGATGGACGATCTGCAGCTCGCCGTCCTGCTCGATGGCGATGCCGGCCGAATCGTATCCGCGGTATTCAAGCCGCATGAGGCCTTCGATGAGGATGCCCTTCGCGGGGCGCGATCCTGTGTACCCGACGATTCCGCACATGCTGGCACTCCTAACGCGCGTCGATGAGCCTGGACGCGTCGCGCGCTTGCCCCCACGCGCGACGCGGGCATGGTTTTGACGTGCGCTATTTTAGTGCAACAGCCCCGGACGTGCGTTCGCATGCCGGACGAAGTCGCAAATCCGCTCAATAAACGCATCTTTGTCCACGCACTGCGGCGAGCGCGAAACGACGCAGCCCGCAGCAGCAGCTGCCCTCGAACCGCTTGCGGGCGCAGCTGCAAGCGGGCCCCCGTCGCCGATGTAGTACAGGGTGGTGGTCAGCACCATGCCGATGAGCGCCACGGCTTCGAACGCCGCGTCTATCTCGGGCCGGATGATGCCTTCCCGCTGGCCGCGGGCGAGCTGCCCCTCCAGCACGGCGAGGAGCCGCTCCTCGTAGCCGCGCATGGCCTCCGACCACACTCGCCCCTCGCGCCACAGCTCGGACACGAAGAAGCGCCCGAACGCCTTGTTCTCGAAGATGCGCGTGGCGAACAGCTCGATCATGCCGGTAAGCGCCTCGGGCGCGTCGGCAGCCTCGCCCGCGATGCGCTCGAAGCCCTCGATCAGATCGCCAAGGCCGGCCTCCAAGATGCTCTCGGCCATGGCGGCCTTGCTTTTGAAGTGGTAGTACGCCACGCCCTTCGACACCCCGGCCGCTTCCACGATCTCGTCCACCGTGGCCGCCGAGTACCCCTTCTCGCCGATCACCGCGAGCGCCGCGTCCATCAACGCGCGGCGCGTCGCATCCGCCTTGCCGCCTCTCCTGCCGCCTGCCATGCCAACACCCCCTCTGCGGCCCGGCGCGCATCGCCGGACCGCCTCCATTCTACGCCCGATCCGCCCGGAGCGCGCGTCAACCAAGCTGCAACACGGGATGCAGGTCGTCCATGCGCACCGTGCGCTTCCGATACGCCACCAGGCACGTGAGCGCAAAGCACACGGCGCCGATGGCGAACAGCACGAAGCAGTCGAAGCCCACGATGCCGTAATCGAGCCCCGTCATGATCTGCCGCATGCCGGACACCACGTACGTCATGGGCATGAAGGGATTGATGGCCTGGAAGAAGTCCGGCGTCGTCTGTATAGGGAACGTGCCGGCGCAGGCCGTGAGCTGCAACATGAGCAGGATGATGGCCACGAACTTGCCAGGGAACCCGAACGCCGCCATGAGCACCTGCATGATGGCGGCGAACACGACGGCCGTGAGGTAGCCCATCGCGTAGAACGCCGGCACGTTGTCTATCTGCAGCTGCAGGCCGAACTGGAGCACCACCATGAGCAGCGTGGCCTGGATGATTGAGAAGAACGCCACCGGCAGGAAGTTCGAGAACGCCACCGTCACCGGATGGGCCCCCGACATGATGAGCCGTCCGTTGAGCGGCTTGAACACGAAGCCCGCCACCAGGCCGCCCACCCACAGGCCCAGCGCCATGAAGTAGGGCGCGAAGCCGGTGCCGTAGTTCTTGACCGTGGTGTAGTACTCGTTCGCCAGCTCCACCGGATCGCTCATGACGTCGGCTTTGCCCGAGACGTTCGAGGTTTGGTCGGCGGCGGTCTGAGCGCCCTCGGCCAGCCGTTCGGCCAGCTCGCCAGAGCCGTCCACCGCGTCCGTCAAGCCGGACGAGAGCGCCGCGCCGCCCTCCTCGAGCTGCGAGGCGCCGCTTGCCAGCTGCGAGGAGCCGCTTTTCGCCGAGAGCGCGCCCGAGGCCAACCGGGACGCTCCGTCGACCGCAGCGGCTGCGCCGTCCGCCAGCTGCGAAGCGCCTGCGGCTGCCGAACCCGATCCCTCGGCGAGCCGGGACGCACCTTCGTTCACTTGCACGATTCCCCCGCGCACCTGCGCAGCGCCCGCAGCGGCCGTGCCGATGCCGCCGACAAGCTCCTGGGAAGAGTCGGCCAAAGCCTTCATGCCGTAGCGAAGCTGCGCGACGGAGCCGTCGACCGTCGGATCGTCCGCGGAGAGCGTGCCCTGCATCTGGGAAAGGCCGCCGCTCACCTGGGAGGCGCCGGACGAGAGCGCCCCGATCGAAGCGGCGGCGTAGGCGAGCCCCGTCCCGCCCGAGGCCGATCCCTCGACCGTTTCGAGGGTGGTTTCGATGCCGGAGGCCGCAATGCTCGCAGACCCTAGCTTTGTGCTGATGTCGTTCAGCGCTCCCTGCAAAGTCGTCACATCGCCCGAGGCGGCAGCCTGGCTTGCCTTTGCCTGAAGCTCGGCGAGGGACGTCGAAAGCTCCCCGGAAACGGTCGCGGCGCCGGCCACGCCCTGGCTGGCCGCAGGCAGCCCGGCCGAGCCGTCCGCCAAGGCGGCGACTCCGTTCGCGACGCTCTGAGAGCCCGCGACGAGCCCCGGGTTCGCAGCGGTGCCATCGCCGTTGAGCGCGGCGAGCATCGTGTCCACCAGGTTGTTCACGCCGTTGCTCAACGCGCGCGTCGTGGCCGGAAGATCGACCGTCTCCTCTTCGAGCGTATGAAGGCCTGCGGACAACTGCGACGCACCGCTGCCGAGCTGTGAGCTCGAAGAGGTGTTGGAGGCCAGGGCATCGCTGCCGCTTTCGAGCGCGGCCGCGCCGGAGGCCAAGGCATCGGCCCCGCTTGTCAATTGCCCGCCCTTCGACGAGAGCGTCAGCGCGCCGTTCGCCAGCACGTCGAGGCCTTCCTCCAGCGAAAGCGCGCCGTTCTTGAGCGTGCCGAGGTTCGTGGCGATGGCCTGGCTGCCGTCCTGCGCGGCGACCAGGCCGTCCTCGAGCGTGCCGGCTCCGTCGGCGGCCGTCTGCAGGTCCTTGCCCGAATCGGCCACGCGGTTCAGGACCGTCGTCCAGTACTCGGTCGCCACCGTGTCGCTCACGCGCTGGCGCACCTCTTTCCACACCGTCTCGCCAATCTGGGAGGCCAGCATGTTCTCGCTCTGGTTGTATTCCACCTTGAGCTGCGCTTTCTCGGGGCTGCTCGAATCCACCGACGCCACGCTTTCCGAGAAGTCGAAGGGGATCGTGCACGTCATGAAGTACGCGCCGTCCTCCAAGCCCTTCCGCGCCTCCTCAGCGGACACGAAGTTCCAGCCGAGCCCGTCGTCGTTGCCCTTCAGCTCGTCCACCACATCGTCGCCCAGATTGCGGTTCTCGCCTGCGATGACGGCGCCTTCGTCCTCGTTCACCACGGCCACGGGGACCGTGTTCAGGCGCGCGTAGGGGTCTTGGAACGCAGCCAGGTACAGCGCGCCGTACAGAAGCGGCATGATGGCGATGGCGGCGATCACCACCCACATCACCTTGGACGCGGTGATGTTCTTCCATTCCAGCCCCGCGAAGCGCAATCCTTTGAACGCCATGCTATTCGCCTCCCTTCGACAGGTACACGCATGCGTCGGCCATGGCGCCCAGCTCGCGCTCGACGACGCCCACCGCCACGGCCGCGCCGCGCGTGCGCGCAGCGTCGATCAGCAGCTCCATGAGCCATTCCGACTGCGACATGGTCAACTCGTCCTCGATGTCGTCCACCACGACGGCGTCGGGTTCGCCCGCGAACGCGAGGGCCACCCCCAGCTGGGCGAGCTTCTCGGACGTGAGATCCTTCACCCGCACGCTCGCAACGTCCGACAGGCCCCACTCGCGCAGGTAGCCCAGCACGGCTTCGCGCCGCGGCTTGCGGCCGTGCAGCTCGAACTCGGCCCCTGCGGCGTAGGCGACCGTGAGGCTCTCCTGCAGGTCGTTCAGGCCCGCGAACAGGCCCAGTCCCACGCGCCGCTGCACGTTGGCCCGCTGGCGCGGCAGGTCGAAGCCTCCCACGCGAAGCGTGCCGCCCGTGGGCTTCATGCGCCCCGCCAGCGTGAGCAGCAGCGCCGTCTTGCCGCTGCCGTTGCGCCCTCGAACGGCCACGACCTCTCCTTTGTGCACGTCGACGTTCACGCCGCGGTAGGCGCAGCCCGCCAGCGTCTTGAGCTCCAGATCCTTCGCGCTGATGTAAGGCTCTCCTTCGAAGCGGGCGCCCTGCCGCACGATGGTCCCCGACTCGGGCCCCTGCGGCGCCGCCTCGCGCGAAAGCGCCTCCAGGGGCAGCGGGCGCCCGGCGGGCGATGCCTGAACGCTCTGCTCCCGCGCCTCCTGCATAGCCATCACGTCCTTCTCTCGGTCTTCTGCATCATTTTTGACTGACTGGTCAGTTTTATCAGACGGAAAGTATAGCACCGCGGGGAAACGGCGCAATGCCGCGCATCGGGCTCTTCAAAACCGCCACAATCGAAGCCGCACGCGTACTTCGCCGGCCTGCGCAGGCGGGCGGCGCAGGCCGGCGCGGCAACGCCGATCCGACGCGATCCCGGCCTGCGGCGTCCAGGCCGGACGCGCAATCCCGCAGGGGGAAGGCGCGCGTTCGCCGTTCGCCCCTGCCTGGTTTATACCGGCAAAGCCCGCAGCCGGCTGAAACCGGCACGAAGCTGCAACGAAGACGTGGAAGGAGCGACACGGCCCGCCGGGCATCGATGCCTTCGGAACGGTGCCGGGACAGAACGCCTCCGGCCGCCCGGCGGCCCTGGAAAAACCGGCGGCGAGCGCCCGGCGGGCCAGCTCCCCACCGGTTCTGGGAACGCCCGCCTGATCGCGCCGACGCGCAGGTGGAAACGCGCAGAAAAACCTAGGCGGGGCGCCCGTCGCAGGACAGCGCCTCGTACGCTTCGCGCGTGGCGTCGATGGCGCGGCGCGCCTTGCGGGCGTCGCCCACCACCCGGACGTCGCAGCCCGCTTCGGCGAGCTCGGCCGACAGCGGATCGTAGCCGACGTAGCCCATGGCGAGCACGACCGAGTCGAACCCGCGCAGTTCGAAGCGGGTGCCGTCGGACGATTCGCAGGCGACGCCGTCAGGATAGAACGCGCACACCTTGGCGTTGTTGATCTGCTCCACGCCGTATTCGGCGAAGCTCTTCATCAGGTACTTCCGATGCTCGCCTATCATGTCGGCGCCCATGGTGGCGCGGTACTCGACGAGGGTCACCTCATGCTGCAGCTCGCCCAGGAAATCGGCTATTTCGCAGCCCACCATGCCGCCGCCCACCACGAGCGCCTTCCTCCCTGCCGGCCGCTTGCCCTCAAGCAGGTCCCCGCCGGGGATGAGGGCGGGATCGTCGATGCCCTCGATGGGCAGCATCAAGGGCTTCGCGCCCGTGGCAACCACCACGACGTCGGGATTCTCCCGCGAAACGACCTCGGGCGTTACCGCGCTCCCCATCCTGAAAACCACTCCGGCCTTCTCGCAGCGCACGATGTAGGAGCGGATCATGCCGGTTATCTCGCCCTTCCCGGGAGGATAGGCGGCCAGGCGCATGTTGCCGCCCAGCACGTCCCGCTCCTCGTGCAAAACGACGCGATGGCCGCGCTCGGCGGCGACGAAGGCGGCGCACAGCCCGCCGGGGCCGCCCCCGACGACCAGGACGTCCTTCGGGGCCTCGGCCGGCGCGACGGGCTGCGCCTCGTGCCCCAGGAAGGGATTGACCAGGCAGCGGATGGGCTCGCCCCGGTACATGTTGGCCACGCAGCCCTGCAAACACGCGATGCACGGAACCACGTCCTCCCAGCGGCCCTCCTGGGCCTTCAGGGGCATGCAAGGGTCGGCCAGCGACTGGCGCCCGAAGGCGACGAGATCGGCCCTTCCCTCTTTGACCAGCAGCTCCGCGTACGCGGGATCGGTGAAGCGGCCGACCGCGATAACGGGGATGCCCACCGCGCGCTTGATCTCGCTCACCAGCTCGGCGCTGAAGCCGGCATGGACGGCAGTGGGCGCCCACATGTACTCGTCCTTGATGTGCACGGCCCGCGAGACGTGCAGGCAGTCGACGCCGCACGACTCGAGGTACGCTGCGATGGCGGCGCCGTCATGGACGTCTTGGCCGCCCAGGACCTCGTCGCTTGCGTTGATGCGGGCGACGACGGCCATCGCGTTCCCGACGCGGCGGCGCACCTCCTCGACGATGAGGCGGGAAAAGCGCATGCGGTTCTCGAAGCTGCCGCCGAACTCGTCGACGCGCTTGTTGGTGCGCGGCGACATGAACGAGCTCACCAGATAGCCGTGCGCCATGTGGATCTCGACCGCGTCCGCGCCCGCCCTCATGGCGCGCTCCGCTGCATCCCCGTACCCTTCGACCAGCCGATAGACCTTCTCGGCAGGAACCTCCCGCGGCACGTCCCGCCCGCAGGCGGCGGGAATGGCGGAGGCGGCCTCGATGGGCGCGCCGGCATTTCCGGCATTGCCCTCGGGTCCCGCATTCTGCAGCTGCACCGACACCTTGGCCCCGTGCTCGTGGCAGGCTCCAACGACGCGCGCCAGGCTCTCGATGGAGGCGTCGCTGTACAGGCAGGGCTTGCGCGGGCCGCCCTTCGCGCCTTCGTGAACCACGGTGGCTTCAATGGTGATCAGGCCGAACTGCCCTCTCGCACGCTCGGCGTAGTAGGCCAGGGACTGTTCGGACCACGTGCCGTCGACGTTCGCGAAGTTGTTCCCCATCGGCGGCACCACGAAGCGGTTCTTCACCGTCATAGGGCCGATCTCGAGGGGCGAGAACATGGTTTCGTAGGTCATTGATCCCCCATCCCTTCTTTTGCTTCGAAGCTTCCAGTGTACTGCAAAAACAGCACGGAACCAGGTGCCGCGCCGGCGATGGCGCCGGCCGCAAGCTTCCAAGCGCGCCCCCGCGGCGCCTCAACCGGCTCTTTGTTTTCCATGGTGGTTGCGCCGAGCCGCGGACAGCTTGCGTATACTGTACGATCGAGTGCACAAGCTATTCGAAGGAGGTCGGCATGAAAGCGAAGATGGTCCACGAATGCATCCACGTGCTGGACTTGGAAGCGTCCCTCGCGTTCTACGAGCGGGCCCTGGGGCTCGTCGTCCAGCGCCGCATGGGACCCGAGGATGGCTCGTGGGAGAACGTGTTCATCGGCAACGACGAGGCCCCGTTCCAGCTGGAGCTCACGTGGAACCGCGGGCGCACGGAGCCCTACGACAACGGCGGGCGCGACACGCACCTGGCCTTCGAGGTGGACGACCTGGACGCCGCCCGCGCCCTGCACGAGGAGATGGACTGCGTGTGCTTCGTGAACGAGCGCATGGGCATCTACTTCATCCAAGATCCGGACGGCTGCTGGCTCGAGATCCTCCCGGCCAACCGCGCAGAGTAGCGCATGGCCGAATACGCCTCGCCCGAAGAGCTCGTCGACTCCGAGCAGGGCAGCGTCCACGTCGAATGCGGGCGCGACGTTTCCGCCGCCCTGCTGGCCGTGGTGCGCGCACGCTTCCGCACGCGGCGGCTCGCCTTCGCGGTGGAGACCGACCGCGGCAGCGCCGTGGAAACGGTGACCTCCCATCTGCGCCTGTATAGCCGCCTGGCCGGCGGCGTGCACCACGAGGACGCCATCGCCCACTTCGGCCTGCGCGACGCGGCCAAGCTGCGCCTGCGCGACGCCTCGCCCGCCCAGATGGCGCTGGTGAACCTGGCCCGCGCGAGCCTGTTCGAGCCGGAGGTGTGCTTTCTGGAGCGGCCCCTCGCCGACCTCGACGCCGAGGGGCGCAAGGCGGCGCTGTCCTGGATAGCCGAACGCACCGAGCACGGCTGCCGTTTCTTCACCACCCTGGAGCCCATGCGCGAGGCGCTGCTCATGCCCGGAGCCGTGTTCTGGCACGAGGACGGCCGCTTCATCGAGGTCGAGCAGGACAACGGAAACGAGAGCGGCGCTGGCGAGGACGGCCCGGCGTTCGCCGGCGACGAGGTGCGCGTGTGCAAGATCCCCGCCAAAACCGACACGGCCACGCTGCTGTTCGACCCGCGCGACATCGACTTCGCCGAGAGCATGAACAAGGCGAACTACGTCTCGGTGCGCGGAACGCTCTACCCCACCCCGCTCACCATGGACGAGCTGGAAGCCCAGCTGGGCCGCTTCGGGTTCTTCCGCTGCCACCGCTCGTTCGTGGTGAACGTGCAGCGGGTGGCGAAGGTGGAGCGCTACACGCGCAACAGCTTCAACCTCACGTTGAACGACGCCGCGAAGACATCCGTGCCGCTCGCCAAGGGGCGCGCGGACGAAATGCGCGAGAGATACGGCTTCTAAAGCCGAACCGAGAAGACGGAGGAGACGAAACGATGCAAGGAACGCTGCGCACGACCGGCGCGCTGGTGGCGAAGTGCCTCGAGGACACCGTGAAGAACCTCGGCCTGCTCGTCATCTGCATCCTGCCTGTCGGGTTCACCGTTCTGTACCAGGCCGTGCTGGGCGGAGCGGAAGATGCTCGGCACGTCATGAGCTGGTTCGTGTTCCCCACCATGCTCACGTTCGCCACCACCATGGCCCCGCCCACCATCGCGCTCTACACCACGGCGCTCGACCGCGAGAAGGGCGCGCTGCGCACGCTGCTTTTGGCCGGCGTCAGCCTGAAGCGGCTCCTGCTCGCGCGCGGCATCGCGTCGGTCCTCTTCACCGCCGCCGTCACGGCCGCGTGCTTCCTCTGCGCAGGCGAGCCGCTGCATCGGCTGCTTCCGCTCGTCGCGCTCGGCGCTGCCGGCGCGACCGTCATCACGCTGCTCTCGCTGGTGCCCGCCGTGTTCGCCCGCAACCAGACGGACTCCAGCCTCTACAGCGTGCCCATCCTGTTCGTAGGGCTCGCCCCGATGTTCTTCCAGTACGGCGAGGCGCTCATCCCGTTCACCGCCTACCTGCCCACCGGCGGCGTGTTCGTGCTCGCCCAGCTGCTCGCGCAGGACGCCCTCTTCTCTGCGGAGGCCGTGCTCCCCGCCGTGCTCACCGTCGCATGGATCGCCGTCGCCGCCATCGTCTTGGCCGTCGCGCTGCGGCACGCCCCGCGCGACGTGTGAGGCAAACGGTCATCTTGAGCGGAGGCGAGACGTCGGCTCCGCCCCCCCGTCTCGCCCTGCTCCTTTCGTCCCCTCCTGTGCTCCCCTCGTCGCGCTTCGCGCTCCCCGCGTCGCGTTTCCCTTGTTCAGCGGCTTGCCCGATGCGTTAATGGGACCCGTCAACCAACCGACGGGCCGCCTCAAGCGAGCCCCTGAGACGAAGGAGCGCTCCGTGCTCACCATCAACCAGCTGGCCATCTTGCTGCTCGTGGTCTCGTTCGCCTTCGTGGTGCACGTCATCGCCAGCCTGTGGCTCCACGTCAAGTTGGACGCCCGCGTGAAAAAACTCGAAGCCCACGCTGCCGAAGGGGGTCTCTCATGAACCCCCTGCTGTCCATGGAGGACGTGTGCCTGAGCTTCAAGACGAAGCGCGTGCTCGACCATCTGGCGTTCCAGGTGGAGCGCGGCGAGTGCTTCGGCTTTCTGGGCCCCTCGGGAGCCGGCAAAACCACCACCATCAAGCTGCTCACGCGGCAGCTGGTGAAGGACTCCGGCCGCATCACGCTGTTCGGGCGGCCCATCGAGCACGCGTCGAACGCCGACTACGAGCGCATCGGCATCCTGTCCGACACGAGCGCCCTGTACGAGCGCATGAGCATCGAGGACAACCTGCGCTTCTATGCGAAGGTCCGCGGCGTGACCGGCAACAACCTGCCCACGCTGCTCGCGCGCATGAACCTGGCCGACGACCGCAAGACGCTTGTCAAGAACTGCTCGAAGGGCATGCGCCAGCGCGCGGCGCTTTTGGCGGCGCTCGTGCACGGCCCCGAGCTCTTGTTCCTCGATGAGCCCACGAGCGGCCTCGACCCGGCCGCGCGCGCCGAGGTGCACAAGATGCTGCGCGAGCTGAACGACGCCGGCACCACCGTGTTCCTCACCACCCACGACATGGCCGAGGCCGAGGACCTGTGCCGGCGCGTGGGCATCTTGGACGAGGGCCGGCTCGTCGCCTGCGACGCCCCCGAGGCGCTGCGGCTGCGCTTCGCCAAGAACGAGGTGCTCATGCGCCTGGCCGACGGGCGCGTCGTGCGCACGTCGAAGGACGCGGCGGGAGCGCCCGCCGTGGCCGATGCGCTGGCCTCGGGCAGGTGCCTGTCCATCCATTCGGTGGAGCCGAACCTGGAAGAAGTGTTTCTCGAGCTGACGGGAAGGGAGTTTTAAATGGAAGCCACGCTGCGCAAGACCGGGGCGCTTCTGGGCAAGGACCTCAAGGACGTGGCGCGCAACCCCACCATGCTCGTGTGCTGCCTGCTGCCCGTCGGGTTCATGCTGTTCTACCGCTACGCGTTCGCGGACAGCATGGAGGGCGAAGGCGGGCCGCAGGCGCTCTCCCTCATGCTGGTTTCATGGTCGCTGCTGTTCACCACCACCATGGTGGCCTCCATGGCCACGCTCACGGCGCTGGCCGAAGAGAAGGAGAAGCACACGCTGCGCACGCTCATGCTGGCGAACGTGAGCGCCGAGCAGGTGCTGGCTTCCCGCGGCCTCGTGACGCTCGCGGCCATCGCCGTGGTCGACGCGGCCTGCTGCCTGGTTATCGGACAGCCGCTGGAAAGCCTGCCGGCGTTCGTGGCCATCGGCGTCGCAGGATCGGTGCCCCTCGTGCTGCTGTCGCTTCTGCTGGGGCTGGCTGCACGCGACCAGATGTCGGCCGGCGTGCTGAGCATGCCCGTGCTCATCTTGGGGATAGCCCCCATGTTCGCGCAGATGGTGGACGGTTTCTCGGAGGCAGCCCCCTACCTGCCCACCGGCGGCATGAACGAGCTGGGGCTGCTGCTGGCCCAGGGCAACCTGTTCACGTCCGACGCGCTCGTGCCGATTGCCGTCACGCTCGCCTGGGTGGTAGCGGCCGCCGTGGCTTTCGCCCTGCTCTACCGGCGGCTCGCGCGGGACAACTGAGCATCCCGCGCAGGACGACGATCGGGTAAAAACGCCTTTCGCGCGGGAACAACGGGGTATCGTGGTACCATACTGAAGTTGACGATACCCCCCCTGCGCGAAAGGCATGCCGTGCGATCGAAAGTCGCCGCAATCGTGGCCCTCCTGCTGCTCGGCATCGGATTGCTGGTGTTCACCATGGCGCAGATGCAGAGCTACGCGAGCATCATCAACGATGCCGGCGTCGTCCGCGGCGGCACCCAGCGCGCCGTCAAGCTCGCGTTGGCCGGCCTCCCGAACAACGATGCCGTCCAACGTGTGGACGAGGTCCTCGCATCGCTGATGGAGCGCGAGGAGGAGCGTCCCATCAAAAGCCCCGACACCCGGGATTTCGAAGAATCGCTCGCGCAGGTGGCAGGCGAATGGGACCTCATCAAACAGGAATTCGCAGCTTACGAGCACGGGCAACCGGACCAAAAGCTGCTTGCTCTGAGCGAAGCCCATTTCGAGCTGGCCGACACCACGGTGTACCTGGCCCAGCGCCGGGCTGAAAGCGATTTCTTGAAGATCGCCGGCATCGGCATCGCGATCATCGTCAGCGCCTCCCTGTTCATCTTCCTGCTTGAACGCCATCATCGCCTGAAGATGCACGGAGCGCTCACCACCGACCCCCTCACCCGAGGGCGCAACCTCGCCGCATTCGAGGAAGAGGCGCGCAAGCTCGTGCAGGCGGGAGGCTCGAACGCGTTCCTCATAGCGTACAGCAACGTCGTCGGGTTCCGCGCCGTGAACGAATCGTTCGGCCGCGCGGCGGGCGACGAGGTCATCCGCACGCTCCAATCGCTGTTCGAGAAGGCCTGCAAGCAAGGGGAGCTCGTCGGGCACGCCAACGCCGACCACTTCGTCCTGCTGCTCCGCAACGTCGAAGGGCGCGTCGAGCATCTGGCGGCGCAGACGGCAGCGCGCCTGCAGGCGGACGACGCGCTGCCCTTCTCGGACCGCATCGTCTGCGGCTACGGAGCCTATGAGCTGACCAGCGCGAACGAGGACATCGCCACGGCCATCAGCAACGCGGCGGCCGTGCTCAAGGAAGGGACCAGCATCAACCTGATCGCGCGCTACGACGACGAGTTCAGGTCGAAGCTGGCGTTCGAGCGCGCCGTGGAGGAGCACATGCGCACGGCGCTTGAAAAGGGCGAGTTCTCGCCCTACCTGCAGCCGCAGTTCTCTTTGGAGGACGGCTCGCTCCTCGGGGCCGAGCTGCTCTGCCGCTGGGACTCCCCCGATTTGGGCTTCCTCATGCCCGACCGGTTCATCCCCCAATTCGAGCGCAACGGGTTCATAGCCGAGCTCGACTTCTCCATGCTCGAACGCGCCTGCAGCCTCTACCCGCTCGTCGGCTGGGAGAAGCCCGACGGCAGCCCCGTGCACCTGGCGGTCAACTTCTCGCGCGTCACCATGCTCCAGAACGATTTCGTGGAACGGTTCGAGAGCTTGGTGAACCGATTCGATTTCCCCGCCTCCTTCCTGCACGTCGAAACGACCGAAAGCGCCTTCTCCGCCGACGAGAAGGCGCTCATCGGCATTCTGAGCCACCTGCAGCAACGCGGATTCCCCATCGCCATGGACGACTTCGGCACGGGCTACTCGTCGCTGTCGCTTCTGCGCACCATGCCCATCGACGTGTTGAAGATCGACCGCAGCTTCCTTTCCGCAAGCGAGGACCACGAGCGGTCGCGCCGCGTGCTCGAGCAGGTGATAGCCCTTGCGAACGCGCTCGGCATCGACACGGTCTGCGAGGGCATCGAAACCCGCACGCAGGCGGAGCTGCTGCGAAGCCTGGGCTGCAGCATCGGGCAAGGGTTCTACTTCGCCCGCCCGATGCCCCTTTCCGCGTTCAACGAGCGCTTCGCCGCCAAGCGGTAATCCAGAGCGAACCATCCGTCCGCGAACCATCGGCGCAGGCCCTGCCGCGCGCCGATGCGCCCCGTCGCGCCCGCGCCCCGATGCTCCCGGCCCGACGCCGGGACGCAGGCGCTGGATCGGCGTCGGCTGCCGGCTGGATGCGGGCGGGAAACCGGGCGGAGGCGGAGAAGGAGCCCGCCCCATCCGCGCTGGATGCAGCGGTCCCCACAGATGGACGCACGCCATCGGGGCGCTGGCCTCCCTGGCTATGATGGATGCACGGCATCGCGCAGATGCCGCCATCGGCCATGAAGGGAGTCGCCATGGAACGGTATCGCGCATGCATCGGCACCCGCTGCGGGCGGGAGGGCGGAAGCACCGGGACCGCCCGCAGCACGCGGTGCCCAGCACGGGGAGGGACGCGCCGAAGGAAAGCCTTCGTCCGAGCGGAGAGGTGCTTCGAAGGGAAGAAGCGCCCCTTCCCTTCGAAAGGCGGGGAGGCGCCCTCCTTCCGCGCACCGGCAGAACGCTTCGCAAGAAGCGCCTTCCTACTCGTCGCAGCGCTTGCGCTGGGCATCGCGCTGCTTGCGGCTTCGCCGCACGAAGCGAGCGCGGCGTCCGTCCCGAGCATCGGGGCCAAAGCGCACGGCTCCTGCTACATCGAGAACTCCTGGCGAACGAACGGCCAGACGTACTTCAACGCGAGCGGCTTCTCCGGCGACCTTTCGGGCGCATGGGCCGTTTCGGATCTCGAATGCCTCGACCACACCGCCGCAGCGCCCACGTACACGAACGCCACCTACGAGGCGACCGTGACCGCCGTGAGCGTGCAGGGCGGCTGGGTGGAGTACTCCGTGCGCATCACTCCTCCGGGCGTGACCGACGGCGTCACGAAGAACGAGCACGGCCTGGTGGGCTACCAGCGCGTGGGCGGCGCCATGCGCGTGACGCGCAGCTTCGCCGGCGGCATCGAGCTCGTCAAGACGAGCGCCGACGAGAAGCTTTCCGGCACCAACCCGTGCTACTCGCTTGCAGGAGCCGCGTACGGCGTGTACCGCGACGAAGCGTGCTCCGACCGCTGGTTCACCATGACCACCGACGGGTCGGGACGCTGGAAGACCGCGCTGGATATCCCCGTGGGAACCTACTGGGTGAAGGAGCTGTCCCCGCCCCCCGGCTACGCGCTCGACAAAACGCCCTACCGCGTTGCCGTCCAAGCCGATCGGCACGCCCTCGTCAACGGCGGCGCGGTCGCCGACACGCCGCAGACCGCCATGGCCGAGGCGCTCGTCTGCAAGCACGACGGCGAGATGGCCTACCGCGCAGACGACGTGAAAGCACAGGGAGGCGCTTCGCTCGCCCATGCGCAGTACACCGTCAGCTTCTACGCCGGCTACCGCAGCGTCAACGACCTGAGCTGGATCGACAGCGCGCAGCCGCTTCGCACCTGGGTCATGCAGACCGACGAGCGCGGGGTCGTCTCGCTCAGCGAGGGCGACGGCGCGTTCGCCGGCTCCGACGGGAAGGAGCACCGTTACAAAGTGTCCGGACCCGACTTCTACCGCAACGCCGACGGCCGCATCGTGCTGCCGCTCGGCACCGTGACCGTGCAGGAGACGGCCGCGCCCGAAGGCTACCTGCTTCCCGCAGGGGGAAGAACCTACGCGCGGCACGTGACGGGCGGGGGAACCTCGGACACGGTGCGCACCTACCTTGCGCCCATCGACCCCGAGCAGGTGGCGCGCGGCGACGTGGCCCTCACCAAGATCGCAAGCGCATCGCCCGTCGAGGGAGACGGCGGCATCAAGGACGTGCTCGTTGGCGTGGATTTCCAGATCGTCAACGCCAACGGCGGCCCCGTCGTCCGCGCCGACGGCACGCTTGCCGCCCGAGGGGAGACCGTGACGACCGTCACCACCGACGACCGGGGCTACGCGTCCACGACAGGAGGCGCGCTGCCGTACGGCTCTTACATCGTCCACGAAGTGGCGGACACGGTGCCCGCCGGGTACGCCGTGGTCGAGGATTTCACCGTCACGATAGCCGACGACGGCCAGGAGCTCTACTACGTGCTGGAAGACGGCACGGGCACGCCGCTGCGCGTCGTCAAGACCGACGCGGAAACCGGCAGGCAGATAGCCGGCCATATGTCCTTCCGCATCCTGGACGAGCGAATGCAGGTCGTCACGTTCACGCGCCACTACCCGACCGTGTCGCACCTGAGCGCGTTCACCACCGATTCACGGGGCGCCTGCATGCTGCCCGAGAAGCTCAACGGCGGCAGAACCTACTACCTGCAGGAGATAGCAGCCCCGGACGGCTACGTGCTCGGTGAGGATCCCGTGCCCTTCACCGTGGACGGAACCGCCGGATGCACCTGGGCGAACCCCCTCACCGTCGAACTGCCGAATCATCCTCAGAAGGGAACCATCGCCGTCTCGAAAACCGATGCCGAAACCGGCGGGGCCGTGCCTGCGTGCACGTACGAGGTGCGGGCGGCGGAGGACATCGTGACGAACGACGGCACGGTGCGCGCCGTCGCCGGCGACCTGGTCGCCCGCATCGAAACCGGCGAGGACGGCGTGGCGAGGACCGGCGAGCTCTACCTGGGATCCTACGAAGTGGCGGAAACGCGCCAAGCGGACGGCTTTCTGCTGGATGCCGAGCGGCATGCCGCAACGCTCTCATACGCCGGCCAGGCCGTCTCCGTCACGGCGACGGCGCTCGACGTGACCGACGCGCCCGTCCGCATCGAGGTGCGCAAAACGCGCTCGGGAAGCGGCGCTCCCGTAGAAGGCGCGACGTTCGCTTGGTGGAACGCCGCAGATGAGCGCGAAGACGATGCCGCGACCCCGGACGATGCGGAAACCCCAACCCGCCCGATCGAGCGCGTGGACGAGGACAGGATCCGCTCCGGCACGACCGGCGCCGACGGCGTGCTCGCCGTGTCGTACCTGGCTCCCGGCACGTACGGCTTCATGGAAACGGAGGCGCCGGCCGGCTACGTGGCCGACGGCGCCGTCCAGTACGTCACCGTCGACGAAGACGGGCGCATCGACGGCGAGCCCGTCGGCATCCTCCCGTTCGAGAACGATTGCACCAAAACGCTCGTGGTCAAAGCGGACGCGACGACGGGCGAAGCCGTTGCCGGCGCTGCGCTCGAGCTGTACGCGCTGGTGCGGGACGGGGACGGAGAGCGCCGCGAGCTGGTGGAAATGTGGACGTCGGGCCCCGAGCCCCGCCTGATCGAGGCGCTTCCGCCGGGCGACTACGCGCTGCATGAGGAGATAGCCCCCGCCGGCTACCTCGCAGCTGAGGACCTCGTCTTCACGGTCGAGCCCACCGGCTCGGTGCAGGAGGTGGAGATGCGGGACGACCACACGAAAGCCGACATCGTCAAAGTGGACGCCGCATCGGGCGAGCCGCTTCCAGGAGCCGTGCTGGCCCTCGTGGACGCCGAAGGAGCCTGCATCGACCCGCGCGAGTACCTGACGTCGCCCTCGGAGGTCGAGGTGCGCGAGATCGAGCTCGACGGAGCAGGCGGCGCGGCCTGCGGCTGGGTTTCGACGTCGGAGCCCGTGCGCTTCGAGAGGCTGCCCGTCGGCGAGCTGAGCCTGGTGGAGGTGGAGGCGCCGGAAGGCTACCGGAAAGCCGATCCGGTGCGCTTCGACATGAAGGCGAGCGCCGAAGTGCAAACCGTGTCCATGGCCGACGAAGCGGAGGAAGCGGCGTTCGGCAAGACCGGCGTCGACCTGCCCGCAAGCACCGGCGCCGGCGCGCTCGCGGCGCTCCTCGCAGCCTGCTCGGGAGTCGCGATCTGGCGACGGTTCGGAGCGGCGAGATGATCGCGGCGGGCAGCGGGTGGAACCGGGTTCGACGGGCCCGGCTGCGGGGCGAGCGCGCCCGGCCGTTCAAAAGCCGCAGGAGCCGCTCGGCCCGGCCTCGGCGCCGATCGGCCGAAAGCGGCCGAGTACCGGGGGATCGCCGCCGGGCCGCCAAGGTCCTCGCTGCCGGCATGGCGGCGGCGATCGTCCTGGCCGCCCTGCCCTCGGCGCCCCAGCTCGGCATCGGCCCCCTTACGTTCGGGTTCGAACGCAAGGGGGCGCCGTCCGTCGAAGCGCCCGGCATAGACTGGGACTACTGGGCGTCGGCCAACCCCGACGTGGTCGGATGGATCAAGATCCCCGGCACCTCGATCGACGGGCCGGTCGCGCAGGCCCCTGCCGACGACCCCTCGTACTACCTGACCCACGACGCGCACCGCGGCGAGTCGGCGCAGGGCTGCTTCTACCTCGACGCCGACTGCGCCGAGGGCCTGGCCAGCCGCCACTGCATCATCCTGGGCCACAACATGTCGGACGGCTCCATGTTCGCGCCGCTGCGCGGCTACCTGGACGCATCGTTCGCCTTGCAGCACCGCACCGTCGTGATCGACGCGCCGGAAGGAGCGCGCACGTTCGAAGTGGCGGCGGCCCGCACCGTCGACGGAGGCGAACGGGCGAAGCGCACGAGCTTCGCGACCGCCGGCCTGCTGCACGCTTGGCTGGCCGACCAGGTTGCCCGCTCGGCCGTCGTGCCGGAACCTCGGTCCTCCCTCGACCCTCCGCAGGCCCTGACGCTCGTCACCTGCACGCCCGGAGGATCGCGGCGGGCGCTCGTGCTGGCCGTGAGAACGGGTTCCTGAAAAATCGCCGAGCGCGACGCGACAGGCACAGCGGCCGGGCGCAGACCCCGGCGACGCAAGGAGGGGCGGCCTGCTCGCCGCCCCTCCGGATTCGCCTCGTCGCCCGACCGGCCGTGCAGCGCGCACGGCCGGAAGCCTTTCTAGTTGCCTGCCGCGCGCGCGGCCTGGTAGGCCTCGACGAGCTTCTTCGTCACGTCGGCGGGAGCCGGCTCGTAGCCCTCGAGCTCGATGGAGTACGAGCCCGAACCGCGCGTGATGGAGCGCAGATCCTTCGTGTACGTGACCACTTCGGCGTAGGGCACGCGCACCATGATGACCGTCTCGCCCGCATCGTTGGAGTCGGTTCCCACGATGCGGCCGCGCCGAGTGGAGATGTCGCCCATGACCGCGCCCGCGTACTCCTCGGTCACCGTCACGTCGAGGTTGGCCATCGGCTCGAGCAGGATGGGGTCGGCCTTCTCG
This sequence comes from uncultured Eggerthellaceae bacterium, assembly GCA_958454405.1. Lineage (GTDB taxonomy): Bacteria > Actinomycetota > Coriobacteriia > Coriobacteriales > Eggerthellaceae > Enteroscipio. Next base: position 3,102 of record CAUEBO010000047.1, on the reverse strand, counting down.
CATGCGGCGCGGAAGCCGATGCGCGCGGCCGTCTTGAACGCCATCTCGTTGGAGTCGACCGAGTGGTACGAGCCGTCGTACACCGCGCACTTGATGTCCTCCATGGGGTAGCCTGCCAAAAAGCCCTCGGCCATGGCGTCCTGCACGCCCTTGTCGATGGCCGGGATGAAGCCGCGCGGGATCCTGCCGCCCACGACCTCGTCCAAGAACTCGTACCCGCCGCCCGGATTCGGCTCGATGCGCAGCCAGCAGTCGCCGAACTGGCCGGCGCCGCCCGTCTGCTTCTTGTGGCGCCCCTGCGCCTCGGCGGTCTTGCGGATGGTCTCCCGGTACGGGATGCGCACGGGCACGAGCTTGGCCGAGACGCCCGTCTGCTCCTTGAGGCGCGCCAGCAGCGTCTCCACCTGGGCTTCGCCCATGGCGGTGATCACGGTCTGGTGCGTTTCCTCGCTGCGGCCGATGTTCAGCGTGGGATCGTTCTCGGCGGCGCGGGCCAGGAAGGTGCCCAGCTTGTCCTCGTCGTTCTTGTTCTCGGCCTCGATGGCGACCGGATACTGCGGGATGGGCAGCGGCAGCGGGTCGATGGCCACCTCGCCCGACTTCGACAGCGTATCGCCGGTGCGGGTCTCGTTGAGCTTCGGGACCACGATGATGTCGCCAGCCTTGGCGCTCTTCACGTCGGTGTTCTCCTTGCCCATCATGACGTAGAGGTGTCCCAGGCGCTCCTTCTTGCGCGTGCGCGCGTTTATCAGCTCCATGCCGGGCTCCAGCACGCCGGAGATGACCTTGAGGAAGCTCAAGCGCCCCACGAAGGGGTCGGACACGGTCTTGAACGCGAACGCGGCGGGCTCGCCGGTTTCGTCGACGAGGGTCTCCTCGCCGTTGGCCAGGCGGAACCGGCCATGATGGCGCGGATGCGGGAAGTAGGTGGCGATGTCCTCCATGACGCCCTGGATGCCCTGCTCGATGATGGTGGATCCCACGAACACGGGGATGAACAGCTCCTGCGCGATGGCCTTGTCCAGCAGCGACTCCAACTCCTCTTGGGTGAGCTGCTCCTCGCCGTCGAGGTACTTCATCATGAGGTCGTCGTCGGCCTCGGCCACCAGGTCGCACAGCTTGTCGCGGGCCGCCTGCGCCGCGTCGGCGTACTCGGCCGGAATCTCCTCCACGCGCTCGGCTCCGCCTTCGAAGTAGCGAGCCTTCATCCGGATGACGTCGATGACGCCCTTGAAGTCCGCGTCCACGCCGATGGGGATGGTCACCGGGCCCAAACGCGAGCCGAAGCGCGCATGCAAAAGCGCCATGGCGGTGTCGAAGTCGGCGTTCTCGCGGTCGATGTGGTTGATGAACACGGCGCGCGACAGGCGCATGTCCTCGGCCTCGCGCCAGAGCCTGGTGGTCATGACCTGGGGGCCCGCCACCGCATCCACCACGAACAGCGCCATCTCGGCCGCCTGCATGGTGGCCAGCGTGTCGCCGATGAAATCGGGGTGGCCCGACGTGTCAAGCAGGTTGATCTTGTAGTCTTTGTAGGGAACGGGGGCGATGGACGTGCCGATCGTGAACTTGCGCCGGATTTCCTCCTCGTCGTAATCGAGATAGGATTTCCCGTCGTGAGTCGTGCCCATGCGGGGCGTACGGCCTGAGACGTGCAGCATCGCCTCGGCGAGCGATGTCTTGCCGGCGCCGTCTTGGCCGACAAGCACGATGTTTCGCACGTGTTCAGTAGCAGGAGCTGCCATGTTGACCACCAACTTTCCTGTCGCGTGGTCCTGCGCCGTTGCCGAAGAGCCTCAGGCGCGAACCACAGTCGAGCCTTACCAACGTACCCTTGAACCGCAAACAGAAACTCGTTGCTCACAGTGTATCGCATATGGCCCGCACGGCGTTCGAAAACGGGCGAATTCGCCCGCCGGGATCGCGGGGGCGATCCAAACCGCGAAGCCGGATCGATCGGAGCACGGCGCCGCTCCGGCTGATTTGGAGAACTCGCGCGCACCACGTTACCGAACGGTGACGGATCGCGGGAACTGACGCGCGTCATGGCCCGCGCGCCCCCCGCGCACCCGTATAATCGAGCAGAAGGCAATCCCAACGGACGCGAACGGCCGGAAGGCCGAGAGCAAGCGAGGAGCATCATGAGCAAGCACGAGCCCATCATCGACGTCGCCCCCGTGGCCAGCGCGAGCGCCAAGGCGAAGGACGCGGCCGGCACCGTGGCCGACGAGTTCCAGGCTCCGTCGTTCGGGAAGAAGGCGGCCAGGAAAGCCGCCAAGGCCGCGCCGCAAGCCGCGGATGCGGCCCAGGGGGCGCAATCCGTCGCCGCCACCGTCATCGACGGCAAAGGCGCCTCCGGCAAGAAGCCAAGCAAGCTGGCGGGTGCGGTGCAAACGGCCGCCGGAGGGGCCCTCATGCTCGTCGGCCTGCCCATGCTCATCCTCCCGGGCCCCGGCCTGCTCGCCATCGGCGGCGGGGCGGTGGTGGCCGCGGGCGGCGTGAAGAAGCTCATGGGCAAATAGCCCGGCCAGCCACCGGAGCTGCGGGCGGCCTCCGCCCGATCCGCCCGCATCCCGTCTGGGCCGGTCCGCCGTCCGCAGGCGGCGCTGCGCATCGACTGCCCCCCCCCGGGGGGCCGCCCGCAAGGCCCGCCTCCCGGGCGTTTCCCGCGGCCGCGCCCCGCGCCCTACAGCTCGCCGACGATGCGCCGCGTGCGGGCGGCCGCTTCGGCCTTCGCGCGCTCGATGTCGAGCGTGGGCCACGTCCCGTCGCGGTAGACCACGCGCCCGTCACACATGGTCAGGCACACGTCCGCCCCGTGCCCGGCGTACACCACGTTCACGAGCGGATTCGTCATCGGCGCCCACGAAGGTCCCGCCACGTCGAGCACGCACAGGTCGGCTTTCGCGCCCACGCCCACGTAGCCGCAGTCCTCGCGGCCCTGCGAGAGCGCGCCCGTGCGCGTGGCGGCGCGCAGCACCTGCTGCGGCGTGACGACGGACGGGTCGCCCGTCACGCCCTTCGGCAACAGCGCCAACAGGTAGGCGTCCTGCATCATGTCGTGGTTGTTGTTCGACGCCATGCCGTCGGTGCCCAGGCACA
>CAUEBO010000046.1 GCA_958454405.1 uncultured Eggerthellaceae bacterium | reverse complement strand
GCCAGGGCGGCTACACCCGCATCATGAAGCTGGGCAACCGCAAGGGCGACAACGCCCCCATGGTCATCATGGAGCTGGTGACCGAGCCCGTGGCCAAGAAGACCACGGAAGAGGCCAAGCCCGCCGCCAAGAAGGCGACGAAGAAGGCCGCTCCGAAGAAGGTCGAAGCCGACGAGGCTCCGAAGGCCGAGGCCGAAGAGGCCAAGGCTGAGGAAGCCAAAGTCGAAGAGGCCGACAAGGCCGAGGAGGCTGCTGCTGAGAACGCGGAAGCCGCCGAGGCTCAGGCTGACGAGAAGGAGAAGGCGGCCGAATAGCCGAGCTTCTTCAAAAGGCGCACTGCATCGAACGGGGACCCTGCGGGGTCCCCGTTTTGCGTTGGGGTTGGCGGGTCCGGCGTTCGGCACGTGGAGCGGAAAGCCGGGCGGGGTTCGTCGTAGCGCAGCCGTTGCGGCATCGTAGCGTTGCGGTGGTCGAGTGCGTCCGCGTTCCTCACTAGAATGGGAGGGCGCGCAACGGATTGCGCAGGCGCGGCGCTTCTCGCCGCCCGGAGCCGAAAGGAGCACACGATGGCCGATACCCGCATTTTGGAGCAGGAAACATTCATCGACGATTCGACGGTCGACGCCGAACAGGCCCGCATGGCGGCCGACGATCTTCGCCATATCGAAGAAGAGGTCAAGCAGGAAGCCGAAGCGTCCGTGGAAGACTACGACGACGAGGGCAGCGAAACATGCTCCGTCGAAGCGGCCGGCACGGCGTTCGATTTCGACGAGGCCGAGCGTCTCACCGAAGAGATAGCCGACGATGTGGTGGATCGCATCGAGGACGACGAGGCGTAAAGCGCCCGAACCATCAACCCGAAAGGATAACGATCATGGCGGACCAGTATCAGAATGCGAATACCAACGACGCGAAGAACGCCGCGAAGGACGCTGCCCACGACGTGAAGAACAATGCCAAGGACATGGCCCACGACGTGAAGAACAACATGTCGGATGCCGTCCATCAGGCGAAAGCCGGCATGAATGCACGCAAGGCCGAGGACGATGCCGCGAAGCGCGAGCACGAGGTCGCCCAACGCACCGGCGATCCCGATGCGGCCATGCGCGCTCAGCAGCACGAGCAGCGCAAGGACGAGAAGAGCGGCGACTTCATGGACTCCATCAAGGAATCGCTGGGCAAAGCGGGCGAAGCGGTCAAGGAGGCTGCCGAGGACGCCAAGGACAACGTGAAGCACGGCGTCGAAAACGTCAAGGCGCGCATGTAGCGTCCAAGACGGCGAGGGCGACGGCGTCCCTGCGGTCGCCCTCGCCGTCGGGCGCGCTTGGAAACGAGCGCGTCCGGCACCCTGAACAGGCCCGCGGCTTCAGTCGCGGGCCTTTCTTCGTTGTGCATCGACGGTGTGCGGAATGGGCTCTGATCTACGCGGGCCTGCCGAGTTGTGGCATACTTCCAGCATGAGAATCAACGTCAGCTCCTATATCTCCGGGTCGTCCCCTTTGCATGGCTGCGATGCGCGCGTGAAAATCGTCCTGCTCGTGGCGTATTCGATCACGCTGTTCCTCGTGCGCACCTGGCCCGGGCTTGCGCTGTGTGCTGCGCTGTTCGCCGGCGTTGCGGCGGCGTCGCGCATCCCGCTTCGGCGCTTTTTCGCGCTGCTCGTGCCCGTGTACGTGATCGTGGGCTTCACAGTCCTGTTCAACGCCTTCTCGTTCGACGTCGCGCAGGCGGCGACGGCCGGGGCGCCCGCGGGGTTGGGAGACGTGTCGGCCGGCATCCTGGCCTCGTGGCAGCCTGTCGCGCTCATCGGCTCGTTCGGCTTCGTTCCCGCCGGCTTTGCGCGCGGGTGCTTCTTCGCGTTCCGCATCATCCTGCTGGTGGTTGCAAGCCTCGTGGTCACCTACACCACGACGTCCACCGATCTCACGGCGGCATTGGGCGACTTCCTGCGCCCGTTGCGCCGCTTGCACGTTCCGGTGGACGATATCGCCATGGTGTTCTCGCTGGCGCTTCGGTTCATTCCCGTGACCGCCGAGGAGTTCGGCCGCGTGCACGACGCCCAACAGGCGCGCGGCGCAGGATTCGACGAAGGGTCGCTGTGGCAGCGCCTGCGCGCGTGGCAGACCGTGCTCATCCCGCTGTTCGTGGGGCTGTTCCGCCGCGCCGACGCGCTGGCGATCGCCATGGACGCCCGCTGCTACGGCGCGTCCGGCGTCGAACGCACGTCGCTCGACGATCGGCGGTTCGCGCCCCGGTCGGCCGCCGTGATGGCTGCGGGCATCACGGCCTGCGCGCTGCTTGCCTGGCTTCTGTAGGGCGCTGCGAACAAAAGAGCCCGGACGCGGGGAGGGAGGGGGCGTCCGGGCTTGTGCGGAGCGCGCTTGAGGCGGCTCGCGAGATTGGTGCGTTGTGCGGGATGCAGATGGTGCCCGCGCGGGAAGAGGATCCCCGCGCGGGCCCTTTGGCTATTCCGCTCCAGCCAGCTTGCGGCCGGTCACGTAGCCGAACGTCAGGCACGTGCCGCCCAGGTTGTGGCCGGGGAAGTGCGTGGAGTAGCAGTTGCAGTACATGTCGCCCACGGTGGAGCCCAGGCAGTACAGGCCCTCGATCACCTCGTTGTCCGCGTTCATCACCTGCAGGTCCTCGTTGCAGCGGATGCCGCCCGTGGTGGTGAGGAACCACGGCGTGCACTTGATGCCGTAGAACGGGCCCTTCTTCACGGGGAGCAGCAGCTCCTTGCGCTTGCCGAACTCCTCGTCCACACCCTTGTCGCAGTAGCCGTTGTAGGCCTCGATGGTCTTGAGGGTCTCGTCCTTCGGCAGGCCCAGCTGCTCGACCAGCTCTTCCACGGTGTCGGCCTTGATCATCTTCACTTCGATGTCGCCCGAACCGTTCATGTTGATGGTGCCGGGGCCGTCGATGGTGGTCTGCCAGTAGGCGCGCACGTCGTCGGGCGTGTCGAACACCTTGGGGCCATCCACGTAGCGGTGGTTCTGCCACTGCGGCTCGTTAGCGTAGTCGTCGTCCCAGATGGCGTATGCGTAGTGGCCCTTTTCGTGGGTGAGCGCCAGCGCGCCGTGCGAGATGACGTTGTCCTCGTTGTCGTAACGGCGTCCGTCGGAGTTCACCATGAGGCCCTGGAACGCGCGCACCTGGCGGGTGATGGAGCGCCACTGGAAGCAGAAGATCATGGGCGTGGGCGTTTCGTTCTTGTCCACGGCCGCGCCGGCCCAGTAGGCCATCTTGTGGCCGGAGCCGTCCCAGATGCCGCCGAAGTCGGTCTGATGCGCCGCCCAGGGAATGAACTTCTCAAGCATTTCCTTGTCCTGGCCGAAGTCGCCCGTTGCCATGACCACGCCGGTCTTGGCGTTGAACCGGACATAGTCGTCGCCGTTCTTCGCAACCACGCCGACCACTTTCTCGCCGTCTTTCACGAGCTGCTTCGCTTCGGTCGAGTAGCGGATGTCCACGCCGGCTTCCGTGCAGTACAGGGCCATGTTGTCGCAGACGTCCTGCTGCGGGTTGTCGTCGGGACCCTTGCCGTTCGGGCCGTCCAGGAACTCGTGCGTGCCGGGGAACTCGCCGTTGATGTCCTCGGGATCCTCGTACCAGTGCTCCATGACCGGCGTGAGGTCGTATCCGCCGACCGAGCTGGCCGTGGTCATGCGGTCGATGAGCCAGTCCATGGCCTCGCCCGAGCGGTTGAAGTGCATCATCCACTTGCGGCCGTCCACGCGGTAGGAGTGGTAGCCCATCATGCGCTTGTAGCGTTGCGCGATCTCCTCGACGGAGCACTCGTAGCCCTTCTCCTTCGTCAGCTTCGAGTTCATGGCGTAGATGGAGCCGCCGCGTCCCAGCACGTGGTCCATGCGCTCGATCACGACGACGTTGGCGCCGTTTTCGGCCGCGGACAGCGCACAGCACAGGCCGGAGAAGCCCGCGCCTATGACGACGACGTCGGCTTCCACCGTCTCGCCGATCTCGCTGTCGGCGATGGGCTCGGGCGCCTCTTCGAAGGAGTAGGACGCGCCTCCTTTGCTGCTGGAGCTCGACGAGGAGCTCGACTGGGGCTGGGCCGCGCATCCGGCCAGCGCGCCCGCGCCGGCCACGGCCGCTGCGCCTGCCGCGCCGGTTGCCAGCGCGCCCTTCAAAAAGCTGCGACGGTCCATGTTGAGGATGTTCTTGTCTTCCATGGTATCCCTTCCTCCCTGACAGGATGGCGGCTCGCTTTCCCGAGCTTGCCGCCGTCCGCCCGACGCCCTCCGCGTCGGACCATACGACCCTAGCATGCGCCCGCCAGGCGTTTCGTCGCCCTCGACAGGGAAAATGCCGATTTGGGCGTTTTCACCCTCCGGGGTGAGGCGGAACACGGTATCCTGTGACCAGGGAGAGAAGGGGAGGATATGCCGAACGATCAGGTTCGCAATCTTTTCAATGCATCGAGCGAGCGCAGCAGCGTGGTCATGGGCGTCGTGCAGTCCGGGGCGGGGCGCGGACGCATCGCCCTGACGATGGCTGGCTACTCGGTATGGTTGGTGGCCTGCTGCACGGGCCCTTCCATCAACGTGAACCCGTTGGCTGCAACGACGGGCGGGAACGCTGTCGACCAGGCGTGGCTCTTTCCGGCGTGGATGGGCCCGCTGCTGGTGATGGCGGTGGCCAGCCTGGCGGTCGCCATCTGGTTCAAGCGAACGCGGAAGGTGCCCGACGGACCGGCCTGGCTCGTTGCGCTGGCGTCCGTCATGACGCTTGCCGCGGCGCTGCATCTGGTATGGGCGCTCGACCGTGCGCTTCCCTTCGCGGCCGATGCGGCGCTCTACGCCACGATGAGTGTGCTGACGGGCGTCGGCGCCGCGCTGTTCCGCGTGGAGATAGACCGCGTGTTCGGTTGGATAGGGACGCAGCAGACGCTCTACCAGGGGATGATCGGCACTGCGGTGGGAATAGCCGTGTTCGTGCTGTGCTCGGTTGCCGGCGAAGGCGGGTCCGAAGCGCCCCTGGCGCTGTCGGGGCTCGCGCTCGTGCTGCCCTTCGCGACGGCGGCGTTGCTCCGCCGCGTGGTGAGCGGTTTTCCGCGGGCGCGCTACTTTGCGCATGGCAAGGACGTGGACCTGCCGTTTCCCACCAAGTTCGTGGCCACGTCGTGCGTGCAGGGCATCGCCGCCGGCGCCTTGTACACGGGCTTGGCGCTGTACGGTGCCGGTCATGCGGCAGGCTCCATCGACATGCTCACGGGACAGCTGGTGGCGGCTGCGCTGATGCTCGCCACGCTCGTGTTCCTTCGGATCGATTTCAACCGCCTCATCTACAAGGTGGCGTTTCCATTCGTGGCGGCAGGGTTCGTGCTGTTGGCGGCGGTGCCCGACGCGCACCCGGTCGGCCTCGCCGTGCTTGCGGCTGGGTTCTGCTATCTCGATCTGGTGCTGTGGAGCCTCGGCGCGTGCCTGATGAAGAACATGGGGCTTCCCGCCACGTGGATAGCCAGCTGCCCCGGCACGGCGCTGTTCTTCGGGGCGGTTGCCGGCGGGATGGCGGCCCACGTGCTGCTGATCGGGCGGCCGGTCGATCAGACGGCGGTACTTGCCAGCCTTGCCGCCTGCTTTTTGCTGGCTGCGGCGCTGTTCCTTTCAAGCGGCAGCAACCTGAAGCACGGCTGGGGCACGGTCCGTCCCGGCGAAGGCGGTTTGGAAATGGGCGATTTGGCGGGGGTCGCCCGGTTCGTCGCCACTGAGCACGGGTTGACGCAGCGGGAAAGCGAGGTGATGCTCCTGCTCGTTGCGGCCAAGACGCGACGGGCCATCTGCGAGGAGCTCACCGTGTCGCCCGATACGGTGAAAACGCACGTGCGCGCCGTCTACCGCAAGCTGGGCGTCCATTCGCAGCAGGAGCTCATCGATCTTGTGGTGCGCGAGCGCGAAAGCATCGCCCCGGATGAGGGAGCGACGGTCTCGCTGAAGTGAGGCGAACAGGTGCGCGCTGCAGTAATGTTGTTCGCCCTGTATCGACTATCTGCACGTCTGCATGTAATTATTACAACGAAGACACCGTTCGTGTCGAATCCGTTGCATGCCGATTCTTGGTTGGAGAAAATCGAGCGCGTATGGGTTGGCTAGCGCGGCTGGCCAGCCTTTGAGCGATCGGCATGGTGCAGAAAAGCGGAGGTACGAACGACATGGAAACAAAAGCCGAAAAACGGGCCCGTCTTGCCCCGTCGGGCAAGATCATCCGCGTGCTCTGTGCGATGATGCTGGCATGTGGGCTTGTTCCTGCGGTTTCACCTGATGTGGCGCTTGCTTCCGAGGTGAAGTACATTGGCGAAGTGGCCAATCTAATATCATATGATGAGAATGGCTTCCCTATATACAACGAAGACGGTACGCCGAAACGAGATGCATACGTTTCGTTGTACGATATCGAAAATGCTTCCGGAACCGTGCAGCTTCCCTCGTCATTCGATGTGACGGTTCGCGATGGGTCGGGGCAGGAATCGGTGGTGGAGAACGTCGTTCCGTACGAAATCGACCTGAAGAAAAAGTACGAATCCGGATCGCCTGTTGGATGGTCGAATACCCAGGTGACAGGGATAGATTTGTCGCAGTGCTCGACACTGTCGCGCGTGAGTTGCGACGAACTTCCTGCCGTGGAATCGCTAGATTTGCACGGGCTCGATCAGCTGCAACGTCTCACCATTTACTCGTGCGCGTCGCTGGCATCCCTGGACGTGAGCGGCTGCTCGTCGCTCTCGGAGTATTTTTTGACAGGGACCGAGCATCTCGACCTTCCTGATTTCGAGCAAGAGCCTTGGCCCAACCTCACGAAACTGTCCATCAGCAAGCGCGGCGATTTTACCTCGCTTGAGGGCTCCCAGCTGCCGAATCTCACCTACTTGAGCATTTCAACTTCAGGATTGACCTCTCTTGACGTCTCGGCGTGCAGCGCGCTGGAAAGCCTCTCTGTTCAGGATAACGCGAATCTGAAGGAGCTCGACGCGGCCTCTATTCCGCAAGGGGTTACGTATTTCAGCTGCTGTCATAACAGCATTACAGATACCACGGCGCTCGTTGAGCGGTTTGGCAAAGATCAGGTACTGCCTCAGGGCGTGCAATCACGGACAGGACTGTGGGTCGTGCATGAGGCGGCTGCAGAGGGGACGTTTCTTGTAGGAGGCAGCTGCAGCTTCAGCCTTCCGGAGTCGTATACGCCTTCGCAGGGTGATGAATCGTCGAATTATTACGCCGAGAACAGTGATGATCGCAATGCGCCTGCTAATTTCCGTGCGAGTTCAAGCGATGGGTCGGTTGCCACGGTGAGCATTGACGAGGGTTCGTCGTCGCTTGTGGTTCAAGCGACAGGCTCAGGTTCGGCTACGCTTACCATCGACTATTCGTTCGAGGGGAAGCATGGAACATATCGGGGTCAACAGGTCATCGAATTCACTGTTGCCGCCGCATCGAACCCAATTACGAGCATCGACTGCCCGTCGTCGGTAGACGTGCCCATGTTCGTTGATTGCCCGTGTGGACAACCCGTTCAGCCGAGTACGTTCGTTCCGTTGGATTTGGCGCTGCAAGATTCGAGCCGCCCTGTAACCTCGGATGTCCAGGTAGTGGTTGCGACATCGAATGAATCGGTTGTCTCGGCTCAACTTGAAACCGATCCGCAGGCGCTTGGTGTAGACGGTGACTATGCATTGAGGCTGTTTCCGCGTGCCGTTGGAGAAGCTACCGTAACGCTGCAGAGCACGGTGCAGGGAAGCGGTGCTGCCGTCGACCTGGCTACGATAGCGATATCGGTGGTTGCATCGGATTCGCCAACGCTCACCGTCCAGAACGCACGCACGGTTTACGACGAGGGTAGTTTCATCATATCTCCTGGTGGTCATGGGCTTGCATCGTACGAAGACGATGAGGCTCTCGAGCTGTTCACCTCTTGTCATGCGGGCGGATTTCAAAATGGCGCTCCAACTCTTGGTGATGTCACGGTCGTCTCGGCGACGAGCAGCAACGAGGAAGTTGCAAGCGTGACGACCCAGCGGGGGATGCTCAGGTTGGAGACCCACAAACCAGGAACGACCGACGTGACCATCAAGGATATGTGGGGCAATGAGGGAACGTGCGCAGTGACGGTTGGCAACAGGGCCGATGAGGTGAGCAAGCTCTCGCTCTCCCAGTCCGAGCTGACTATCAAGCAAGGCGAGACGTTCGACCTCGCTACCCTGGTTCAGGGAATCGGGGATATTGACCCGTCAGCTGTTTTGGGCGAGCTGCTGGTTTTCAAAAGCGATAACGGCTATGTCGCTCCCATTGCATGGAATTGGGAGGGTCTTGGCGGCTATTATCACGTGTCGTCCATGCTCGGGCGCAACGTCGGCGATGCCAGCATCACCGCGTACATGCTTATCGGAGACGACCATGGCGGTTCGATGGAGCATCTGGATGCGTGGGAGGTTGCAGAGTTTGGCCAGCTGACGGTGCATGTGGTGGACGACACCGAAGCGAATCCCGCTACGAATATTGAGATCACCGGGGATGCAACCTCGGTTGCATTGGGGTCGACGCTGCAGTTGTCGGCAGCAATTACGCCGACCGACGCCGACAATGCCGATGAACTTGTCTGGTCTTCATCCGATGAAGCGGTGGCCACGGTTGACGAAACGGGCAAGGTGACGCCGATTGGTCTGGGCAAAACGACCGTGACGGCCGCTCTCGGCTCGCTTTCCGACACCTATGAGGTGACGGTTGTGCCGCAGGCAATACCTGCAACGGATGTGACCGTTTCCGACGCGCCGACATCGCTCAAGGTTGGAGAAACCGCCCAGCTTTCCGCAAGCGTTGTGCCCGCGGATGCTACCGACAAGGTGGTATGGTCGTCCTCTGACGCGGCCGTGCTGGTGGTTGATCAGTCCGGCATGGTGACGGCGGCGGGCAACGGCACGGCTCGCATTACGGCCGCGGCGGGAGGGGTGTCTGCCTCTACAGCCTCCATCAATGTGACTACGCCGGTGTCGGGTGTCACGTTGGGAACGTCGAGCCTTGATGTGTATATGGGCACCGCAGGGTCGCAGCTGGTGGCCACGGTGGTTCCCGAAACGGCTTCGAACAAAACCGTTTCCTGGTCGTCGAGCGATGAGCGCATCGTCACCGTCGACGGGTCCGGGAATGTGAGTCCCGTCGCTGTGGGCACGGCTGTCGTCACCGCCGCATCTGAAGATGGTGGTTTTACGGCGACCTGCACTGTGACGGTGGCCCAGCATGTCGATGGATTGAGCCTTGACAAACACAAACTAGCACTCATCGGAGCCGCCTCCGATACGCTTAAAGCTACGGTGTCTCCCGACAATGCAACGAACAAGGGGGTGACGTGGCTGTCCTCGGATGCCAGCGTGGCAACGGTCGACGCCGACGGCAAGGTGGCTTCCGTGGGGAAGGGCGAAGCCGTGATAACTGCCACCTCCGAAGACGGCAGTTACCAGGATGCTTGCACCGTCGTCGTTGCCAACCCCATCAAGACCATTGAGTTCAAGTCGGACGCTGTCAGCCTGATCAAGGGGGAGTCGACGACCATCGCGCCGGTATGCAAAGGGGCTTTGCCAGGAGCGGTTGACGTGCCGACGAGCGTGGGCTGGTCTTCAAGCAATGAGAATGTCGCCGGCGTCCAGGGAGATCGAACGGCAGGCGTCGTATCGGCCTTGAAGTCGGGCGGCGCGACGATCACGCTGCATGTTTCCACGCAGGGCAGTATTGACCTGGGCGGCGGTGTGAGCGCGGACTATGACGTTGCAGCAGATCAGACCTGTACGGTGACCGTGTCCAATCCGGTGCAGTCCATCACGTTGTCGAAAACGGCTGAGACGGTGGTGGTGGGCGATACCGAGCATTTGTCGTTGACTGCGACGGTGAACCCCGCCGATGCCGATGACGTTGCGGTTGCGTGGACGTCGTCCGACACCGGCGTGGCAACGGTTGACGCTGCTGGCAAGGTGTCCATCCACAAGGCGGGTTCCACATTCATCACGGCTGCTGCGGGCGGAAAATCAGCGACGTGCGCATTGACGGTGCAAGCAAAAACAATGGCCTCGACACCGGGCGATTCCAGGTATGCGGCCAGAATCGAGGCATCTGACAGCGCCACGGCAAAAGCCCTGGAATCCCTCGCTGGCGAAAACGGCTTGAACCTGATGGTGGCGACTGCGGAAAATTTGACGCATGCAGCTCAGCAGGTCGTGGAATCTCTGAAGGCCAATGGTGAGACGATCGCCGAAGTGTTCGACATTTTCTTGGCGGACAATGGCGGCAACGAGGTTTCCATCGATCAGGCGACGGGGGAGCTCTCCATTACCGTTAAAGTCAAAATGACCGAGTCGATGCGTGCGCTTGACGCGAAAACGCTCAAAGTGAGCTATGTGGGCGATGACGGCCTGCTCGAAGAAAAGGAAACCTGGGTGGACGGCGATCTCCTCTGCTTCAAGACCAGCCATTTCAGCACGTACGTGGTCACGGGGGAGATGCCGAAGGGCTCGGAAGCGGCAGCCGGTCAGAATTGGGGTGAAGGCGACGCTTCCGTTGCGACGTCGAAGATGCCGCCCACGAGTGATCCGCTGGCTTTGACAGCTCTGCTGGGCATGGCTGCCTGCATCGTGTCGATAGGGACTGCAGCGTTCGCGCGGCGGAAGGCGCAATAGCCGAACGGCAGCACTGTTTCATAGCGATGATCCTCAAGGGAGCTGCGTCGATCGACGCAGCTCCCTTCCTCACCGGATGCATTGTTTGTTGTTTCGCAATACCCTTTCGATCCTTGAGCTAGGCGTTCGGAGCTGTGTTTAACGCGCGTGAAACCGCGGGCTGGCCTTCCGACATGCTATGATAGCCCCGAGGCATTGCCCTGGCCCCTTCGGTCGGGGAGCTACGTCAAATCCCACAAGGAGGCATTCATGAGCGTCATCATCGATGTGTTCGGGCGTGAGATCCTCGATTCGCGCGGCAATCCGACCGTTGAAGTGGAGGTCGTGCTGGAAGACGGCTCGTTCGGCCGCGCTGCCGTGCCATCGGGCGCGTCCACCGGCGCGTTCGAGGCTGTGGAGCTGCGCGACTGCGACAAGGGCCGCTACCTGGGTAAGGGCACGCTTGATGCGGTCGCCCGCGTGAACGAGGAGATCGCCGACGCGCTCATCGGCCTTGAAGCCGACGACCAGCGCGCCGTGGACGACATCATGCTGGCGCTGGACGGCACCGACAACAAGGGTGCGCTGGGCGCGAACGCCATCTTGGGCGTGTCGCTCGCCTGCGCGAAGGCTTCGGCCGAGTCCGCCGAGCTGCCGCTGTACAAGTACGTGGGCGGCGTGAACGCGCACGTGCTTCCCACGCCCATGATGAACATCCTGAACGGCGGCGTGCACGCCGACAACAACGTGGACTTCCAGGAGTTCATGATCATGCCCGTGGGCGCTCCCACGTTTGCCGACGCGCTGCGCTGGTGCGCCGAGATCTACCACACCCTGAAAAAGGTGCTGCACGATGCGGGCCTGGGCGGCGGCGTGGGCGACGAGGGCGGCTTCGCACCCAACTTCACCACGAACGAGGAGCCGCTCGAGTACGTCATGAAGGCCTGCGAGGCGGCCGGTTACAAGCCTGGCTCCGACATCATGTTCGCCATGGACCCCGCTTCCACCGAGTTCTACGACGCGGACAAGCAGAAGTACGTGCTGGCGGGCGAGGGCCGCGAGCTGACGAGCGCCGAGATGGTGGACTACTGGGAAGCGCTCGTGAACAAGTACCCCATCGTCTCCATCGAGGACGGCATGGCCGAGGAGGATTGGGACGGCTGGAAAGAGCTGACCGACCGCATCGGCGACCGCGTGCAGCTGGTGGGCGACGACCTGTTCGTCACCAACTCCAAGCGCCTGGCCAAGGGCATCGAACTGGGCTGCGCGAACGCCATCCTCATCAAGGTGAACCAGATCGGCAGCCTGACCGAGACGCTCGAGGCCATCGAGATGGCGAAGCAGGCCGGCTACGCCTGCGTCATGAGCCATCGCTCCGGCGAGACCGAGGACACCACCATCGCCGACCTGTCCGTGGCGTGCAACACCGGCCAGATCAAGACGGGCGCTCCCTGCCGCAGCGACCGCGTGGCGAAGTACAACCAGCTGCTGCGCATCGAGGAGGAGCTGGACGCCGCCGCCACCTACGCTGGCATGGCCGCGTTCTACAACATCCAGGTTCCGACGGCTTAACAGTCGCCGGAACTGCTCGACGCTGCGACGCACCCCGGCCCCTCTCGCTGACGTACGTGCGCCTGGCAAATCAGACGAAGCAAACGCAAACGAGGCCGCCCATCGGGGCGGCCTCGTCGCGGGAGGGGCTGGGAGCTTACTTCACATGCGCTTCGCAGGCGCTGCGCGCGGCCGTGCGTCCGGAGTTGCAGTTGTTGGCGTTGCACGAGGCGGGCACGCTCATCGTGTAGGTTTCGCGGTAGAGGTTGCAGCCGTCGGTGCCGGCGGCGTACAGGCCGGGAATGGGCTCTCCCTTCGCCGTGACCACTTCCATCTTGCGGTTGGTGTCGATGCCGCCGATGGACGTCCAGAACGCCATGTCCTGGCGGAAGATGTAGAACGGGCCCGTCTTCAGGGCCACCAGGTCCTCGGCGGACTTGTTGAAGTCCTCGTCGACGGCCTTGTCGCACAGCTCGTTGTACCGGTCGATCGTGGCTGCGAGCGCGTCGGCGTCCAGCCCTTGCAGCTCGGCAAGCTCCTTGATGCTGTCTGCTTTGTAGACGTTCTCGCCGGGGCACTGCTTTGCCGCGTCGTCCATGTCGGCCTGCAGCCCGGCATAGCCCGTCCTCTCGACGAACGTGTCGATGATGTCCTTGCTCATCACCAGATACGATGCGGCCTGGGTGTGCACGGCGTTGCCGACGCACTGGGGCACGAACGATCCGCAGCCCTCGTTCGTGTAGCGTTCGGCATCCTGGTTCACCCACAGCACGGGGCCTCCGCGATGGATGGTTTGGCTCATGTCGGCGAAGAAGTCGATGCCGTACGAGTACGCCTCGCGCAGGAAGCAGCGCTCGCGGGAGACGTCATGGGCGCCTGCGGAAATGGCCATCCGCAGGCCGTCTCCGTCGTGGCCCTCCACGCCGTTGTTGTGCGAATAGGTGAGGTCCCAGCCGCGCTCGGCCATGAGGTCGGCGTTCTGGGCGTAGCCGCCCGATGTCAGAATGACCGCCTTGGCGTTCACCTGCAGGATGCCGCCGTCCGCTTTCTCGGCATACAGGCCCTTGACCTGCCCATCCTCGACGATGAGGTCAAGGGCGGGCGTTTCGGTCATAACGACGGCTCCCATGCTCTGAGCGCTTTCCAGCATGGGATCGATGTAGTTGCTGCCCCTTCCGTCCACGAACCAGTGGAAGCAGTCGAACTTGCCCAGGCCGTGGTAGTCGTCCACCACGCCGGAGAACTTCACGCCGTGCGACGCCATCCAGTCGATGTTGTCTCCCGATGCGTTGGCCATGTCCTTCCACAGCAGGTTGTTGATGCGGTAGTTGAAGAATTCCTGCTCGGCGGCGATGATGTCCGTGAAGGTGACGCCGTTGCCCACGCCGAGCTCCTTCTGCATCTGCGAGTTCAGCGCGAACATGCCCTCGGTGAGCCGCCCGTTGCCGCCGGTCTGCGTGCTCTTCTCCAAAAGCAGCGTGTTCGCGCCCAGCTCCGCTGCCTGGACGGTGGCCGCAACGCCGGAGGATCCGGATCCCACGACCACGATGTCGACGTCCATCGTCTCATCGGGCTCGTACGTGGCAGGAGCCGCAGTGCCCGCAGTGGTGGACGCCGCGTCGTCGCCTGAGCCGTTCGGGCTGCATCCGGCGAACATGCCGAGCGCCGCCGCGGATGCCAGCGTCACGCCCGCTCCTTGCAAAAATCCCCTTCTGGAAATGCCGAGTCCTTCCTTCTGATCATGCATGGTGATCCTCCCTCTCTTGTCGCTTGCACGGGCAGGCGATCGTGCGCTACCCTTGAATGCGGGAACAAGCGTATCGCTCGGGTCCGCTCGCGGGAATCGGGAGGCTCGGGGGATTTCGGGATAAACGGGTGCCAGGGCATCCGCTGAAACGGGGGAGGGCTTGGTGGACAAGGAAAACGTGCGGGAGCCGCGGACGCCGGCGCCCGCGCTCGAAGGCGAAGCCGGCGTGCGTGATGCCGGCGGCGAACGCGCCGACGGGTTCACGCCTGAGTGGCTCGTCGTCCACTGCCTGGGATTCGGCGCCTGCTGGGGCTGGGTGCACGTGGCCTTCTTCTCGGGCGTGCTGTGGGGCAGCGCCTCGGAGCTTCTGGGCATCCAGGCATGGATGGCCAACGTGTTCGCCAACGGCGCTGCCATGATCGTGTTCGGGGCGGTCGCTCTGCGGATGTCCCCTTTGGGAGGCAGCCGACCGTTCGTGCTGGCCATGCTGTGCCTGGTGGTCTTGGGCACGGCGGGGCTCGCGGCGTCGGGCGCGGGCTTCGACGGCGCGGTGGTGATGGCGGGCGCGGTGGCGTCGGGCGTGGGCTCGGCGGGCATCCTGCTGCTGTGGGCCGAGGCGTACACGGCCATTCCCTCGGACTATGCGAAGAAGTACGCCATCCCCGGGTCGATGGTGGCGGGCGTGGCGTTCTTCCTCGTGGTGAACATGCTGCCCTTCGCGGTCGCCCTGGCGGCCACCATGCTGCTTCCCGTGCTGTCGATCGGGCTGCTGCGATGGAGCAGCCGGGCCGTTTCGGGTCCGGCGCCCGCGCGGCCGGCGGCCGATCGCCGGGCAGGCGCTCCGCGGCGCGCGGGGGAGGGGGGACGGCCCGCCCTGCGCGAGCTGGCGCAGGCCGTGCCCATTCGATTCGTGCTGATCCTGGCCATTTACTGCCTTGCGCCGGGATTCATGCGCGGCAACACGGCCGTGCTCTCGTTCACGTCGTCGGGCGTGGGGCTGCAGGTGTTCGCGGGTGCGGCGGTGGTCATGGTGGCCGTGTCGGTGGCCAGCATCGTGCTGGTGAGGGACTCGAAGATCAACCTGGCTTACAAGCTCATCGTGCCGCTCATGGCGGCGGGCCTGTTCCTGCTGCCGTTGCTCAGCGTGGGCCGCGAATCGCTGGCCGGGGCGGCCATCATGTCGGGCTACATTCTGCTTGAAACCTATGTCTGGGCCGCGCTTTCCGATCGGGCTGCGCGCGCGAAGGCTCCGGCGGCCACCGTGTTCGGCGTCGGGAAAACGGGCATGAACATCGGGCTGGCTGCGGGGACGTTCTTTGGCGTGTACTTCGGATCGAGCTCTTCCACGCTGCTGGTGGGGGCGTCGCTGTTCATCGTGTACCTGTTCATCGTCTTGGAGAACGTGCCGTCTTCGAAGGGTGGCGTGAGCCTGCTCATCGAAGTGCCGCAGGCTGAAGCGACGGGGGCCGCCCGCCTGAAGAGCCTGACCGAGGAAGAGGCCGGCCGCATGGACCTGGCCGACGCGTTCGATGCCCTTATGGACGAGAAGTGCCGTATCGCGGCCGAGCGGTTCGATCTTTCAGCGCGCGAGGCGGAGGTGCTCGGGCTTCTCGCGCGCGGTCGGAGCCTGCGGTCTGCGGGCGAGGAGCTGGGGGTCGCCTATTCCACCGTCAAAACGCATACCGACCATATCTATGCGAAGACGGGCGTGCACGCGCGCGCCGACTTGGCGAAGCTCATCGAGCAGATATGACGTGCGGCCGCGGACTGTCTGAGGTCCTGCGGTTCGAAATATTCTTGAAGCGCTATAATAGTCGCCACATCGTAGTGCCGGTGCGGGGGTTGCGTGCTTGCCGATGCGGCTGCGGCGAAGAAGGCCGTGCCGCCCGCGCTCTGAGGGAAGGAACGCCATGCCAGAAATGATCTCGCTCGAAGAGGCGCGCGAACTCGTGCTTTCAAAGGTGGAACCGCTGCCGGTCGAGACGGTTCCCGTGCTCGATGCGGTGGGCCGCGTGGTCGCGGCGCCGCTTTCCAGCGACATCGACATCTCCCCGTTCGCGCACTCCGCCATGGACGGTTTCGCGGTGCATGCAGACGAGCTGGCAGATGCCAGCCCGGAATCGCCCGTCGAGCTGGACGTCATTGCCGAAATCGCCGCCGGCGACATGTACGAGGGCCCCATTGCGCCCGGACAGTGCGTGCGCATCATGACGGGGGCGCCGCTGCCTGACGAAGCAGACGCGGTGGTGAAGTACGAGATCGTGGATGTGGTGACGGGCGACGGCAAGACGGGGAGCCGCGTTGCGTTCACGGCGCCGACGAAGGTTCGCTCGAACGTCCGCGAGGCGGGCGAGGAGGCGAAGGCCGGCGAGGTCATCGTGGAGGCGGGCGACGTCGTGGGCTCCGCCGGCGTCGGGTTCCTTGCAGGCTGCGGGGTCGTCGAGGTTCCGACGTACCGCCGCCCGCGCGTCGCCATCGTCTCCATCGGCTCGGAGCTCGTCGATCCCGGCGAAGTGCCGACGCGCGGCAAGATCCGCAATTCCAACGGCTATGCGCTGGCCGCGTGCGCCCGCAGCGCCGGCGCGGCGCCCACCGTCCTCCCCATCGTCGAGGATTCGCTGGAGGCGCTCGTCGACGTGGTGCGCAGCGCGGCCGCCGACTTCGATTTCGTCGTCACGAGCGGCGGGGCTTCGAACGGCGATTTCGACTACATCAAGCCCGCCGTGGAGCAGCTGGGCGAGCTGCTGATAACCACGGTGAACATACGGCCTGGCAAGGCCCAGACGTTCGGCCTGGTGAACGGCACGCCCGTGTTCGGCCTGCCCGGCAATCCCGCTGCCGCCTACGTGGGCTTCGAGATGATCATCCGCCCGGCGCTGCGCAAGATGCAGGGTTTCACGCGCTTCGAGCGGCCGCGTGTTCTGGCGAAGCTGTCGCGCGACGTGAAGAAGAAGGACCCGCGCCGCATCTTCCTGCGCTCCACGCTGTACAAAGGCGATGACGGCTCGTATGTGGTGGAGCCCGCGCAGAACCAGAGTTCGGGGCTGTTCGGCGTCATCCAGCGCAGCAACTGCATGGCCATCATGCCGGAAGGACTTGAATCGCGCACGGCCGGTTCGCTCATCGAATGCGTGCTGCTGGACGTTGCCGAGGAAATCACGATCTGAGGAGGGCGCATGTCTGATCGCACTCTGAACTTCGCCATCGTCACCTGCTCCGACACGCGCGGCATGAAAGAAGACACGGCCGGCGCCGCGCTCGAGGCGCTTATCGCGGAGAGCGACTGGTCGTGCGTGAGCCATGTGGTGGTGAAGGACGATCGAGCCGACATCGCGGCGGCCATCGTGCACGCCTGCGACGATTTAGATGCCGACATCGTGCTGACCTGCGGCGGCAGCGGGCTCTCGTTGCGCGACGTGACGCCTGAGGCCACGATGGACGTGTGCGAGCGCAACGTGCCCGGCATCGCCGAGGCTATGCGCGCCCACTCGCTGGCCATCACGCCCTACGCCATGCTGTCGCGCGCGCTGTGCATGCAGCGCGGCCGCCACCTGGTGGTCAACCTGCCCGGCAGCGAGAAAGCCGCCCGCGAGAACTGGGACGGCATCGTAGCTGCGCTGCCCCACGCCGCCCAGATGATGGCCGGCGGGGGACACTGAGGGCCGCGACTCAGCGTCGATGGCTTCGTTGGGGTCGATCCGTTGGGAGCGCAGTTTTATTTTGTACAAATTACTATTGTTTATTGTACAATATCGTGAGATGTCGTATGATCTGAAGCAAGAAAACTCCGTGCTATCGAAGGAGGTGCGCCATGACTCCTGCAACCATTCCGGCTTCCGAGTTTCGCCAGAACTTCGGCAAATACATGTCGCTTGTCGAGATGCAGGACTTCCAAGTGACCAGAAACGGAAAAGTGGTCGCCCTGTGGTCTAATCCCAATCGGGACAAACTTGCTCTTGCCGACAAGTTGGCTGGAAGCATACACGCTTCCGTCGATCTTGAGAAAGATCGGGCTGAAAGGCGCAGCAAGCTATGAGGGTTTTCCTCGACACGAACGTCATCTTGGACTACGTGCTCGACAGCCGAGGCGAATTCCATGCCCCGGCTGTCGAGCTCATGCGGCTCATTGCCGCCGACAGGCTTGAGGCAGGATTCTCTACTTCACAGGCGACCGATTTGTACTACAGCCTTCGCAAGGCCGCTGGGGACGAAGCTGCGCGAACGGCGCTGCGCGGTTTGTTCACGTTGTGTCGATTGTACTCAACGCCCGCTTCGGCATGCGTCGACGCTCTCGACCTTCCCATCGATGATTACGAAGATGCCGTCCAGATAGAGACGGCGCGGACGAACCAGTGCGAGTACATCATCACCAGGAATCTTCGCGACTTCGAGGATTCTTCCGTGCCCTACATCGATCCTGCCGGGTTTCTCGCGTTCCATCGTCACACGCAGGACCAGTAGCCCTGGAGCGGACCCGGGCCGTTTTGCGCGTCCGCGCCGACGGTTCGCTGGCGGGCAAATCCGGAAGTGACCAAAAACACGGTCGAATGTGCAGTTTTCGAAGCCGATTCGGACCCCTCGTGCATCCCAGCCGCGCATAATGCCTGGTAGCGAAATCCACTTGCTCGATTTCGCACTCGGCGACTGCACATTCGACCGTGTTTTTGGTCACTCGATCATCTGCCCGGCCACCCGTTTGCCCCCTCTGGGCGCTGCCAGGCGACACTCCGCGATGCGAGCGAGGTGAGGCGGCGGGCACCCCTCGATGCGGGCAGTATGCAGCCCGACCGGCCATCCTCTGCGAACTCTTCCGAACGCTCCTTAGAACCCCACCGTCATGTGCAGATCGTAGAACATGAGGCGCGTGACGAACACGGCGATCAGAACGAGTGCGCTCGCGGCGATGCGCAGGACGAGCGTCGTGCGTTCGGCCTGCACGCGCTTCAGCGACAGGGCCGCCATGCCCGCGCCGACGGCGCCGAGCACAAGATGCGCCGCGATGGCGATCGCGTACTGGGGGACCAGCGTATCGGCCGAGAATTCGTTGTTCGCTATGCCGGCAAGGCCCGTCTGGTGCATGACGAGCACGACGGTGCCTGCGATGAGCGCGAAGACGGCGATCGCCAGCAGCGCGCGTTCCATCCGGCGCGGCCTGACGCGGGCAACGTCCAGAAACAGCAATCCCAGCACGGGCCCTGCCAGCAGCCCCGACAGCACGAGGTTCGCCGGCGTGTACGGGGTGCTCCACGTGGGCACGGTGCTCACGTCGTAGGCCAGCGACGTGCCTGCGATGAGCGCGACGCCGGACAGGCATGCCAGCACGAGCCACGGCTTGGCCACCGCGTCGGGGAACCGTTCTTTGAAGGCCATCATCCAATACGATCCCACCAGGAACAGGAACACCACGGCGGCAAGCACTTCGTTGGAAAGCGGCGAGCGCCCGATGCCGGAGAACACGTGCAGGGCGTTCGCGGGTGTGCCCAGGTGGGTGGCCGACGCGATGAATCCTGCAAGCACGACCGCGAACGGAAGCGACACCATGCGGTCGATGCGCACGGCTGCCCCATGGTCGCTTGCGTCAAGGCGCACGATTGCAAGCGCCAGGAACGCCACGACGCCCGCCGGGGCCAGCGAGGTGAACACCGCGAGCGAGAATCCGTCGAATCCGCTCGTCATAGCCCCGCCTCCGGACGGTTCACGATGGATCCGCCCTCTTCGGCGGCTCGTTCGGAGGCCGGGGAGGGCAGTATGAACAGGTTCGGGCTGGTCGCGCTTTTGTCGGGCAGGGGGGTGATGGAGCGCACGGTGCCGGGATGGCGCTCGGTCAGCTCGAAGGCGTTGCCGAAATCGAGCGCGCGAAGGGGGCAGGCTTCCACGCAGATGGGGGCGAGCCCCTCGGCGACGCGCTCGCGGCATCCGTCGCACTTGCTGCTGCGCTTGAGGTCCTCGTCGATGCGGGGGGCATGGTAGGGACACGCCATGGTGCAGTAGCCGCAGCCGATGCACTTGTGCACGTCGGGCCAGACCAGCCCCAGATCGTCTTTGTGCATGGCGCCCGTCGGGCACACCTGCGTGCAGACGGGGCTGTTGCAGTGGTTGCAGGACAGGGATATATGGTAGGCGAACGCATCCTGCTCCCACGTGCCGTCGGCGCCCTGCTCCCACGTGCCGCCTTCGTAGTCGATGACCCGCCGGAAGGTGCGCTCGGCGTCCAGATTGCGGTAGTCCTTGCATGCCAATACGCAGGTTCTGCACCCGGTGCAACGCGTGTTGTCGAAGAAGAATCCTCGAGGCATGTGGCATCCGCTTCCGTTGCGGGCCGACGCCCGCTCGTGTGGTTTCGTCGGCCCATTATACCCGAGCGGCCGCGCTTTCCAGCGCAGCCGCTCGGGAGAGGAGGCGCCACGGAAACGCCGGCTTCCGTGGCGCCGATGGCATCGGGCTTACGCGCCGGCAGCGACGAGCGTCACTTCTTTCTCGTTGCTGACGGCCCCGGTCGTGTCGCCGGGCTCCTTCGCCGCAGGGCACGCCTTGATGGCGATGGACGGCGTGGTCTGCTCGCCCGTGGGCATGGGAGCGATGCCGTCCACGGTGTCCGCATGGGCGGCGCGCAGCTCCTCGATGTCGCCGAATTCAAGCGCGCGCACGGGGCAGGCGTCCACGCACATGGGGTTGAGGCCCTCCGCTACGCGGTCGGCGCAGCCGTCGCACTTCGAGCCCAGCTTCGTTTCCTCGTTGAGGACGGGAACGTTGTAAGGGCAGGTGGTCACGCACACTCCCGCGCCCGTGCACGTGTCCTGGTCGATGTGCACCAGGCCCGTGTCGGGGTCCTTCTCGATGGCGCCCGAGGGGCACTTGGCCATGCACGCCGGCATGGCGCAGTGCTGGCACGCCAGCGACACGTGGTAGGCGAACGTGTCCGAGGTGTAGATGCCGTCGCCGGCGTCCGTCCAGGTGCCGCCTTCGTAATCGTACACGCGGCGGAACGCGATGGTCTCGGGCAGGTCCTTGTAATCCTTGCACGCCATCTCGCAGGTTCGGCAACCCGTGCAGCGCGTGCTATCGAAGTAGAATCCGTACTGAGTCATGATGTCCCCCTTCCTTACGCCTTAGCGACTTGTGCGATGATGGAATGCGCGGGGCCGTTGCCCTTCGCGTACGGCGTGGGCTTGTACGTCGTGAGCGTGTTGACGCATGCGCCCTTGTCCACCTTGTCGCCGCTCATGTCTGCATCATGCCAGGCGCCTTGGGGTATGCCGATGGTGCCCGGGACGATGCGCGGGGTCACCTTCGCCTCGATGCGGATCTCGCCGGCGGGGCTTTTCACCGAGACGGTGTCGCCGTTTTCGATGCCACGCGGCTCGGCGTCGATCGGATTGATCCACAGCTGCTGGCGCGCCACCTGCTCGAGCTCGGGAATGAACCCGAAGGACGAGTGGGTGCGGCTCTTGTGATGGAAGCCGGAGCAGTACAGCGGGTACTCTTCGGTGACGCTGCCGTAGCCCTGGAAGCCGGGGTTGAACACCGGGATGGGGTTGATGACGTCGCCCTCTTCGAGCTCCCACGTGTTGGCGATCTCGGCCAGCGCCTCGGAGTAGATCTCGATCTTTCCGGACGGAGTGGCAAGCGGGTTCGCGTCAGGATCGGTGCGGAACGCCTCGAGGCCGATGCTGGGCTCAAGCGCGCGCTTGTACACGCCCTGCGCCTTGATCTCGTCCCACGAAGGCATGTCGCCGTCGGCTTCGGCACCCTGCTCGTACAGGTACTGGACCCACTCGTCGTGCGTGCGGCCCTCGGTGAAGTCGTCCTTGATGCCGAACTTGTCGGCGATGTCGGCGCACACGTCGTAGCTGGAGCGGCACTCGCC
>CAUEBO010000045.1 GCA_958454405.1 uncultured Eggerthellaceae bacterium | reverse complement strand
ACGAGATGGGCTTCGCCCGCGACGTGGCCGACCGCGTCATCTTCATGGACGGCGGCTTCATCGTGGAGCAGGGAACGCCTGAAGAGGTGTTCGACCATCCGAAGTCCGACCGCACGAAAGACTTCCTCGGCCATATATCGTAAGCCGCGCGGCGCTCCGCTCAGGATGACGGGGTTTGCGCCTGCGCTCCGCAGAATGGCAGCTTGCCAAACACCTGCACCGTACGGATGTTTCACGTGAAACATCCGTACGGTCCGCCGAAGCCCCGCCGTCCCGCTCCTTCGTCCGGCCAGGTCCCCGTCCGTTTTTCGCACGGTCAAGCCCCGCCCGCGCGCCTCGCGTTCGCACGGCGGCGCCTTCCCGTCAGCTCCCGGTTCAAAAAATGATATCTAAACTGTAACATTTTCGCCATGATGGTGGTACAATACGCGAAGATACTCAAGCACTGCAGACGAGAGTAAGGGGGTGTGCTATGGATATCTTCTCCGATCCGACGTTGCTTGCGCGGGTGCAGTTCGCGTGCACGGCGGCCTACCACTTCTTCTTCGTGCCGCTGACCATCGGTTTGGGACTGATCCTGGCCATCAACGAAACGCGGTACTACCGGTCTCGCAACGAGCACGATGCGGCGGCCACTACGTTCTGGGTGAAGATTTTCACCGCGACGTTCGTGATAGGCGTTGCCACGGGCATCACGATGGAGTTCTCCTTCGGAACCAACTGGGCCGACTACTCGCGCTTCGTCGGAGACATCTTCGGCGCGCCACTGGCCGCCGAGGCGCTGTTCGCCTTCTTCCTGGAGTCCGTGTTCCTGGGCATCCTGCTGTTCGGCCGCAAGCGCGTCTCGCCGAGGTTCTACCTGGTATCCGCTTGGCTCGTCTGGTTCGGATCGTGCTTGAGCGCGCTGTGGATCCTCATCGCGAACTCCTGGATGCAGACGCCGGCCGGCGCCGAGTTGGCCGCCGACGGATCGAAGGCCGTCATCACCGACTTCTTCACCGCCGCGTTCAACCCGTCGCTGTGGGCGCGCTACTCGCACGTGGTGGTGGCGCTGCTCATCATGGGCGCGTTCGTGGCCATGGCGGTGGCGGCTTGGTACCTGCTGAAGGGCAGGCATGCGGACTTCGCCATGAAGACGCTGAAGATCGGCGCGGTGGTGGGCATCGTGACCACCGTTGTCATGCTGGGCACCGCCCACTCTTCGGCCGTTGTGGTTTCCGAGGAGCAGCCCACCAAGCTGGCCATGATGGAGGGCATGTACAACGGGGAAGTGCCCGACCTGTACCTGTTCGGCTGGGTCGACGAGGAGAACCAGGAAGTCGTCACCCCCTTCTCCATCCCCGGCGGCACGAGCTTTTTGGCCACGGGCACGTGGGACACCGAGTACCAGGGCCTCAACGATTTGGCTGAAAGCGAGAAATACGGCGCTCTGGATGTCGAGAGCGCGCCGGTCAACGCCGTGTTCCAAACCTACCATCTGATGGTGGCCATGTTCGGGCTCATCGCCATCACGGTGTTCCTCGCGCTTCTGTTTTTGCGCAAGGGCAAGATCAAGAACATGAAGTGGCTGCAGCGGCTCATCGTCATCTCGCCGGTGTTCCCGCTCATCGCCATCCAGTGCGGCTGGTTCACCGCCGAGCTGGGACGCCAGCCGTGGGTGGTCTACCCCTCGGCCACCGGGCCCGAGGGCGTGACCCTGCTCACCGGCGAGGGCGTGTCGCAGTCGGTGTCCAACGTGGAGCTGCTCATCACCATGACGCTGTTCCTGCTCGTGTACCTGCTGCTCATCGTCGCATGGGCGCGCGTCATGGGGCGCTTCATCAAGGAAGGCCCTGTGGTGAGCCCGGTGCCCGCGGCCGAGGCGGCCGTTGCCGGCGACGCTTCGGCGGCTCCCGCGATCGGGGCTTCCGACGACCTGGTGAAGGAAGGTGAGTAGCCATGGAGATCACGTTCTTCCAAGGCCTGTGGTTCATGCTGGTGTTCGTGCTCATCGCGGGGTACTTCGTGCTGGACGGCTTCGATCTGGGCGCCGGCGTGCTGTATCCGTTCGTGGCCAAGGGCGATGCCGAGAAGGCCGTCGTGCGGAGGAGCATCGGCCCGGTGTGGGACGGCAACGAAGTGTGGCTGATCACTGCCGGCGGCGCGCTGTTCGCGGCGTTCCCCGCGGTCTACGCCACCACGTTCTCTGGATTCTATCTGGCCATCATGCTGGTTCTGTTCGGCTTGATCGTGCGCGCGGTGGCGCTTGAGTACCGTGCGCACGACCCCAAATGGGGCTCGCTGTGGGACGGTTGCTTCTTCGTGGGCTCACTGCTGCCGGCGCTGCTGTTCGGCGTGGCCGTGGGCAACGTCTACGCGGGCATTCCCATGGACGCCAACGGCGACTACATGGGCATCCCGCTGCTCGGCCTCGTGACGCCGTTCACGTTGCTGTGCGGCCTGCTGGGCCTGGCGATGTTCTTGGCGCAGGGCGCCACGTGGCTCGCGCTCAAGGCCCCGAAGCCTTCCGAGCTCCAAGCCCGCGCGGCCAAGCTGCGGCTTCCGCTGCAGGCAGCGGCGCTCGTGCTGTTCGCGGCGCTGTCGGTGTACGGGCATTTCGGCATCCAGCCGGCCATGGACCCGTCGCTCGCCGCGCTGCGCTGGGTGTTCGCGGTGCTGGTTCTGGCCGGCATCGGCGCGTCGGTGTTCTTCGCCGTGAAGAAGCAGTGCGATCTGGGCGCGTTCATCGCGCAGTCGGCTTCGGCCGTCATGCTGGTGGGGCTTCTGGCCGCCTCGATGTTCCCGAACCTCGTGGTTGCCGCAGCCGATGGCATCGGCGCCAGCCTCACGGCCATGAATGCATCGTCGTCCGAGCTCACGCTCATGTGGATGACCATCATCACCTGCATCGGCCTGCCGCTGGTGCTGGTGTACCACGTGATCATCTACCGCACGTTCCGCGGCCGGGTGAGCGACGAGGATCTGGCGCACTACTGATTCTGTCGCGGTTGCGCACGGTAAAAACAGTGGAAGCGAGGGCCGCGAAGCGCGGCCCTTCGCTTGCATTGCGGTATACTGGACTCATCTATTCAGCACGGTTGCTTAGCAGGCACCGTTGACCACGGTGAGGATTGAACTATGGACGATCAGCACAAGCCCAATCAGCCGGCGTCGGAGCCCGAACAGCCCGCATCCGACGCCTCACAGCAGCAGCCGGACGCCGCTGCCGTCGGACAGCCCGCCGAGCCCGCTGCTCCTGCTGCTCCGGCCGAGCCCGCCGAGCCCGCTTCGGCCGAGCCCGCTTCGCCGGTTGAGCCGCCTGTTGTCCCCGCAGGCGCCGCAGTGCCCGTGCCCGCCCCCGGGCCGGCGTCGCAGCCCGTGATGCCGCAGCAGCCCGCGATGCCGCCGCAAACCCCTGCGTCGCCCGCTCCCACCCAGCCCATGCAGCCCACCGCTCCGGATGCGTACCAGCAGCCGGCAGGCTTCACGGGGCAGCCCACGCAGGCGTACGGCCAGCCTTCTTCCGGCTATCCCCAGCAGCCCGGGCAACAGCCGACCGGCTACGGTCAGCCTCCCGTGCCCGGCTACAGCCAACCCCAGCCGCCGTATCAGCCCACCCAAGCCAGCAGCGGCAAGGCCATCGGCGCGCTTGTCTGCGGCATCTTGGCAATCCTGCTTTCCGGATTCCCCATCGTGGGCATCGTGCTCGGCATCGTCGCCATCGTCCTGGCGTCGAAGGCCGTGAAGGAAGCCGGGAAGAACGGCAAGACCACTGCCGCCAAGATATGCGGCATCGTGGGCATCGTGTTCGCTGTGATCTGGTTCATCCTGGGCATGATGGTGGGCTGCGCCGGCTTTCTCGATGCGATCGACTCCACGACGCCGTCGTCGTCTTCTTCCGGCGCGATCAGCTCCTCGTCCAGCGGTTCGGACAGCTCTTCGTCGCTCGACGAGGACGAGGCCGCGCTCGAGGCCGCTGCCAGCGCGCGCCTGGACGAGCTCAAGGACAAGGACGGCCCCTTCGTGCAGCAGCTTGCCGCCGAGCTTGACGAGAGCCTGGCCGACAGCAGCGGGTACAGCCTGACCGATCTGGGCGTGGATCCCGTGTCGTTCGCCGAGTGGATGCTCGCCGATTTCGACTACGAGCTGGACGGCGCATACGGCTACAGCGATACCGGCACGGTGTACGCGGACGTGACGCTGCGCGACGCGTATGAATTCTCCCGGGCGTTCTACAACGAAACCCAGGCGGCCGTCGACGCGGGCGAGATAGCCACTTCGGACGAAGCTGCCGCAATGGCCAGCGTCGGCCAGATATTCCAGCGCGTCATGGACGCGTCCACGGACATGACCACGAGCTACGTGAGCATCGAGTTCACCAAGCAGGACGGCACCTGGGTCATCGACGAGGATGCGTGGAGCGACGAGCTGGACTACCTGTTCGGCCTGTACTGATCCAGGCGCCTGGCTACGCTGACAAGCGCATGAAACGCAGGAAGGCGGGCTTCGGCCCGCCTTCCGTTTTCACGCGATCGGAGCGCCTCGTCTACGCCAAGCGCTGGCCCAGCTGCTTGGCGGCCTCCGCCTTGTCGAAGTTGCCGCCGGTCTTCTGCGTGAGAGCGCCCATCACGCGGCCCATGTCCTTCTTCGTGGAGGCGCCGGTCTCGTCCAGCACCTCGGCGATGAGGGCCGACAGCTCGTCTCCGGACACCTGCTTGGGCAGGTAGCTTTCCAGAATGGACACCTGCTCGGTCAGCGTGTCGGTGCGCTCCTGGTCGTTGTTTGCCTTGATGGAGCCGTCGAGCGTTTCCTTCGTCTGCTTGATCAGCCGCTTGAGCATGGCGTCCACGTCCGCGTCCTCGATGGCGCGGCGCTCGTTCACCTCGATGTTCTTTATCTCGCCGTGCACTTGGCGGAGGATGGAGAGACGCACTTTGTCCTTCGCCTTCATGGCGGCTTTGATCTCGTCTTTCAACTCATCGTAGCGCATGGTTGCCTCGCTTCCTTCGCGCTCATCGCGCATCCGCGTCATTCGATTCGCTCGTTTCGCCGTTCGCCCTCGAGTATACCGCACGCGGCCGTCCTCCTCGAATCTCACACGCGCAGGCCGGGCAGCGGGAAAGGTGCACGCTGCCGTCCGCCCCCGCACCCAAGGCGGCGCCCGCCCGCGCGGGTCCCGCGCGGCACCTTCCGACAAGGGGAAGCGGGGAGCGGGCGAAACCACCGTTGACGCGCACCGATGCACGCAGGCTTTCGAGCTGATCCGCTCGCTGCCGGGCGAATGGGGGCGTTCTCGCAAAGGGAGCGAGTTCTTCTCGAAGACCAGCCGCCATCGGGCGAAATCAGAAATGACCGAAAATGCGGTCGAATGTGCAGTCTGCAAGGCCGATCCGCGCCCTTCGCGCGCCTTGGTCGCGCAAAACGCCTGGTCGCGGAATCCGCGTGCCCGGTTTTGTGCTCGACGACTGCGCATTCGACCGCGTTTTCGGTCATTCGCGATTGGGGCCGGATGCTTCCGAAAAGACCAGCCGGCGCCATGGAGGCGGATCGGACAGGACCGTGGCAAAGGCGGTTTGACGGCGGAGAAAGCGGGAGTGGGCAAAACCGCGCCCGAATGCGCAGTTTCCGAAGCCGATGCGCGCCCGCCTGCGGGATGCGCGTCCGCCGGACGCAATCTCGCCGAAGGCCCGCGCTCGCAGGCGCCGAAAAAAGCGCCCAGGCGGGTTGAACGCAAAAACCTTGCAACAAAGCTGCCGGGCGAACGCGCGATTCGATGCGCTCTGGTATCATGAACGTTCATATGCATGTCGATACGCACGTCGAGCGAGTGAAGGACGACTATGAGAGACCTGCCGACAAACCAGCTCAACCCGAAGATCAAGAACGTGTGGCGCATCAACGACGCCATCTGGGTCACCATCGTGTTCCTGTGCTGCTTCATCCCGTTCGCCATCGCCATGGCGGTGGAGCCTGCGGGATGGGTGCTCGCTGTGCTGGCTGCCATCGTGATCGTGTACGCGATTGCCCTGGTCGTGTGGCTGGTCGTCCTGCCGCCCATCCGCCACATGCGCTGGCGCTACGAGCTTTCTGACGATTATCTGGACATCGCGCGCGGCATCGTCTGGCGCAAGCGCTTCATCATCCCGTTCATCCGCGTGCAGAACACCGACACGCGCCAGGGGCCCGTTCTGCGCGCCTTCGGCCTGTCGAGCGTGACCGTTGCGACGGCTGCTGGCGAGCACGAGATCCCAGGCCTCGGCATCGAAGAGGCCGAGCAGCTGCGCGATCGCGCCGCCGAGCTCGCGCGCCTCGCCCAGGAGGACGTGTGATGGAAGACCAGTACCGGCAGCCCCAGCCCGGCGAGCCGCCGCAGCCGCCGCAGCAACCCGTTCAGCCGCCCCAGCAGCAACCTGCGCAGCAGCAACCTCAGCAACCTGCGCAGCCCCAGCCTCAGCCTGGAGTTCCGCACGTTGCGCCCCCTGGGGCGCCCCAGCCGCCCCAGCCGTATCCCGGATACGCGCAGCAGCCCTCGCACGCTGCGCCCCAGCCCGGCGTGCCGTACCCGCAAAGCGCTCCCCAGCCGGGCGGCTATCCGCAGGGAGCGCCCCAACCCGGCGCGGTCCCGCAGCCCCAGCCTCAGCCCGGGGCCTCCTGCGCTGCGCCTTATCAAGCGATCCCGCAACCTCAGCCCACCGGCTGCCCGCAAAGCGCGCCCCAGCCTGCAACTGGCTGGCCGCAGGCGCCCCAAGGGGCTCCCGCCGACCAGCCCGTGCGCCGGCACGTGCACCACAGCTACATCTGGCTGGGCAGCTTGAGCACGGCGTTCATGCTGCTCGTCATCATGTTCTTCTCGGGCTTCTCGGCCTTTGTGGGCGCGCTGGCCGAAGGAGAATCGTTGTCGCGCAGCGATATCTCCGAGCTCATGGTAGTCGTCGGCGTCATCGTGCTTTTGTTCGTGGTGGTGGTGGGCCTGACGGCCGCCTACCAGGTGGTGGCCTACAAGCACCTCTACTACGAGCTGGGTCCCGAGGAGTTCAACCTCTACCGGGGCATCTTCAACAAGAAGCGCGTGCACGTGCCCTACCAGCGCATCCAGTCGGTGGACCAGCGCGCTTCGCTCCTCCAGCGCATCTTCGGCGTGTGCACGGTGAGCATCGACACGGCGGGAGGCGCGTCGAACAAGGCCGTCACCGTTCCGTACGTGCAGAAAACCCAGGCCGAGGAGCTGCGCCGCGAGCTGTTCGCCCGCAAGCAGTACCAGACGGCGGTGCGGAGCGGTTCCGTGCCCGCCGCATCCGGGCAGGCGGCTCCCGGCGCTTCCGCGCAGGCCGCGGCGATTCCCGGATCTGCGCCGCTCGCGCACGGCAACGTGCTGGACGCTCCGGCCGAGATATGGCAGGACGTGCGCGGCGTGTTCGGCGGCGGCGCGGTGGATACCGGGCAGGTGGTCTACGAGTACGGCATGTCCAACAAGGAACTCGTCTTCACGGGACTGTCGAACAACACGGCCTTCCTCGTGGTGGTGCTCGGCATCTTCGGCGCGGTCGCCCAGTTCGCAGGCCAGATCGTGCCCATCCTGTTCGGCTCGCTCGATCCTGTGGTGGGCAACGTGACCGCGGTGGGCGCCCGGCTGTTCGGCGGCAACGTCATCGCGGCCGGCGTCGCCGCGTTCGTGGTCGCGGCCATCGTGCTCTGGCTGATCTCGGCCGTGGGCTCCTGCATATCGTACGGCGGCTTCCGCGCCTGCCGCCGCGCCAACCGCATCGAAGTTGAGCATGGCCTTCTGCAGCACCGGTTCCAGGGCGTCGACGTCGATCGCGTGCAGTCCGTGGTGGTGAAGCAGAGCTTCGTCCGCCGCCTGCTGGGATACTGCGAGCTGTCCCTCGGCAAGATCGATGCGGTGGAAGAAGGCAGCGAACAGCAGCAGAGCGGGCTCAACCAGCGGGGCCTGATCATCCATCCCTTCGTGAAGCTCGATCGCGTGCCCGAGATACTCGCCGGCATCATCCCCGAATTCGCCGACGTGCCGTCCGAGAACGTCCCGGTGGCCAAGGTGGCGCTGCGCCGCGCCGTCATCCGCCGCTGCATCATCCAGGGTTCCGGGTTCTGGCTGGCCGTGCTGATCGCTGTCGTGCAGATCGCGGTCAACGTGTTCGTCGACCCCTCCCTGTCGTCGGAGGACGCCATGGTGCTGTCGTTCGCGAACACGGGCGCCGTCATCGGCTACGCGCTGTGCTTCGTCCTGCTCGTGCTGGACGCGGTGGGCGCCGTGCTGTGGTTCCGCGGCTCGGGCTTCGCGTACAACCGCCGCTTCATGCAGGTGAGCAACGGTGGCTTCTCGCGCGAGACCATCAGCTTCCCGCGCAGGAAGATACAGTTCGGCTACACGAAGACGAACCCGTTCCAGCGCCGTGCACGGACGGCTACAATCAATGCGAGGACGGCAGCCGGCATAGGCGGCACCACCATCAGGCTCATCGACGCGAGGGAAGAGGATGCCGCCGCTTGGCTCGGATGGGTCAAGCCGCGGGGAAATATGGTAGAGTGACGGTATGAACGATTCGGCGACAACGGACAGGCGAGGCGCTCGGAGCGCCGACCGGAACGGTTTCGAACCCAAGCGATCGGCCCGCTCCACCGAACCTGCGCGCCCTGTTCCCGGCTGGACGCCTTCGCAATTCAAGCCGAACGACTACGCGGGCATGTATGCCAACCGCAGCGAGATATCCAACACCTCGGCCAGCGCCGCCAACAAGGCGCGCAACGTGCGCGAATACACCTTGGGCGAAGAGATAGCCAACTCCGTCACGCACGGCATCGGCGCGCTTCTGGCCGTTGCGGCCATCCCCATCCTGGTCGTGCGCGCGCTGGACGACGGAGGCGGCGTGTACCTGTTCGCCGCGCTCGTGTACGTGCTCACCATGCTGCTCGAGTACACGATGTCCACGCTGTACCACGCCATCGCCGTCGAGAAGGCGAAGAAGGTATTCAAGATCCTCGACCATAGCTGCATCTACCTGTTCATCGCGGGTTCCTACACGCCGTTCTGCCTCATCTCGCTCGCCGATTCGGGCGGCGTGCCGCTGTGCGCGTTCGTGTGGGCCGTCGCGTTCGCGGGCGTGGCGTGCGAGGCGTTCTGGGTGTTCCGCCCGCGTTGGATATCGGCCGTCCTCTACCTGCTGATGGGCTGGTGCGTCGTCTGGTTCCTTCCGGCGCTCGTCGAGGCCATTCCCGCCCCCGGCCTGTGGCTGCTCGTGGGCGGCGGCGTCTGCTATTCCATCGGGTGCATCTTCTACGTGCTGAAGAAGGTGCCCTACATGCATTCCATCTTCCACCTTTGGGTCCTCGCCGGAAGCGTGCTGCAGTTTCTGGCCATTGCGTTGTACGTCATGTAAGCGGTTGCGTGTGCGAGCGCGCGGGCATAACAGCCCCACAAACTCCCTCGGGGCGCCGATGCCGCCGAGGGCCGGCGCCTGGCAGGGCGCCCTCACCGCTTACGAAGGAGTTGAACGTAACACCTATGGAAATATGGATCAGCATCATCGTCACGTTCGTACTGGTGCTCATCAACGGCTATTTCTCGATGTCGGAGATGGCCCTCGTCAACGTCAAGCACGTGCTGCTGCAGAAGGACGCCGACGAAGGCGACAAGCGCGCCCAGCGCGCGCTGGAGCTGGCAAGCGATTCGGGCCAGCTTCTGGCCACCATCCAGGTGGCCATCACCCTCGTGGGGTTCTTCGCCTCGGCCGCTGCGGCCACGAACCTGTCGGACCCGATGGCGACGTGGCTTTCAAGCTTCGGCATAGGGTGGCTGGCCTTCATCGCGCCCGGCCTGTCGCCCGTCCTCATCACGCTCGCCGTGTCGTATCTGAGCATCGTGGTGGGCGAGCTCGTGCCCAAACGCATGGCGCTCGCCGATGCAGAGCGCGTGAGCAAGGCGGTCGCGGGGCCCCTCGGGGTGTTCCAGAAGATCGCATCGCCGCTCGTGGCGCTCACGTCGGCTTCGGCGAATGGGCTCTCGCGCCTGTTGAGGGTGAAGAGCGCCGACGAGCGCCAGAGCGTGTCGGAAGACGAGCTTCGGTTCATGGTGGCCGACAACGACGAGCTGCTTGACGACGAGAAGCGCATGATCCACGACATCATCGACCTCGGCGACATGACGGTGCGCGAGATCATGCAGCCGCGCGTGGACATGATCTTCGTCGAAGACGACGAGACGGTGCGCCAAGCCGTCGACCGCATGCGCGGCACGGGGTACTCGCGCCTGCCCGTCTACCATGAGGACATCGACCGCATCGTGGGCATCGTCAACTACAAGGACCTGGTGGGGCCCTTGATGGACGGCAAGGAAAACGATCCGATCGCCGGGTACGCGTACCAGGCGATGTTCGTGCCCGAAACGAAGGACATCTTCCCCCTGCTGGCCGAGATGCAAACGAATCGTCAACAGATGGCCATCGTGGTGGACGAGTACGGCGGCACCGATGGTTTAATTACCGTCGAGGACATAGTGGAGGAAATCGTCGGGGAGATCGTGGACGAGACCGATCGCGAGAACCCGTTCATCCAGCAGGAATCCGACGACGTGTGGCTGGTGGACGGCCGGTTCCCGGTCGAGGACGCCGAGGAGCTGGGCTGGCCTGTTGAAGACTCCGACGATTACGAGACCATTGCGGGTTGGCTCATGAGCATGCTCGAATCGGTTCCGCAGACCGGCGACGAGTTCGATCACGACGGGTACCGATTCAAGATCCAGGCCACGCGCCGACGCCGCATCCTGACCATCCGCGTCGAGCGCCTGAAAGACGCTGGCGACGACGCCGAAAGGCCCGACCAGGAGGAAGCGTGACAGATGAGAAGCGGCTCTACCGTTCGCGCGATGCGCTCGTGGGGGGCGTCTGCGCCGGCATCGCCGACTACTTCGACATCGACCCGCTCGTCGCGCGCATCCTGACCATCGTCTTCACGCTCGCCTCAGGCGGCCTTTTGGCCATCGCCTACGTTGCGCTGTGGATCGCCGTGCCGAAGAGCCCTGCGGCCTTCGCGCCGCTGGACGTCGAGCCGCAGGAGGTGCGCTCCGATACCTACGGCACCGTTGGTTGGGGCGAATCGAGCGTTCCTTCCGCCTCCGGTCCGACGACTCCCGCCGCGGCTGCGGGCCAGCGCTACGTCTCGCGGGACTATCCCGGCTCAGGCCACGTGCCGCCCGAGCCTCCGGCTGCTGCGGCGTGGACGCCTCCGCCTCCGGCGCCCCAGGGCGCCTCCGGTGCTCCGCAGCCGGGCGATCGGCCGGCGCCGGCGGCCCCCGCATGGGCGTGCTGGCCGGCCGACCAGCGGCAGCCCGTGGCGCCCTGCAAGGAACCTTCTTCCGCGAAAGTGAAGGCTGCGCTGGTCATAGGGTCGTTTTTGCTGTTCTTCGGCATCGGCATGCTGGCATCGGAGTTCGTGGCCGGGGTGTCCTGGTGGCAATGCTGGCCGATCGTCCTTTTGATCTTCGGCATCGTGCGTATGGTGCTTCCCGATCGGAACGGGTGGAGCTTGGGCGGGTTCTCGAAGGGCCTGGTGCTGTTCTCGTTGGGCGCGACGCTGCTGCCGATGAGCGTGGGCGTGGTAGCGTGGAGCTCGATCGGCCTCATGGTGGAATACCTCTGGCCCATGCTGTGCATCGCGATCGGGTTCCTCGTGCTGGGCTGCGCGCTCAAATCCTCCGCATTGAAGCTGGCGGCCGCTCTGACGTTCGTGGCGTTCTGCATCGCCGGGATCCTGTGGTGCTCGGTGCCGGGACCGGCGCAGGAAATCGTGCTCATGGCCCCGTACGGGCGCGAGTACCGCTTCCTTTTCTTCCAGTGACGCACGACGCGGCGAGGCTCTCGTCGGCGGTTCGCTCAGGCTGACTTTCAGGGACGGCGCGCCGTTGGCCGGAAAGCACATTTCGTTCGCTTTTCGCCGCCGTTTTCTTTGCGCATAGCCACCTGCCTTTTCGGTGATTCATGGTTTGTCAAGCGAACAAACCATGAACCGGTTCTCCATACTTTTTTGATATTCGCGCATCGCTCGGCTAAAATATCCTTCGTCACAACAGCATATCGGCCATTCCGGCAGCAACCTTCCTCACAACAAACCACGCTGTCAACCGCTCCGGCGGCTTGGGATGCTGCGCTGTGGTACTGAAAGGGAATCGACGTTTTGGCACAGAAGCGGTTCAAACAACGGAAATCGAGCCTCGCCGCGCGCCTGCTTGCCGTGGGATGCGCTTCCAGCGTCCTCGCCGGGTGCATAGGCATGGGGTTCGCTTCCGCAGGCGGCGGCGCTTCCCAGGACGCCGAACCGTTCGGCATCGATTCGGTGGGAGCTGCGGTCGAATCCGGCGCGGATACGACGATGGCAGCCGCCGACATCTCCGACACGTCGGCCAGTGCCACGCTTGCCAAGACGGCTTCACGCGACATATCCCAGGGCATCGCGGCCATCGAGGCCGAGGAAGAGGCCGAGCGCATCGCCGCCGAAGAGGCAGCGCGTGCGGAGGAGGAGGCGCGCATAGCCGCCGCCGAGCAGGCGAAGGCCGCCGCGTTGCAGACGTCCGCCGCATCCGCCATGGCCTCTCTTCACGACGTCGACTGGTCGGTGGGCAAGGAAGCCTTCGTCGCCGAGTGGACGTCCCGCATCGACGTGTATCTGGCAGGGTCGCCTTTGGCGGGGCAGGGCGCCACGTTCGCCGAGGCCGCATGGAACAATGGTGTGGATCCGCGCTGGTCTCCCGCCATCTCCAACACCGAGAGCACGAAGGGCTCGAACTGCTTCAAGCCCTACAACGCATGGGGCTGGGGCCAATCGGGCTGGTCGAGTTGGGAAGAGGCTATCAACGCCCATGTGGCGGGGCTGGCATCCAACTACGGCTACACCATTTCCTACGCCAACGCCAAGAAGTACTGCCCTCCGAACTACGACAACTGGTTCAACGACACCCTCGCCCAGATGAAGACCATCTAGCTTCTTCCGCCGGCTGACGTCGACGAAGCTGTTCGACGGCGCCGCCCTCGGGGGCTGCGGATCGCTTGGCGCCGCAACGGTCTTCGGCGCGCCATCTCTTTTGTTGCTGTTCGTCGTCGGCTCGGCCTTCGCCCGCCTTCGTTGCAGTATGCTATGGCGAGCAGGAAAAGCGGCGCCGCCCGAGCGCCCGGCGAAAGGACCCGCATGAGCAACGTGATCGTGGTCGGCTGCGGCCGCGTGGGATCGCAGTTGGCGAACATGCTGTCGGACAACGGCAGCAACGTGTGCGTTATCGACAGGAACGCCGACGCGTTCGCGAACCTGGGACGCAACTTCAACGGCTCCACCGTGCAGGGCGTGGGCTTCGACGAGGACACGCTTTTGAAGGCGGGCGTGGAGGATTGCGACGTCATGGCCGCCGTCACCCAATCCGACAACACGAACCTCATGGTGGCGGAAGTCGGCAACCGCCTGTTCGACGTCCCCCATGTCATCGCGCGCCTCTACAACCCCGACCACGAACGCGCCTACATGCAGCTGGGCATCGACTACGTATGCGGCACCTCGCTCGTGGCCGAGGACGTGTTCAGCAAGATCGTATCGGGCCATGGCTCGCACCTGGACACGTTCGGCGAGTTCGAGGTGCTGCGCTTCTCGCTCGATCTCACGTGGACGGACAGGCGCACCATCCGCGTGTCCGAATTGGAGCGCGACCACGACATCCGCATCATCGCGTTCGAGCGGGGCGACGGGTCGGCCAGCTCCATCCCCACGCGCGAATCCATTCTGTACAACGGCGACTCGGTGCTCGCGTGCGTGCGCCACGAGCTGATCGAATCCTTTTCGAAGTACATCCAGGACTGAGGAGACGCACCATGTATATCGTCATCGCAGGCGGCGGAAAAGTCGGCGAGTACCTGGCATCGGTGCTGCTGCAGAGCGGCAACGACGTGGCCATCATCGACATCGACCTGGCCACCGCGAACCGGCTTTCGGTGGTGCTCGAAGGGCGCTACCTGGTGATCCATGGCGACGGATGCGACTCCAAGTACCAGGAGGACGCGGGCATCCGCCGCGCGGACGTGTTCGTGGCCACGACCGGCCAAGACGACAACAACCTGGTCTCATGTGAAATCGCCCAGCGCGTGTTCAACGTGCCCCGGTGCATCGCGCGCGTCAACAGCCCGAAGAACCTGCGCATCTTCAAGGAGGTGGGCATCGAATGCGTGTCGTCCACGACGCTCATCGCCAACCTCATCGAAGAGGAGACCCTGCTCGGCAGCGTGAGCGTGGCCTCTTCGCTCACGCACGGAGACGTGCTGCTTTCGGAGGTGGTCGTCCCCCGGATGCGCCACCATTCGAACGATGCCGGCGTGCTGGTCTCGTCGATCCCGATGCCCGAGCGCAGCCTCATAGCCGCCGTCAGCACCAAAGACGACGTGGAGGTGGTCACCGAGGATTCGGTGCTGTTCCCCGGGGACAAGGCCGTCGTCGTGGCTGACACGTCCGTGCTCGACAAGGTGCGCGCGCTGTTCAAGGCGCTGTGAGGTTTCGCGGGTCTACGACCCGCGAAACAGCTCGAAGCTGCGGTTCGCTGGGGCATGCCGCCTTCGCGCAATGCCGAAGCCTCGCGTGCCAAAGTACGCGGCGCCTTCGTATCCCACGAATTCGGCGCACCCCAGCGTCCCTCGCTGACTGACTGCGCCAACCTGCGCGCCTATCGACCAGCCAGCCGACCAACCTGCTAGCCGTCTGCCCGCGTGCGCGTTGCAACGGCGCTTTCCGTGAAATACGC
This sequence comes from uncultured Eggerthellaceae bacterium, assembly GCA_958454405.1. Lineage (GTDB taxonomy): Bacteria > Actinomycetota > Coriobacteriia > Coriobacteriales > Eggerthellaceae > Enteroscipio. The sequence continues at coordinate 7,678 of CAUEBO010000045.1, read as the reverse complement.
CGCGCCGCCCTCCGTTTGCGGTATGCTGGTTGCCATCAGGCAGAACAGGGTGAAAGGGACCGGCGTGATCAACCGTTACACGCGCCCCGCAATGGGCGCCATCTGGGAGTTGGAAAACAAGTTCAACATCTGGAAGGAAATCGAAGTGCTGGCGTGCGAGGCGCAGGCCGAGCTGGGCAAGTCCGGCATCACGAAGGAAGAGGCCGCGTGGATCCGCGCGCACGCCGACTTCACCGTGGAGCGCATCGACGAGATCGAGAAGGTGACGAACCACGACGTCATCGCGTTCACCACGAACATGGCCGAGTACATCGATGCCGACGTGCCGGAGGGCCAGGAGCCGCCCAGCCGCTGGGTGCACTACGGCATGACGTCGTCCGACCTGGGCGATACGGCGCTCAGCTACCAGATCACGCAGGCTATCGACATCATTCTTGAGGACATCAAGCAGTTGGGCGAGACGTGCAAGCGCCGCGCGTTCGAGTTCCAGGAGACGCTGTGCGTGGGCCGCACGCACGGCATCCACGCCGAGCCCATGACGTTCGGTATGAAGTTCGGCAGCTGGGCCTGGGCTCTCAAGCGCGCGCAGACGCGCATGGAGGAGGCTCGCAAGGTTGCCGCCACGGGCGCCATCTCGGGCGCGGTGGGCACGTACTCCAGCATCGACCCGTTCGTCGAGCAGTACGTGTGCGAGCGCCTGGGGCTTGCGGCTGACCCGCTGTCCACGCAGGTGCTGGCGCGCGACCGCCACGCGCAGGTGATGGCCGGGCTGGCCGTGACGGCTTCCACGCTGGAGTCCATCGCCATGCAGGTGCGCCTGCTGCAGCAGTCCGACGTCATCGAGGCCGAGGAGCCGTTCGCGAAGGGGCAGAAGGGCTCCAGCGCCATGCCGCACAAGCGCAACCCCATCACGGCCGAGCGCGTCTGCGGCCTGGCCCGCACGGTCAAGAGCAACGCGCAGGTGGCCTTCGACAACGTGGCGCTGTGGTACGAGCGCGACATCAGCCACTCCGGCGCCGAGCGCGTGGCGCTGGCCGACAGCTTCATCGCGCTCGATTACATGTTCTCCAAGTTGCAGTGGATGCTGGACGGCCTGCAGACCTACCCCGCCAAGATGGAGCACAACCTGTGGCGCACGAAGGGTCTCATCTTCTCATCGAAGGTGCTGCTGGCCCTGGTGGACACCGGCATCAGCCGCGAGGACGCCTACGTCATCGTGCAGCGCAACGCCATGAAGGTATGGGAGGACATCCAGAACGCCGTGGACGGCCCCACCTACCGCGAGAACCTCGAAGCCGACCCCGAGGCGAACCTGAAGCCTGAGGTGCTCGACGAGATCTTCGACCCCTGGGACTTCCTCACCCGCAAGGACGTGGTGTTCGACCGCCTGAAGGAGCTTGAGTTCTAAGCGAGCGAGCAGAGAAAACCGCTGATAGCTGGCGTATGGTTCGGCAGCTGGGCCGGGAGCTTCGGTTCCCGGCCCAGCTGCGTTTCGCGGTCTTCCGCGCCGGCGTCCAAGGGCGACCGATCCTTTCAATGAGGGGATTGGACAGAATGGGGGAACCGTCGTACCTCATTTGACTCTCGGGCTTGCGATGACTCACAATGAATGGATCATCTCCAAGAAGCTATGGTTGCTGCGCGCAAAGGAGATGGGCAGCTTTGAAAACCAATGCTCAACGAGCCAAGGAGGTACCTATGTTGCCACTGAAGGGTGTTAAAGTGGTCGATCTCACCACGTTTCTGGCCACGCCGACCACCGGTCGCGTGCTGGGCGAGTGGGGTGCGGACGTCATCAAGGTTGAATCGGCCAAGGGCGATCCCGGCCGCGTCAACCAGGCGGTCGTGTTCGGCATGACCGCCAGCGACGACGAGAACCTTGGCTTCGACATGGCCAACATGCACAAGCGCTTCGTGTCGCTCAACCTCAAGAGCGAGAAGGGCCTCGAGGTCATGCACAAGCTGCTTGCCGATGCGGACATCTTCATCACGAACAACCGCACGAAGTCCCTTGCGAAGATGGGCCTGGATTGGGAGAGCCTGCATGCGAAGTATCCGCGCCTGATCATGGGCCATGGTCTGGGCTATGGCAAGAAGGGCGCCGAGAAGGATGCCGCCGGTTTCGACGTCACCTGCTACATGGGCCGCGGCGGCGTGTTCGGCACCACGGTGAACAGGGGAGACGCTCCCATGATCCCGACGAACGGCTACGGCGATTTCCAGGCGTCCATGTTCTTGGCCGCCGGGCTCCTGGCCGCCTACGTCGGCCGCGAGAAGACCGGAGAAGGCGACTACGTGACGTGCGCGCTGCAGCATGCGGGCATCTACGCGCTGTCCACCGGCATGGTGTCGGCCCAGTACGGCAACCCGTACCCGAAGAGCCGCACCGAGGTCAACAACCCGCTCAACAACGTCTTCCACTCCAAGGACGACAAGTGGGTCGTGCTGTGCCTGCCCGAGTACGACCGCGATTGGCCGCGCGTCATGAAGCTGATCGGCCGCGACGAGCTGGCCGAGCATCCCGACTACTCGGTGTGCCAGACGGTGAACGACAAGGGCCTGGCCCCCGAGGTCACCAAGATCTTGGACGACGGCTTCGCCCAGTTCACGCGTGAAGAGCTGCTGAAGATGTTCAAGGAGAACGACATGCCGTGCGAGCCCGCGCAGACGCCGCTCGACGTCTACGAAGACGAGAACGCGCTCGTGAACGAGTACATCGCGCCGGTTTCCTACCCGAAGGGCGATCGCTGGTGCCCGACGGCCCCCGTCCAGTTCGAAATCAACGAGTCCCTTCCGCTCGAGCCCACCGACATGCTCGGCTCGGCCACGGTCGACGTCATGAAGGAGCTCGGCTACACCGACGACGAGATCAAGGCCGCCCTCGAAGAAGGCGCCGTCACCGAAGCGACGCCCCTCGCCGTGCTGCAGGGCAAGTAAGCTCGTCTGCTCCGCTTCCGAAAGCGAAAGGCCGCGCCCGTTCGGGCGCGGCCTTTTTTGTCCAAGAAGACATGAAGCGCGAAACGACCGCCCGCAAGCTGAGCGACCAATGACTCGAACGCGCAGCGCATTGTCCCTGAGCCCTTCGGTTGAGCGAACAAGGTCATGGAGCTCCCTGCGATATCGGGCCGGGCGGCGAGATCCTGGGAGGCCGCAGGCCGACGGTCTCGCCCCCCGGCCCGATATCGCAGGGAGGGCGGTCAGGTCTATGCGAGCGGCGTCCAGACTTTCACGATGCAGCACTTCCGCTGTTCGCCGTTGACGGGGTTGTCGTCGATGTTCGTGAATGTGACGATGTTGCCGTGCGTGCCGGTGGTAGCCAGGTACTCCCCGTAGTCGTCCGCCCCGCTTTCCACGTCGAAATGGAAGCTTTCGTTCGTGTTCAGATCGATGCCGCACACGTAGAGCGTCGATTTCACCATGAGGTAGGGCCCGCACCAGGCGGGCGCAGCGGTAGGCGTGCGGTTGAAACGGAACCACGGAACGTCGCTGTAGCTGCCGTCCGTCACGGCGACCGCGGGAGCGTACGTGCCCAGGTTCGCAATGCCGTCGCCGTAGTTGTAGATGGCGTCGAACGAGAACAGGAATCCCGTCTGGCCGTATCCGGCTTCAAGCGGGCGCATGGACGTGGGCAGCGCCATGGTGTCCAGCACGGCGCCTGTGTCGGCGTTGATGCGCGTGAGCTGGTAATGGATGGAGGACGTGTCGGTACGCGGCGTGATGACCACCGAATCCGACAAACCGTAGGGCGGGGTGGCCATGCGGCCCTTCGACGTGTAGACCACTTCGACGTCGGAGGTTCCCATGGTCGCGCGCTTCAGCGTGGAGCTTTCGGAGGCTTTTTCGCCGTCGGCCCTGGGCAGCACCTGCCAAAACGCCCGATCGCCCACGGCGGCGATGGTGGGCGTTTGCCAATCGGCCTCGCCCTCGTCGGCCAGCGCCGGCTCCCCGATGCTCGATCCGTCCGACGTGGCGGTGTAGATGCGCCACGTTCCGTCGAGGATGTCCGCCTCGGTCCAGACCAGCCCTGAAGACGTGGCGCGGACGTCGTATATCTCGAAGCCTTCATCCATGCCCACGGCCTGCTTGAGCACGGTCGTGCACGTGCCGGATCCGAGGGCGAGCAGGCCCACCTGCACGATGGGGTTCGACTGCTCGGTGGGCAGCAGGCATGCGGCTATGCTGTCGTCGTTCGCCCAGACGAGCGAGCCGTACGGCAGTTCGAAGCTGCTTGCGAGCGCCATGCGCTCGGAGGCCGGCACCTCGGTGCAGGCGTCGGACGTGGTGACGGCGCTCTCGGGCACCTGGAGCACGGCCAGGTCGTCGGAAGAGCTGCTCTGCATCTGGTCCAAAACGACGGCAGCGCCGCCTCCCACGGCCGCCACGGCGCCGATTCCCAAGGCGCCGAACAGAAAATGGCGCCGGGTCAGAAGGACCTCGCCGCCGCTCGGCGTGGGGACGCGCACGCCGCCTTCGGAGCCTCCCCGTCCGCCGGAGCCCCGGCCGCCCGCGCCGCCGGAGCCGCCCGAAACGCCGCCTCCGCCTGCGCGTCGATGCACGCCGGAACCCGGGCCGCCCGAGCTGCCGAGTCCCGCGACGTTGCCGACGCTGGGCGCGCCGCCCTTTCGCCCGCCGCCCGACCCCGGGCCGCCGTATCCGGCGACGTTGCCGACGTGTCCGCCGCGCGATGCGCTCGGCCGGCCGCCGGCGTACAGCGAGCCGTTCCCGGACGCGTTGCGCCTGCTGGCGCGACGCGCGGCTGACGAATGGGGTTTGGCGTGGTGGGCGTGTGTTGATCTGCGGGTTACCATGGTGTTTATTGTGTCATTTCCCGCACAGGTTCGAGCTCGCTCAAGTCCAATTGCTACAATAAACGCAAACACGACCTATGCGCTCGGAGCTGGCCTGCACAGGGAAGGATGCGGGCCGTGCGGGCCCCGTGAGAACTCGGGAAAGACAACGAGCTTGAGGAGTGACCCCTATGAGCAACGAAACGCGACGCATACTGCTAGTTGAGGACGAGAAGGCCATCCGCGACGCCGTGACGGCTTACCTGGAGCGCGAGAACTACTGGGTGACGGCGGTCGGCGACGGCCAGGAGGCGCTCGAAGAGTTCTCGAAGCACCACTTCGACCTGGTCATCCTCGATCTCATGCTGCCGCGCGTGCCGGGCGAGCGCGTCTGCCGCGCCATCCGCGACAACTCCGACGTGCCCATCATCATGCTCACTGCGAAGGGCGAGGTGGAAGACCGCATCATCGGCCTGGAGCTGGGCGCCGACGACTACCTGGTGAAGCCGTTCAGCCCCCGCGAGCTGGTCGCCCGCGCCCGCGCGCTTCTGCGCCGCGTGCACGCCGATTCCGAGCCCCAGCGCGAAGTGCTGGAGTTCGGCGAGCTCACCATCGATGTGTCGGGCCACAAGGTGCTGGTCAACAACGAGGAGATCGACCTCACCGCCAGCGAGTTCAAGCTGCTCACCACGTTGTCGCGCTATCCGGGCCGCGTGTACTCGCGCATGGAGCTGGTGGAGAAGGTGCTCGGCTACGACTTCGAGGGCTACGAGCGCACCATCGACTCGCACGTGAAGAACCTGCGCGCGAAGATCGGCGACAATCCCCGCAACCCGAAGTGGCTGCACACGGTGCACGGCGTGGGCTACCGGTTCGAGGATCCCACCAAGGTTTCCCAGTAACCTCACGTGGACGACGCCAGGCGACAGGACCCCTCCGACAGGCGGGGCGCTTCCGAACCGAAACCGCGATCGGGCGGCGTCGAGCGGGTGACGGTCGACGCCGACGCCGGCACGACCGGCCCTGTCGTCCTGCCTTCCGGCGGCGAGCGCCGGAAACGCAAGCCTCGGCGCCTGAGGTGGGACAGCTTCACCTACACCACGCGCGTGACCGCGGCGTTCGCCTTCATCGCCGCCATGACGGCCTTGGTGGCCATCGGCGTGCTCTCGTTCGTGTGGGAGCAGCATTTCCAAACGTACACGCAGGAGAACATGAAGATCCTGGCGGAAACGACCGCGAGGAACATCGAAGCCGTCTACGACGAGACAGGCACGCTCGACAGCCCCGACGTCATAGCGGCCGGCGAGTACACGGCGTCGATGAACAGCGGCATCGGCGTTTCCATCCGCCAGAACGGCGGGGGCTTCGTTTGGGATTCCACGCAGATGGGTGAATCGGGAGAGGGCTGGAAATCGGCTGCGGGCAGGATATCGCTCGCGCCGCAACCGACTTCGAACAACCAGTTCGCATACGACAACATCGAGCATGACGGCGTGGCCGTGGGGTCGGTGAACGTGTGGGTGCTCGGGTCTGAAGCGCTGCTGCGCTCGACCGACGAGGAGTTCCGCGACAACTCGTACCAGGCCATGGTGTTCGCCACGGTGCTGGCCATCGTGCTGGCGTCGTGCATCGGCTTCCTGTTCGCCCGCGCGCTCGTCAGCCCCATCAACCGCATGACCAGCACCGCGCGCGCCATCAAGGAAGGCGATCTTGCCGCGCGCACGAAGCTGCACGGCGAGGACGAGATCGCGCGCCTCGGCGAGACGTTCGACGAGATGGCGGATTCCATCGAGCGCGATCGCGAGCTGGAACGGCGCCTGACCACCGACGTGGCGCACGAGCTGCGCACGCCGCTCATGGCCATCCAGTCCACGGTGGAGGCCATGGTGGATGGCGTGTTCGAAGCCGACGAAGAGCGTCTGGAAACGGTGAATTCCGAGGTGCAGCGCTTGAGCCGCCTCGTCGACGCCATTCTGAAGCTGTCACGCCTCGAGAACCGCTCGACGCCCATGAAGCGCGAAGTCGTGGACGTGGGAGAGCTCATCGAGGGCATCGTGGCCACGCACGAGGCGTTCGTCGCCGATTCGAACCTCACGCTCACCTACGAGATGGAACGGGGCGTGACGGTGCTCGGCGACGCCGACATGATCCGCCAGGCAACGGCCAACCTCATTTCGAACGCGGTGCGCTACACGCCCGAAGGCGGGCGCATCACCGTGCGCGTGCGCCGCGGCGACATCATGGCGGCCATCCAGGTGGAGGACACGGGCATCGGCTTTTCGCCCGACGAGGCGAAGATGGTGTTCTCGCGCTTCTGGCGCGCGGACGAAGGCCGCACGCGGGAGAGCGGCGGCTTGGGCATCGGCCTGTCGGTGGTGAAGGAGATCGTCGATCGTCACAACGGATGGGTGCAGGTCGAGGGCCGCAAGGGCGTGGGAGCGTGCTTCACCATCCATATCCCGCTGTACCGCGAAGAAGAGCAGCAGAAGGCCCCGCGGTCCCAGAAGGCGCAGAAATCGCGCGGAAAGTCGCGCAAAGACCAGAAATAGACGATAATGGGGAAACGGCGCGCGCAAGGCGGCAGCGTCGGCTCAGGGCTGAGAGAGCAACGAAAGGACCAACATGGCCGGAATCGATATCAAGCCGGATGCGCAAGGCAAAGTGCGTGATCTGTACGATTTGGGGGATCGTCTCCTGCTTGTGGCGACGGATCGCATTTCCGCATTCGACTACATCCTGGAAGACGAGATCCCGCACAAGGGCGCGGTGCTCACGCAGCTGTCATGCTTCTGGTTCGAGCTGTTGGACGGCGTGGTGGAGAACCACCTGATCTCCGCCGACGTGGCCGACCTGCCCGAGCAGTTCCAGCCGTACGCCGACTACCTGCGCGG
>CAUEBO010000044.1 GCA_958454405.1 uncultured Eggerthellaceae bacterium | reverse complement strand
GGAGGACTGGAACAACGGCGCCGTCGAGAACGGGTACTCGCTTGAGATCGCGAAGCAGATCTGGGAAGACGCCGAGAAGTTCGCGAAGTACGCGTTCAACAAATCGCACTCGGCCGCCTACGCCATCCTGGTTATGCGCACCGCGTACCTGAAGGCGCACTATCCGAACGACTTCATGGCAGCCGTGCTGTCCAGCTACATGGGCAACACCGACCGCCTGATCCGCTACATCGCCAGCTGCAACCACTCGGGCATTCCCGTGCTGCCGCCGGACATCAACTCGTCCAACGCCGAGTTCACTCCCACGGACGAGGGCGTGCGCTTCGGCCTGGTGGGCGTGCGCGGCGTCGGTGCGAACGTGGCAGAGGCCATCATCGCCGAACGCGAGGCGAACGGCCCGTTCACGTCGCTGCATGATTTCGTGAACCGGCTCGATTCGAAGTGCTACAACCGCAAGACCCTCGAAGCGCTCATCAAGGGCGGCGCCTTCGACTCGACGGGCTACACGCGCAAGCAGCTCATGTTCTTCGTGGACGAGACGCCGCTTTTGGAAAGCGCCTCGAAGCGCCAGAAGGACCGCGAGGCGGGCCAGGTGTCGATGTTCGACATGTTCGCGGACGATCCCGACTCCGGCTTCGAGGAGGAGATTCCCGCGCCCGATGGCGTGGAGTGGCCCAAGCGCCAGCTTCTGTCCTTCGAGAAGGAGATCATGAAGATCTACGTCTCGGACCATCCGCTGCAGCCGTACGAGAACGCCATCGCCCATATGACGAAGTACCAGCTGGGCGATCTGGCCGAGCGCACGAGCGAGATCAAGTCGGCGGTGTTCGTGGGCATGGTGTCCAACGTGGTGACGAAGCTCACGAAGCGCGGCACGAAGATGGCCACGTTCACGCTCGAAGACACCACGGGCCACATCGAGTGCATCTGCTTCAAGTACGACGAGAACGCCGAGGCCATCCAAGAGGACGCCATCGTCAAGGTGAAGGGCAAGTTCGAGCACAACGACCGGGGAAACCAGATCATGGCGTTCGAGATGCAGCCCATCGAGCTGAGCGACGCCGACGCGAAGCCCATCCGGCTGGAATTGAGGGTGGCGTCCGCGGCGCTCGACCAGACGAAGTCGCTTCGCTTGAACCGCATCTTGAAATCGTATCCGGGGCGCGACGGCGTGGTGCTGTTCGTGCAGCAGAACGACGGGCGCAAGTTCCGCGCCGAGCTGCCCGTGTCGGTGGATTCCCGCAGCTCCATCATGCGCTCCGAGCTGCGGGACCTGTTCGGCCAGGACGTCTGGCTGGCGTCGTAGGGCCGCGCGGCGCGCTGCTGGTCGCTCGAACGGTCCTGGCTCGCACGGACGGCCGCCGGGCCGTCCGGCCTGTGCTGGACTCGCCTGATGGACAACGCATCGCCTGTCCGGTCTTCGTGGTGCTATTCAACAATTTGGCAAGCGGACAGCGCCCCCTCTTCGCAGAGGGGGCGGGTTCGTCTATCATGTCGGCTATGAATACGCAAACCATCACACCAAACACCGCGCGAGAGCGCGAAGCGGCGACCGCATCGGCCGCCGAAAGGCCTGTTCGCGACCATACGCTCGCGCTCACGCTGTCCTACAACGGCGCTCCGTTCTCGGGCTTCGCCCGCCAGCCGGGCCAGACGACCGTGCAGGGCGACCTGGAAGACGCCCTGCGCCTGCTGTTCAAGCGCGACATCGAGACGACGTGCGCGGGGCGCACGGACGCCGGCGTGCATGCGCTCGGCCAGATGGTCAGCTTCGACGTGGACGACGTCGACCTGGCCGGACGATCGCTTCCCAGCCTGCGCCGCTCGCTCAACGCGCTCACGCACGATGCGATAACGGTACGGGAAGTGGAGCCGAAGCAGCTCGGCTTCTCGGCGCGCTTCGATGCGCAGGCGCGCGAGTACCATTACCATCTGTGCGTGGACAGCACATGCCCCATCTTCATGAAGGACTTCTCGTGGTTCGTGCCCGGAGGCCTGGACGTGTCCGCCATGGAGGCCGCCTCGCAGTACCTGCTGGGGGAACACGACTTCAAGAGCTTCTGCTTGGCCGCCTCGGCCGAGGGAAAGCCCACGCACCGCAACGTCCGCGAAATATCCTTTCATCCCGAAACGGTCATGGGGGAGAACCTCCTCTCCATCAAGGTGGTGGGCAACGCGTTCCTCCATTCCATGGTCCGCACGATGGTGGGAACGCTGGTCATGGTGGGACGGGGGCAGCGTCCCGCTTCATGGGTGGCCGACGTGCTCGAGGCGCGCGATCGTCAGGCGGCGGGGGAGAACGCGCCCGCCCAGGGGCTCGTGTTCTGGCGGGTCATGTACTGACGTGGTACAATGATCGCCTTGCTTACGGGAAGAAGGCGTTTTTCGTGTTCGGGATGTCAACGGAAAAGAAGGTTGCGCGCGAGGTCGATCGCATCGTGTCGATGAAAGAGGATGTGGACGCCCTTTCGTGGGGCCGCGTGCTCGAGATCGGCAAGCTTCTGCGTGAACGGGCCGTTGACGACGAGCAGTCCGAATGCGCGCGCGAGCTGGTGACCATAGCCCAGTCGAACATCTCCCTTGCCAACCGCCTCGGCATCGATTCTGCATCGCCGACGAGCGGCGTCATGGCTTCCGGCATGGAAATCGTCGAAGGCGGCTATGCCGAAGCAGGGCTCCGGGACGCGGTCTGCGACGAGCCCGACTCCATCGCTTCCGAGGAGGCTGAGCCCGCGGCCTCGGAAGCGACGGCGTCTTTTGCCGCTGGCGAGGGCCAGCGCGTGGAGGAACCTCCTTCGGCCGATGAGCCCGCTTGCGAGGCCTCGCGCGTGTCCGGAGAGCCGGCCGTCAAGGTGGCGGCGCGCATCGGGCATCCCCCTCTTGAGCTTCCCGATATAGAGCTTCCTCTGCCTGCCGGCCCTCGTGCGGGTTCCGCTGCGCCGCCTGCTCCTGTGAAGCCGTCAGCTCCCCTGGCGGCATCCGCTTCCACGGAGCTGCCGTTCGTCGAAGCCGTCTTCCCCCCGCCTTGCGATGCCGATGATCGGGAGCCGATCGTCTCAGCCGGCGATGCCGGCGGGTGCCCGGCTTCCGCGACGGATGAACGGGGCGAGCAGCCGATGTCCTCGGCCGAGGGGCAGGGGACGCCTGCGCCCGCGGCCGAAGCCTGCGATCCGGCGCCTGCGCCCGATGCCGGCGCGCGGCCTGCCTCCGGTCCGGGGGAGCCTGCCGCGCCCGCTTCGCCTTCGGCCGCCCAGCCGGCGCCGGTGCCATGCGAGGGTCCGGCTGAGCCGCGCGAGCCCGTCGCGTCCGAGGAGCCCGACCGGTGCGCCGGGGGCGGGCCTGCGCTCGACGGAGCCGAGGGCGCCGAAAGGCCCCGCCGACACGTTCCGAAGGAGCGCTTCGCGCGTTTCCGCAGGTTGTACGAGAGCCAGGACGGCGGATTGTGCGTGTTCGAGGACGAGCGCGGCCATCTGGTCGCCGTCGACGCCTCGAAGCTCGCCTGAGCCGGTCCGCGGCGCTTCCGCCTGCCCGTATCCTCCGTTCAGCGCGCCTGCAGCCGCCGGTGCGACGGCTTTTCTTTCCCCCCTGCGCCCCTTGAGGAGCGCGCTGATGCCCGCCGACGGCCTCTTTCGTCAAAAAGTAGTGAACTGCCAGCAGGTTTCCCGGTATAATGCAGCATTTGGGTGGGCCGCAAGGGCGGACTGCGTAACGGCCGGACCGAGTCGCGCGAACGGGTCGGGGCGGCTGCGATACAATCTGACATCGGAGGTTTCAATGGCATCAACCGGTGCGTCTGCTCGCTCTTCGTGGTCGGGCAAATGGGCGTTCATCCTTGCCGCTGCGGCGTCAGCCGTCGGGCTGGGGAACATGTGGCGTTTCCCGTATCTGGCGGCCAAGTACGGCGGCGGAACGTTTTTGATAACGTACCTTTTGCTCGTGTTCACGTTCGGCGTCTCATTGCTGCTGCTTGAGACGGCGCTCGGCCGCAAGACCGGCCAGTCCGCCATCGGGGCGTTTCGGACCTTCGGCAAGAAGTACGCGTTCATCGGCGTGCTGGCGGCCACGGTGCCGTTCATCATCACGCCGTACTACTGCATCATCGGCGGCTGGGTGACCAAGTACGCGGCCGCCTACCTCGTCAACGGCCCCGAGGCGCTTGCCGACGGCGGCGACTTCTTCACGGGGTTCATCACGAGCAACACCGAGAGCTTCTTCTGGATGCTGCTGTTCATGGCCATCGTGTTCGTGGTGGTGTCGCTCGGCGTGAAGGGCGGCATCGAAAAGGCGAACCTCGTCATGATGCCCACGCTCATCGTGATGGCCGTGGCGATAGCCGTGTACACGATGACGATGCCGGGCGCCTTGGACGGCGTGCTGTACTACCTCGTGCCCGACTTCAGCAAATTCTCTCCAGAGCTCGTCATAGGCGCGCTTGGGCAGATGTTCTACAGCCTGTCGCTGGCCATGGGCATCATGATCACGTACGGCTCCTACCTTGACAAGAAGACCAGCCTCACGCAGAGCGTCACGCGCATCGGCGGCTTCGACATCGGCGTGTCGTTTTTGGCCGGCCTCATGATCGTGCCGGCCGCGTTCGTGGCCATGGGCTCGGGCGAGGCGGTGGCCGCCAACTCCGGCCCGTCGCTCATGTTCATCACGCTGCCCGGCGTGTTCGCCGACATGGGCGGAGCCGCTACCATCGTGGGCTTCCTGTTCTTCCTGCTCGTGTTGTTCGCGGCGCTGACGAGCGCCATCTCGCTCACCGAGACGTGCGTCTCCATCATCATGGACGGCGCGCGCATTCCCCGGAAGAAGGCGCTCGTTCTGGTCATCGTCGTGGTGGTCGCCGCGGGCATCTTCGTGAACATGGGCTACAACAACCTGTCGTTCATCGAGCCCCTGGGCGAGGGCAGCTCGCTGCTCGACTTCTTCGACTTCATCTCCAACTCGGTCATCATGCCCATCGTGGCGCTTCTCACGTGCATCTTCGTCGGCTGGATCATCAAGCCGAAGGCGATCGTCGACGAAGTGAAGCGGTCGAGCGCGTTCAAGGCCGAGAAGGCGTGGATCGTCGTGATCAAATACGTCGCGCCGGTGCTGGTCGCCGTCATCCTCGTGGCCTACGTTGCCCAGACGTTCGGGATCGTGAGCTTCTAGCATGCCGGCGGGCCTGGCGCCCGCCGGGAACCGCTGCCTTCGGCGGCGGACGGAAATAATGGTTCGGCTGCGGGGCGCTTCAGAGAGGCGCCCCGCAGCATATCGGCCCGCGTTTTGCCGCGGCCGATCCTCTTCGGCGCGGAACGGCCAAGCGCTCCTTCGACCGCCTCGGGCGGGATCGAGGCCGCGCCTTGCCTCCGCTTCCCTGGATCCTCGCGTATCCCGAAACGATCGGATCGGTGACCGCATCGTTGCGTGTTCGAAACGCATGCCCGGCAGTCCGCCGCCGCCGTTAGACTGAAGGTGCCCGCTGCTTCGATGTGCGGGCGCTGATGGAGCATGGAGCGCGGAAAGGCAGTCGAATGGAAATAGCGGGCAAGCGGGGCGGCGGGGCGAGGGGCATGCTGCTGCCCGCTTTGCTGGGATGCTCGTTCGCGGCTTCGTTCGGCCAGAGCATGATGAACATCGCGCTGCCCGAAGCGGCGGATCGATTCGGCGTCACGCTCTCCATTGCGAACTGGCTGATCGTGGGGTACATGGTGGTGGCGGCCACGTCCATCATGCTCGCGCCTTTCCTGCTCAAGCAATTCGGCCTGCGCCGCGTGTTCTTTGTCGGCGTCGGCGCGCTTGCCGTGGGCAGCGCCTGCGCCCTGGTCGCGCCGAACTTCCCCGCGCTGCTCTGCGGCCGCTTGGTGCAGGCGGTGTGCACGGGTCTGTTCTTCCCCATGGTCACGAGCGCCATCATGACGAACTCGCCCAAAGGGACGCTCGGCAGCCGCCTTGCCCTGAACAGCGCCGTCATCGCCGTGGGCCTGGCGGCGAGCCCCACGGTCTCGGGCCTCGTGCTCACGTGCTTCGGATGGGGCGCCCTGTTCGTCGTGCCCCTCGTCCTGGCCCTCGCGCTGCTCGCGTTCGGCTTTCCCTTGATCCACAGCGGTCGCTCGACGGCCCGCGCCTCCATCGACGTGCTCAGCGTCGTGCTGGGCCCGTTGGGTCTGAGCGCGCTCTTGTACGGACTGGGCGAGATCACGCATGATCCCGCGCCTTCGATCGCGTCTCTTGTCGCAGGCGCGGTGGTCCTCGGGCTGTTCGTCTGGCGCCAGCTGGCCTTGAAGGACCCGCTGCTCAACCTGCGCCCCCTCGGCCATCCACGGTTCGCCGTGGGCATCGTGTTGGTGATGGTGGGCATGCTGACGTCCTTCTCCATGAGCATCCTGCTTCCGCTGTACTACGAGGGAGCGCTGGAGCGCACGGCGTTCTTCGCGGGCTTGCTGCTGCTGGGCCCGGTCCTCGTGAACGCGGCCTTCACGTTTCTGGGCGGCAGGTTGTTCGACAAGCACGGCGTCTGGCCGCTCGTGCCCGTGGGGCTCGTGCTGGTGCTCGTCGGGCAGGCGGGGGCGTTCTTCTCGGCCGAGGGCCTGTGGGCGATCCTGGTCGTGGCGTCCTCGGCGGTCGTGTACGCCGGTGCCGGCTTCGTGGTGGCCCCTTCCAAGACCGCGGCGCTCGGCCAGCTGCCGCCCGACCTCTATCCGCACGGCGCTTCCATCAATTCCACGGCCGTGCAGCTGGCGTCGGCGCTCGGCTCGTCGCTGTTCGTCGGCGTTCTGTCGGCCGACGTGCTCAGGGACACGGCGGCGGGCGCGGCGAGGGCGCAGGCGTACGCGTCGGGATTCGGCCATGCTCTGGCGATAGCCGTGGGGATTGCGGCAGTCGGCTTGGCGATCGCGTTCTTCTACGCGCGCGCCATGCGCGGGCGGGAAAGACGGCACAGCGGGGATCAGGCGCCGCGTGGCGGCCGATGACGCGCCTGCTTGCGTCAGCAGGCCTTCCCATCGGCGTGCGGAAGCTTCTTCTGGCGCTTCGCCTCGTACATGAGGGAGTCCAGGCGGGCTATGAATTCGGTCGGATTCCGGCATTCCTTCGTGGAGCAGCGCACGGCGCCGATGCTGAAGTCGATCGGCCCCCAGGAGGCCGGGGTTTCGTTCGCGGCCGCTTTCGCCTCCTCGAGCTGCGCTGCCACCGTTTCGGGACCGGGGCCTTCGTCGGCGCACCATGCGATGATGAATTCGTCCCCTCCGTAGCGGGCGGGCACGGATTCCTTCGGCGCCTTCGATTTGATGATGGAGCTTGCAAGGGCCAGGGCTTCGTCTCCGCACGCGTGGCCGTGCTCGTCGTTGATGCGCTTCAGCCCATCGAGGTCGATCATGATTCCGCACACGACGGTTTCATGCGCGTCCCGAAACCACCGGTTCAGGCTGTCGACGATCTGCCTGCGGTTGCCCAGGCCCGTCAGCTCGTCGGAGTACGCCAGATCGTTCTGCGATATCTGGTACACCATCATCGCGGAGACGGCGTACGCGCACGTGAGAACGATGTTCGGGTCGGCGAGGTGCACCAGCTCCGCAACGAGGGGGATGAGGGGGAACAGGACGAAGCGCACCAGAACGCCGCGGCGGATCGCCTTGCTTTGCGAGAGCAGGGCGATCAGCATGATGAGGGCGCTCAGGTAGTTCAGGGTCGTGAAGACCCACATCCAGAGCTCGTGGACCGCGAACCGGCCGTCCGGCGCGATGGTGAACATGCATCCGGCGAACAGGTTGGCTGCGACGATGGCGAGGTTGACGGCGGCGATGCCCGTGTAGACGACGCGGAGCGTTTTGAATCGACCGGACGCGCCCAGCACCGTGTAGTCGACGTAAAAGGCCCATATCCAGATGACGACGGTGTTCGCTGCGAAATAGAGGCTCTTCGCCGCGAGGAGGACCGCATGGAAGGGCTCGCCGGGAGTGCCGAGCAGGGCCTGGTACACCAGATCGGCGCTCAAGAGCACGCCGACGGCGATGATGAGCGCCGCGTACAGCGAGTTCGATATGCTCTTCGCGCGCGAGCCCCACACGCCGCTCAGCAGCACGGCCATGAACACGACCGACAGGGAGTCAAGGGCCGCGCCCGTGCTGGGATCCATGCGCCTCGCCCCCTCCCGGGTCGCGTGCCTGCCGACGAACTCGGCCCACTATTATACGCGCGCTGCCGGAACGGCAGGGGCCGGCGGGGAGAATTCTTGCAGAAGGGGAGCGTTTCCCATGATTGTGGAGAGATTGTATGCCTGGGTTAACTCCTATTGCCGGCGTTATCAAGTTCGCTTATTCTAACTTCAGTCGAAAACGGCGCTGGCTTCAAAAGCGGCATCGAGAAGCCTCCTGAATGAAGAACCGCAGCCGTCTTTCCGACATCGTCTGCTGACCCGGCGGCGGAAGCTCCTCTCGTCTGGCTGTCCGTCGCACTTCAAGCGGAGGGAAGATCCCCCCCCTTCTTCCCTCCGCTCCTCTTTCTCCAGCAGCTTCTCATGGGCTCTTCCGCGATGCGGTTCCGCATGTCCGCGCCTGCGATGCAACATGCGGAGGAACCCCTTTTGTCGGGTTAGCCGAGACTTGTGCTATAGTGTGCCCGGGTTTTCGACGTGCCGGCACAGGGGTTGGCGGCGCGCCTCGAGGCGAAGGGGATTCTCGTGGGCAATCGATCGACGAAGCGAACGGTGAACAGATGGGTCGTCTTGGCCGTCGCCGCAGTGGCTGGCGCGCTGGACGGCGCTCCGTACATGTGGAGCATCTTCCAGAACCCGCTGATGGAGCTGCACGGCTGGACTTCGGGGGACGTGACGTTCGCATACTCGCTGTTCTACGCGTTCGTGCTGGTGGGCGCGTTTGTAGGAGGGCCTCTTCAGAAGGTGCTCAAGCCGAAGTACGTGCTGCTCATCGCCGGTTTGTTCTTAGGAGGCGGGTTCCTTCTGACGGGATTCGCGGATTCGGTTCCGCTGCTCTACCTGTTTTATTCTGTTATCGGCGGCCTGGGCGACGGCTTCATCTACAGCGCCGCCATATCCGCGGCGACCAAGTGGTTCCCGGACAAGAAGGGGCTGGCCAACGGCATCTGCGTCGGCTGCATCGGCCTGGCGCCCCTGCTGTTCGCCCCCATGGGAAACGCGCTCATCGACGCCTTTGGCGTGCAGGGCGCCTTCAAGGCCAACGGCATCCTCATGATCGGCATCTTCCTGGTCATCTCCTGGTTCCTCGAAGCCCCCGAAAAGGGATGGGTTCCCGCGGGATGGACTCCTCCGATTGCCGACGGCGGGGCGTCGAAGGTTGCGAACGTCGTCGGCAAGGACCTGACGGTTCGCCAGATGGTGAAGCAGCCGGCGTACTGGGCCATGCTGGTCATGGTCGCCTGCGCCTGCACCTCCGGCATGATGATGACCAGCCAAGCGGCGACCATCGCCCAGGTCATCGCGAACGTCACGGCTGCGCAGGCTGCTTTGCAGGTGGGATTGCTCGCCGTGTGCAGCTTCGTCGGCCGCCTGCTGCTCGGATGGCTCTCCGACAGGATCGGCCGCTTCAACGCGTTTCTGATCGTGTTCGCGGTGACGGCGATCGACATGCTGTTCCTGTTCGGGCTGGCGCATGATTTCGCGACGTTCCTGTTCGCCATGGGCCTTGCAGGATTCGGGTTCGGCGGCGCCATGGCCATCATGCCGCCGTTGGTGAGCGACAGCTTCGGCGCTTCCAACTTCTCGGTCAACTATCCGTTCGTCTACATGGGCTACACGTTCGCGTCGTTCATCGGGCCTATGCTCGCGGCCGGCGTGTACCAGGCATCCGGCACGTACGATCAGGCGTTCTTCACGGCGGGCGTCATCGCCATAGCGGGCTTCGCCCTCACCCTGCTCACGAAGCGGCTGTGTCTGGACATGCATCGGAAGGCCGCCCGCTAGCGCGAGGCGGCCGGATGGCGCGCTGCGCGTTCGGGAGCGCTCCTACCCGCGCTTTTCCACCAGTTCGATGGCCTGCTTGCCGCTCAGGTGCTCGATGGACAGCTCCACCATGCACGTGCGCCCGATGAGCTTGTCGACCTCCTGCAAGCGGCCCTCTTCGTCGTCGGGGGTGTACTTCGCGGCGAGCAGCTCGAGCGCCTGCCGGCGATCGGCCTCGTCGCGAATGATGCGCGCGCGGCCGAAGGCGATGACGCTGCGGAAGTACGTCGTGTACTCGGCCGCGACGACGTCGTCTTTGTCGACGACGCAGAACGACGCTTTGGCGCAGCGCTCGATGGCGTCGAGCTTGTGGCCCGCCGGCGCGCAGTGGAAGAGCAGCCGGCCCTCGTCGCAGACGTAGCTGAGCGGCACCGCGTACGGGAAGCCGTCGTCGCCGAGCACGGCCAGGACGCCGGACGTCCCGCGTTCCAAGATGGCGATGCACTCGCTCTGTGAAAGCTCCTGCTTCTTGCGCCGCATTTCCCTGGGCATGCGAAAGCCTCCTTCGTCTGATCGGTTCGGGCCAATTCCCGGCTCCGCTCCATTCTACCTCATCGCCTCGCGCCGGCCCGCTTTCGCCCGGCGTGCGCGGCGCGGCTGCGGTATGATGGATGCCCCAAGATTCCGCGCGGTTCTCGCCTGAGCGCCGCGCGCTGTCGCCCGAGCGGGGCGGCAGGCTGCATGAACGAGGAGGCTTCCCATGCTTGACCCGGTCGTCCTGGACTTCTGCAAGAGCGACGTCGCCGACATCGGAGGCTTCGAGCGCGCCGAATTCGTGTCCGCGGAGGAGGGCCGCTTCGAATTGCGCGCGTATCCGGGGCCTGATTCGGCCAACAACATCGGCACCGTGCACGGCGGCTTCCTGCTGGCCCTGGCGGACATGGCGGGCACGGGTGTGGCCGACACGTACGGCTTCAAGAACACCACGATGGCGCTTTCAGCCAACTTCATCCGCCCCGGTTTGGTGGACGACGAATACCTGGACGTGGTGGGGACCGTCGTCCACAAGGGCCGCCGCTCGGTGGTGTCCGACGTTCTGATCACGCGGCCCGACGGCAAGGTGATCCTGAAGGCCACGTGCACCGTAGCCCTGTTCGAAACCCGCATCGGGGAAGAGGCGTAGACGAGGCGAGGGCCCGCGCCGAAGGTTCGGCGAGGGCCCTCGCGGACTGCTGGCGATTCGGCGTGAGCCGCCTGCGGATCCTTTCGATCAGGCGCCTTCGATGGCGTCGATGGCGCCGATCACCGCGCCGCGGAAGCCGTTCTTCTCGAGCGAGGCGACGCCTTTGATGGTGGCGCCTCCCGGCGAGCAGACGGCGTCCTTCATCTCGCCGGGGTGCTTGCCGGTCGCCAGCTGCAGTTTGCCCGTGCCCACGATCATCTGCGAGGCCAGCCGATAGGCGGTCGGGCGCGGCATGCCGTGCTTCACGGCGGCGTCGGCGAGCGCCTCCAGGTACATGGCCGTGAACGCGGGGCCGCACCCCGCGACGTCGCTCGCGACGGAGAGCAGCTTCGTCTCCACGGTCTCGATGAGCGCGACCTGCCCGAACAGATCGGAGAACACGGCGAATTCCTCGTCGGTGAGCGAATGGCGCCGCTCGCAGGAGACGACGCCCGCGCCGACGGCGATGGGCGTGTTCGGAATGGTGCTGAGGTGATGGGTGCTCGGATCGAGGATCTCCTCGAAGAAGTCGAAGTAGCATTGGAACGCGACCGAGATCACCACTTTGCCCGCCAGCAGGTCGCGCACGGGCTCGACCACCTGCTTGACCAGATACGGTTTCACGGCGATCACCACGAAATCGCTGGCTTCCACGACTTCCTGGGCCGTCTCGACCGCGTTCACCCCCAGTTCACCGGCCGTGCTCTGCAGCTTGTCGAAATGCGCGGCGCATGCCGTGATGCGCTCGCCCGGCAACGCGCCCGCCCCCACGAGCCCGCGCGCTATGGCCTGCGCCATGTTTCCGAATCCGATGAAGCCGAGCCTGATCTGTCGGTCTGCCATTGTTGGCCTCTTTCCCCTCGCGGTACTGTCGGATTAGATTGTACGACACGCAGCGCGCGCATCCAAGAACCAGTTCGGCATCGCTTCGCCGGCCCTCGGCTGCGGCGATCGCGTGCTACACTGGGCACATCCGGCCGTCGATGAGAAAGGACGATGCGATGATCGACCACATGAGCGTCAAGGTGAGGGACTTCCAGCGGGCCGCTGCATTCTACCAGGCCGCGCTCGCGCCGCTCGGGTACGTGAAGGGAATCGAGTATCCTGGAGGAATGCAGCTGGTCGTCGAAGGCGAACCGGGCGATGTGTGGGTGATGGCCCTCAAGGACGATGAAGCCCAGCTGCCCGCGCACATCGCCTTCTGTGCGAAGGGCGCCAACGAGGTCAAGGCGTTCTACGAGGCGGCCTTGGCCGCCGGCGGCGCCGACAACGGCGCGCCCGGCCCGCGCGACTACCATCCCGGCTACTACGCGGCGTTCGTGCTCGACGCTGAAGGCAACAACATCGAAGCCGTCATCCACGACTTCGCCGAGTAGCGCCGCTGCGGCTCTTCGGACGATCCGGGACGGAGGGCGGGCGGGCCGCAGGCTCGCCCGCTTCATGGCGGCCGAGCCGCTAGGCCGAGAACAGCTTGCGGATCTCGGCCAGCAGCTGCTTGCGCGTGAACGCGAGCAGCGCCAGCAGGAACACGCTCGCCGTGAGCGCGCTCACGTAGGCGGGCACGTCCCAGGTGGTGAGCCCCAGGGCGTCGAGCGCGAGCGGGATGAGGCCCAGCGCAACGTCGAACAGCAGGTACTTGGCGTACCCTGAGACGAACGTGCCGCGGAACACCGCGACCAGCACGGTGTCGAACACGAGCGCCACCAGGCAGATGCCTGGGATGACGAACGTCGTCACCAGCGGGTTGCGCGACACGAGGAACCACACGGCCGCGATGGCCAGAAGCACCAGGAAGTAGCGCGCCACCACGCGCAGGAAGTCCGGGGAGTGCGTGAGGATGTTGCGCACGAACAGGTAGTTCACCACCAATCCCAGGCACACCGTGAGCACGATGTCGCCCGGCAGGGACAAAAAGCGCCCCAAAAACACCATGACCAGCAGGCACGCCCCCGTGGCGAACGCGAGCACCGCCAGGGCCACGGTGCCCGACTTGCGCACTTCGTTCTTCGGGAACGCCGAGGGTTCGGCCTTGCCTTCGAGCTGGGCTTGGCAGAGCGGGCATCGGTCGAGGTCGCCGCTGAACTCGACGCCGCATCGAGTGCATCGCCTCATGGCCGGCCTCCCTTCCGCCCGTCCGCTGCTTCGGGTCGGCCGCCGGACGCGGGTCCCTCCGGCTCCGAGCTGCGAGCGGGCGCTTGGCTGCCCAGGCGCTTGACCGACGCCTCGAGCTTGGTTTCCAGCCGGTCCTCGGCCACTTCCTCGCTCGTCTTGTTGATGTGGACGAGCCCCTCGATGCCCTGGGCCGAGAAGAAGCGGCAGAAGTTCTTGACGACGTCGGGGTTCGAGTACGCCGTGGAGATGCCGATGCTCAGGTCGTCGCCGTACGAGCACAGAAGGAAGTTGATCCCCGTCGTGGAAGTGAGGGCGCTGATGCCGCGGACGTACGGGGCGATGCGCTCGTCGACGCGGATGAGGCCGAGGCTTGAAACGGTGGTGGTGGTCTCCCGCGACGCCAGCCGGTCGGCCAGTTCGAGTGCGAAATCCTTCACGAACAGGGGGGCCAGTCGCAGAAACGGGTTCTTTTCAAGCGCGATCATGCGGTTCATGCGCGGCTTGAGCTGCTCGGCCTCGGTGCCCGCCTTCAGCTGGGCGTGCACGTGCGCGGCCACCGCCTCGATGGGCTCGTCCTCGTCGCCGGGGACGTAGGACACGAACGCCAGCCCGAAGAAGTTCTTGACCGTGGTCGATTCGAAATGCTGCCGCAGGTCCACGGGCACGTCCATGCGGATGGCGCGATGGCGGTCGCGGCTCGGCATTTCCTGGCGGATGGCGCAAATGATCGCGGCTATCACGTACGACGTCAGGCTGACGTTGCACGAGCGCGCACGTTCCAGCACGCGATGCGCGGGAAGGTGGTATTCCATGAACGTGGGATCCGCCACATCGCGCCATCCGGAAAGCCGGTAGACCTTGGGCGCGTGCGTGGAGGCGGCCTTGTCCCGCTCGAAGTACTTGTTGAAGCTGTTCTCGGCTTTCTGGTGGTCCGAGCCGTCGTATTCGCACGGCACCCCCTGCACGCCGTAGCGCTCTTCCACGTACGCGTAGACGAGCGCCTTGAAGAAGCTCAGCGTGCCGCGCCCGTCGGACACGATGTGCGACACCTCGAGGTTGATGCGGGAGCGATGGTAGCTTACGCGGAAGAGCACGCTCTTCGCATGGACGTGCAGGCCGAAGCAGATGGGCAGGTTCTCGGGGACGACGGTCGGCGGCTCGGCGGCCTGCTCCAGGTAATGCCAGAACATGCCGCTGCGCAGGCACACGTTGAAGCCGGGGAACGTATCCGCCGTCCTGTCGAGCGCATGCTGCAGCGCGACGGGATCGACGTCGTCCACGACGTTCGCCGCATACCGGAACACCGTCTGGGCGGAGCTGCCCGCTTGCGACGAGTAGAATTTGCCTACGTTGTCGAGTCGGTACCAAGTAGCCCGAGCCACGCCGGTCTGCCCTCCTGCCCCAGTTCGTCGCCGTCCAGAAAGTGCTTCATGATGCGATACGTGTCCTTGACGATGTTGAGCACCGAAGGATACAGCAGGTACCCGTGCACGGCGTCGAGCATACGATAGCACTGCACGTCGCCGCCTTCCAGCTCAATCCGCGCCGCATAGGCCTCGCCCTCGTCGCGCAAGGGGCAGTACTCGGCGGTGATCACGAGCGTTCGGGGCTGTCCTGCAAGGTCGGGGGCCAGCAAGGGAGCGAACAAGGGGTTCGCCAGATCCTCGGGCGCGGACAGGTACAGCTCCCTGTAGCCTTGGATGTCGCGCGCGGTGAGCAGGTAGTCCTCGCCGTTCTCGCGCACCGAATCGAACCACGACGTGCGCGGGTCGTGGTCGTTGTACGTCACGGGGTAGAGCAGCATCTGGGTGCGCGGCAGGAATTCCTTCCTGTCGTGCGCCATGAGCGACACCGCGGCCGCCAGGTTGCCTCCCGCGCTGTCGCCGAACAGGACGATGTTATCCGCATCCACGTCGTCGAGCAGCCCTCCCGCGTAGAGCTGCCGCGCCACTTCGTAACAGTCCTCGGGAGCTTGGGGGAACCGGTGCTCCGGCGAGCGCCGGTAGTCCACCGACACCACGCGCCGCTCCAGCTTGATGGCCATGGTGGAGCATGCGTCGATGTAGAAGTCCACGTTGCCGTTCGCCCAGCCCCCGCCGTGGAAGAACAGGACGGTGCCGCGGGAATCCTCGGTGACCTTGAGCCCTTCAGCCAGCGAGAAGTCGAAATCGAGCGGAGTGAACACGCGCAAAGGGACCTCGTAGCCGTCCGGCATGGTGGCTGCGGCGTCGTCGATGCGGCAGCGGGGGTCGGGAATCGAGAGCTTGCCCAGCACGTCTTCGGCGGCACGTTGCGCCTCGTAGGTTTGCCGGATGTCGGGCTTCAGGCGCGAAGCCGCTTTGAATGCGGCCAGGACCGCTTTGTTGAGGGGCATGGCGATGCCGTCCTTTCCAAGAGCGGCGGCGAACGCGTGCCGGCTCGCCGCCTGCGCGGCGCAGATGCCCGAGCCGTCGTTTTCCAAAAGGTATCGTAGCATATGCGATCTGCGGCTCGCACCGCGCCGCGCAAGCCACACGCTTCGAGCCGGGAGGGTTTCCGGCTCGAAGGAGGCCTGTCGATCGCTCGTGCAGCCGCCCGAACCGCAGATGACCGAAAACGCGGTCGAATGTGCAGTCGCCGAGCTCGAAACTGGGCACGCGGATTTCTCGACCAGGCGTTTTGCGCGATCGAGGTGCGTGAAAGACGTGGATCGGCCCCGCGGACTGCGCATTCGACCGCGTTTTCGGTCATCTCTGATTTTGCCCGGCGCCGGCTGATCTTGATCGCGGGCGCTCGCGCCGGGCACGGCCCGCGGTCGGGCACGGCTGCGATGTTCGCTGCAGCGTCGCTGGCTGCGGTCTCTACGACGGAATCGGTTCCGTCGGCGTTGCCGGCGCGGCGATGCCGCGATCGAACGCGAGCAGGCGGCGGTAACGCTCGCTCGTGCGCGCCAAGTGGGCGGGGGAGCCTTCGAGCTCGACGCGCCCGCCTTCGAGGAAGACGACGCGGTCCATGCTCGCCACGCCCTGCAGGTGGTGCGTGATCATGATGAGCGTCTTGCCCTTCGTGGTTTCGAAGAACGTTTCCAGCAGCGCGCGCTCGGTGGCGGGGTCGAGGCCCACGGTGGGCTCGTCCAAGACGATGATCGGCACGTCCTGCAGAAGCACCCGCGCGAGCGCGATGCGGTGGCGCTCGCCGCCTGAGAAGCGCATGCCCGCCTCGTCGACCAGCGTGTCGAGGCCTTCCGGCAAGCGCTCGACGAGCGCGCCCAGGCCCACTTTGTCCAGCACGTCGAGAACCTCGTCCTCGGTCGCGTCCTCGCGCCCGATGCGCAGGTTCTCCATGAGCGTGCGGTTGAACAGGTACGTCTGCTGCTGGATCACGCCCAGATAGCGCGCCATGCCGTCGCCGAAGGCGCTTGCAGGCGCGCCGCCCAGCGTCACGCTCCCCGCATCGGGGCGCAGATCGCCCCGGATGAGTGAGGCGAGCGTGCTCTTGCCCGATCCGCTGCGTCCGAGAACGGCCACGCGCTCGCCCGGCTCGATGGCCAGGCTCGCGCCGTCCAGCACGTCGCGCGCGGCGCCGGGGTAGGAGAAGCGCACGTCCTCGATGCGGATGGCCAGGGGCGAGCCGGCCGCCGGCAGATCGGGTGCCGCTTCGTCCTCGCGCTTCTCGAACGGCAACTCGTTGAGGCGGGCTATGGAATCGCGGTACGCGCCGGCTTCGACGGCAGCGGTGGAGAGGGGGGCGAACGCGTCGATGAGCGGGAAGAACCCGAGCACGATGGCGGCCACCCAGTTCGCCGAGCCGCCGTGGACGCCCCCGAACTGCCCGGTTGCCCAGGCCAGCGTCATGACGGCGATGCCGCCGAACAGGGCGGTCGTGGCCAGGTCGCGCCGGCGGGCGAAGCGGTTGAGCTCGGCGTCGACGTCGTGGAGCGCGCGCTGGGAGGCGCGGCAGCGCCCCAGGTACTCGTCGCCGCGCCGCGCGAAGACCCAATCGGCGGCGCCCAGCACGTTGTCGGTCAGCTCGCGGTACAGCTCGTTCTTCATGGCCTTGCGCCGAGCGACGCGCGCGCTGGCGACCAGCACGGAGACCAGCGGCACGAGCAGCACCACCACGAGCAGCGCGAGCAGCATGGCGAGCGCGAACCAGGGCGAGAAGAACCCGAGCGCTGCGACGATGCAGACGGTGAGCAGCCAGGCCACCACGGTGGGGAACACCGTGCGCAGATACAGGTTCTGCAGGTGCCCGATGTCCTCGGCAAGAAGCCCCAGCACGTCGCCGGTCCGCCGCGTGCGCTTGAACAGGATCGCGTCGCCCTCGATGGCCGCGTAGAGCTTGGAGCGCAGGCCGCTGGTCATGCGCAGCACCCAGTCGTGGCTGGTCAAGCGCTCCAGGTATTGGAGGATGGGCTTGCCGATGCCGAAAACGCGCACGAACACGGTGGGAAGGTGGATCATGAGGATGCTGCCCGGCATCTCGGCGGCCGCGGCGATGAGGTAGCCCGAGGTGAACATGAGGCCCGAGGCGAACCCGAACGTGGCCACGCCCAGGGCGAGGGCCAGGGCCAGGGCTTTGCGGTACTGCTTGAAGAAGGGCCTGACCCATCGGTCGGGCTGCCGCCTGCTCCTCGCCGCCTCCTCCGCGCGGCCTCCCGTTGCGTTCGTCCGCGCGCTCATGCCGCATCCCATGCCGTTTGCGCTGCAAGGCGCGCGAGCGCGCCTCCGGCGGCGTTCAGCTCGTCGAGCGTTCCCAGCTCGGCGATGCGCCCGTCCTCCAGCACGACGATCTTGTCCATGTCGTGCAGCCAATGCAGGCGATGCGTGGCGAAAAACACGAGGCGGCCCTCCATGAGCGGCAGCATCCGCTCCTTGAGCTCCATCTCCGTTTCGATGTCGAGGTGGGCGGTGGGCTCGTCGAACAGCAGGATGCGGCGCGTGTCGTCCAAGAAAGCGCGTGCGAGCGCGATCCGCTGCGCCTGCCCGCCCGAGAGCGTCCGCGCCCCTTCCCCCACCACCGTGTCCAGGCCTTCCGGCAGCTCGGCCACCAGATCGTCCAGGCCGACCACCCGCACGGCGCGATCCACCTCGGCGCTCGTCGCCTCGGGACGGTAGAACGCGATGTTCTCGCGCAGGGTCGCGTGGAACAGGTACGGATCCTGCGGGATGTAGACGATCTGCCGCTGCCATCCTTCCTGCTTGAAGTCGGGCAGTGGCGCGCCGTCCACGACGATGCGCCCCCTGTCGGGGGCGATGAAGCCGCCGAGCAGGCTGATGAGCGTGCTCTTTCCCGCGCCGCTTGCCCCGACGATGGCGTACTTTCCGAAGCCCTCGGCGACAAGGTCCACGCCTTCGAGAGCCCGATGGTCGGGGTAGGAGCAGCCTGCATCGGCGAGCTCGAGGCGCGACGAAGCGCCCCACGCGGGCAGATCGACGTCGCTCGCGGGCTCGTCGGGCGCGCCCACGATGCCCTGTATGGCCTTGAGTGCGTTCATCCCGTCGAGGGAGGCGTGGTAGTCGGCGGCGAACGTGCGGATGGGCTTGAAGTACTCGGGGACCATGACCAGGATGGCGAGCGCGGGAAACAGCTGCGCCGAGCCGTCGAGCAGCCTCATGCCCAGCATGAAGGCGACCGCGGCGATGGAGAGCGTGGAGAACAGGTCCAGCACGAGGCTGGAGAGCGTGGCCGAGCGCAGCGTCTTCATCGTGGCCTCGCGGAACCGCTCGCTCACGTCGAAGATGCGCGCTCCGTGGCGCTTGCCGGCGCCGAACAGCTTGAGCGTGTCCACGCCGCGCAGCGTGTCGATGAAGTGGTTCGAGAGCACTTGGAACGAGCGGTACTGTTTCGACGCCGCGTCCTTCGCGTTCCGGCCGAGGATGACCATGTACAGCACGATGAAGGGGAACATGACGAACATGATGAGCGCCGACACCCAGTCGAGAGCCAGCGTGAACGCCAGCACCACGAGCGGCACGAGCGCGATGGCGGTGATCTTGGGGAGGATGAGGCGGAAGTACGTTTGGACCTGGTCGACTCCTTCCAGCACGGCCGCGGCCACATTGCCCGTGCCGTGGTCCTGCACCACTTGGGCCTTCGTCACGAACACCTTGCGCAAAAGCTCCTGGCGCAGCTCGTCGGCGCGCTCGTAGGCGTACGCGTCGAGGTAGGCGTCCTCGGCGTAGACGGCCGCCTGCTTCGCAACGAAGCAGGCGAAGAAGAGCGCGATCCAAAGAGCCTGGTCGGCAAGCGTTCCTGCGTTCCAGATGCCGGTGAGCGCCGTTGCGAGGGACCATGCTTGGCCGACGATACACAGCCCCTGCAGCACCGAAAGGGCCGCGAGCAGCGCGAGCGCGCGCCGCACTCCCGGCAGTGCGAATATGGCCTTGTCGATCATCGTCTCGTCCCTTGCAGCTTCCCGTCGGCCGAGGCGGCCGTCCGATCGTCCCTTGCGGAGCCTCCATCCGGCCCGCCCCGTTTTTCAGCGCGTGCAGCACAGTGTAGCACGGGGTCCGCGAGGGCGATCCGCCTGCCTTCGCCCCTTGTAATGATACTTTAATACTATCATTTAAATCGAAGGAGGGCCAGAGAGGATTTCGGCGTTTCGGGAAGGCTTTTCGAGCGGTCTTCGAGAGCCGGCTAGAACCGTGCGGTCTTGGCGGGAGCGCAGCGGGGCGTCTCGGCGGCCTGCCGGCAGGCGGTGTCGGTTCCCTTACGCGGCGGGCACGGGTCGTAAAGAGGGACGGCGAAGTGGCTTCCCGCCCGCAGCGGAACGCTATGATCGCCTCGCGCTTCCGAGCGCCCGGCAGATGTGCCGGCGCAGGCACCCGATTGAAGGAGGTCCATGATGGCCGAAGAGAACAAGGACGAGCAGTACGCCTCCGGCGAGCAATACGCTTCCGGCAAGAGCGAGCGGTATGCGGCAGGCGAGCGCGCCTCCGACGAAGGTCGCGCCTCCGACGAGCGGTATTCCCAGGGAACCGGGGAACGCTACGCCTCCGGCAAGGGCTCCCATGGTGAAAGCTACGCTGCCGGCGAGCGTTACGGCAGCGGCGACGGCTCGGGCGAGCAGTACGGTCGCGGCGACGCGGAAACCGGCCGGTAGGCGCTGCATGCGGTCCGTGCCCGCATGCAGCGTGGCCGACGTGGCCGAAGCGGCCCGCCTTCGCGGCATGTCGCTCTCCCGCCTGGTGGAGGGCGCCATGCGCGAGGCGGGCCGCGACTCCGTGCGCAGGCTCTACGTCGGCTCGTACTTCTGCGGCCAATACTTCCTCCGCCAATCCGATGCGCTGTGGCGCGAGGCCTTCTCGCTCTGCCGGCGCGAGCGCATTCCGGCGACGCTCGTCGTGCCGGTGTTCTCCCAGAGCGATCTCGCGCGCGGATGCGGCCTGGTGGACAGGCTCGTGCACGACTATGGCGACGTGCTGGACGAGATCACGGCGAACGACGTGGGCATGCTGGCGTTCGCCGTCGGGCGCTACGGCCGCTCGGTCAACGTCGGGCGTCTGCTTTCGAAGGAGCCGCGCGACCCCCGGTATCCGGACATCTTCGAAAGCCGCTATTCCGTGCCCGTTTCGGCCTTGCTCACCGATTCGCACGTGGGGGACGAGGTTCAGGGCGTCGAGATCGACCCGACCCATGCCGCGCTCGACCTGGCACAGCTGCGCGGCCTTGCGCCGCAGATGCGCGTGGGCGTCCATGTGCCGTACTGCTTCATGTCCACCGGCTCCGTCTGCGAGCTGGCGAGCTTGCATCGTCCTGTTCGCCGCAAGTTCAGGCCGAACGATCCCTGCTCGCTGGAATGCGTGCGCTGCGCCGTCGGCTACGCGCTTCCCGGAGGGGCGCGGCTGCTCAAATGGGGCCGCACGGTGTTCTTCCCGAACCACGGATGCACGGTGTTCGAAGGAGAGGACTTCAGGATGATCGTGTCGCCGATCGACCTGCTCGTGCGGCGGGCCGCCTGCGATCGCGGCGAAGCGGTTTCGGCGGACGGATCCGGAGGGGCCCTCCGATGAACCCGCTCGTGCCCGTGAACGATCGAGCCTATCTGAAGCGGTACGCCGATGCGGGCGGCGAAGAGTTCTACATCGGCTTCCATGATCCGGCTTGGAGCGACCGTTTCGGCTGTGCGGCCGACCTGAACCGCATGACCGGCTTCGGCGGCCAGGCGAATCCGTACGGCTTCGAAGAGGTGCTCGGCATCGTCGAAGAGGTGAGGGCCCTCGGGAAGAAGCTCTACGTCACGTTCAACGCGAACTTCTACGACCGGGCCCGGCTCGATTTCATCTTCGGGTACTTCGAGCGTCTTGCCGAGGTCGGCGCCGCAGGCGTCATCGTCTCGGTGCCCGAGGCGGTGCAGCCGGCGGCGGACTGCGGGCTGGAGGTGGTGGCGTCCACCATGTGCGGCGTCTACAACGCAAGCATCGCCCGCTTCTACCGCGAGCTCGGCTGCTCGCGCGTCATCATCCCGCGCGATTGCTCGCTTGCGGACATCGAGGCCGTCATGGAGGCCGAACCCGAGCTGGAGTACGAAGCATTCCTCATGCGCAACGGCTGCATCTTCGCCGACGGGCTGTGCCTGGGGCGCCATGCGAGGGAGCGCAGCGCGCTGTGCTGGGACGTGCGGCATGCCGAGCGGGAGTTCTTCGTCGCGTCCGGCGGCGCGGGCGCGGGCGGAGCGCCTGCCGGCGGCATCGGGCCCGCTTCCGGCGAGGTGCGATCCGCGTCCGAGCTCGCGGTGGCGGCGCGCGAGAACAACGAGGCGTACGGCCGCTTCCATCAGACGGCGTGCGGCCTGTGCGCCGTCTACCGGCTGCTCCACGCGGGCGTCTCGGCGGCGAAGATCGTCGGCCGGTCGGACGACTCGTCCTTCATCCTGCGCGACATCCGGGCCGTTGCGCGGAACGTGGCGATTGCGCGGGACTGCGCAGACGAGCGCGAGTACCTTGCCCGCATGCACGTGCCGCCCGAGCGCGAGCGCTGCTGCGCAGATGGTTTGATCTGCTATTACCCCGAAGTTCGGTTTCCGCGCGCGGAGCATCGCTGACCCCTGCTCGCGCAAGGAACTTCCAAAAGACGCCCGAGGGGCCGTTCCGAGGGCGTTTTGCGATGGCGTCCGGCGCGCTCATGCGCGGCCGGGCGTTTTGCTATCATAGGACGATACGCTTCGAAACGCTTGAGAAGGAAGTCCCATGTCGCTATCCATCGGTATCGTCGGACTGCCGAACGTCGGCAAGTCCACGCTGTTCACGGCCCTCACGAACAAGGGCGGCC
>CAUEBO010000043.1 GCA_958454405.1 uncultured Eggerthellaceae bacterium | reverse complement strand
CGCTCATAGAGACGCCGCCGCTCTACGAGAACCTCACGGCGCGCGAGAACCTGCGCGTGCGCACGACGTTGCTGGGCCTGCCTGAGGAGCGCATCGGCGAAGCGCTGCGCACGGTCGACCTCGAGGGCACCGGCGAGAAGCGCGCGGGCCAGTTCTCCTTGGGCATGAAGCAGCGCCTGGGCATCGCGCTGGCCCTGCTCGCCCGTCCGCGGCTGCTTGTTCTGGACGAGCCGGCGAACGGGCTCGATCCCATCGGCATCGACGAGCTGCGCACGCTCATCCGGTCGTTTCCGGCGCATGGCGTGACGGTGATCGTGTCGAGCCACATCCTCTCCGAGATCGGGCAGACGGCGGATCGCGTGGGCATCATCGCGAACGGCAGGCTGGCCTACGAAGGCGACCTCGACCCGAACGCCGATCTGGAACGGCTCTTCATGAGCGTGTGCGGAAGGGGGCGGGCGGCATGACGGGGGCGATCGGCTTCGATGCGGCGGCCGGCGCAGGCGAAGGGGCCGTCCGCGCAAAGCGGCGGGCCTCCCTGCGGGCGGGCTCGTTCGCAGCCGTCCTCAAAGCGGAGATCCTGAAAGGGCGGCATGCGGCTCCTCGCAAGATCGCGCTCGTCGCGCCGCTGCCGTTCTGCGCGCTGGGCGTGCTCGCTTCGGGCGTCGTTCCCGGAACGGGCGCGGTGGGGGGCGTTTCCACGTGCCTGTGGAATTACTGGTACGCCCTCATGATGCCCATCGCCGTCGCGCTTATCTGCGCTTCGGTGGCGAACCTCGACGCGCGGCAGAAGCTGCGGCCCGTGCTCGCCCTGCCGTTCTCTCCCCGGCGCACCTGGTGGGCCAAGACGGCCTATGCGCTCGCGCTCGCGTTCGGCGCGAACCTGGTCGTCCTCGCCGTCTCGACGGCGCTGACGCTGGCGGGAGCCGAGGGCCCGAGCTTCGCGGAGGGGCTTGCGGCGGCGGCCGTCCTCACGGTCGCGAGCTCGTGGATGGTGCCGGCCTCGCTCGCGTTGACGAGCCGCTTCGGCACGCTCGCGGGCATCGCCGTGCCGACGCTGCTGCAGCTGGGGGCGAGCATCGCGCTGTGGACGTCGGAGATTTGG
This sequence comes from uncultured Eggerthellaceae bacterium, assembly GCA_958454405.1. GTDB lineage: Bacteria > Actinomycetota > Coriobacteriia > Coriobacteriales > Eggerthellaceae > Enteroscipio. Next base: position 21,800 of record CAUEBO010000043.1, on the reverse strand, counting down.
TTCGCCTTCCCGCCCGCAACGACGCTCTGCGCCGCCTCTCCGTTCACGGGCGTGGCCCCTTCGGGCGTGCCCCTTGCCGCGGGCGACCCGCTGGGCGTCTTCGGGTGGCAGGCGTGCGCGGGGCTCGGCATCGCCGTCGCGCTCTTCGCCGCCCTGGCGCTCGCGGGGGCGAGATGGTACGCGGGCAGGGAGGCGTCGTGACGGCGGGGGGCCTGCCGCGCATCGAAGCGCGGCAGGCGGCCTGGCCGCGCGGGGCCGACGGGCCCCGTCCGGCGCGCATGTCCTTCGCAGGCGCGCTGCGCTCCGAGGCCATCAGGCTGCGCAGGTCGCCGCTCGTGTTCTTGCACGGGGCGCTCGCGGCGGCCTTGGGGGGCCTGGCGGGCGCGTACTTCGCCACCTCCTCCTGGGATTCCCTTCTAGGCGCCGACGCGTTCTTCCAGCTGCTCGGCGCCGGCGCCCCGCTTTTGGCAGGCATCTCCTGCGGCCTGGCGGCGGACGCGGAGCGGGCGGCGGGGGGCTGCGCGAACCTGCTCGGGGTTCCATCGCGTCGCCGGGCGCTTGCGGCGAAGGCGGCGGCGCTCCTGGCGCTGGGGTTCATGGCGGCGATCGTCGCGGCGGCGCTCTTCTGCGCGGCCCTCGCCTTCGCGGGCAGGCCGGTGCCTTCGCTCGCGGCCCTCGCCGCCGCCGTGCTGGGCATCGGGGCGGGCAGCGCGTGCCTCTACCTGGTCCTCCTGTTCGTTGCGCTGCGGTTCGGGCGAAACGCCTCCATCGGCCTCGGGGCGCTCGGCCTCATCGTCGCGATGGCGTCGCTCGGGGGGCTCGCGAACGGCCTGGTGACCGGCACGCTCTCCGGAGGGCTGGGGGCTGCGGCGGCGGCCTTCGTGCCGTTCGCGTGGCCGTCGAGGCTGGCAACGCTTCCCATCGAGCTCTCGATCGTCGGCGGCGCGGGCGCCGAGGCGGCGGCGCTCGCATCGGCTTATGCGGGAATCGCGGCCGTCTGCGCCGTCGCGACGCTCGTCATCGCCGCGCTTGGGCTGGCCGCGGCGAACCGCTTCGAGGGCGGCCGCGAGGGCGCGTAGGGGCGCCCGCTCTTTGCAACGGGCGCCTCGGCGCCTGACGGATCCGCCTGCTTGCGGCATAATGGCGGAGGATCGAAAGGAGGTGCCGTGCCATGGCCCATATACTCGCCGTCGACGACGACGCGGCCATCCGGGCCCTGCTCGTGCGCGTGCTTGCGAAGGACGGACACGACGTCAGGGCGGTCTCCAGCGCCGAAGAGGCGCTGGGGCTGCGCCTCGAGCGCTACGACCTTGTCCTGCTGGACGTCATGATGCCGGGCATGGACGGGTTCGAGCTGTGCCGGGCCATCCGCGGGAGCGTGGACGCGCCCATCCTGTTCCTCACGGCGCGCGGGGCGGAGGACGACGCCGTGTTCGGCTTGGGGCTGGGCGCGGACGACTACGTGCGCAAGCCGTTCGGCGCGGCCGAGCTGCGCGCGAAGGTGGCCGCGCACCTGCGCCGCGATCAACGGGCGCGCACGCATGCGCTCTCCTTCGGCGCGGTCAGGCTCGATCTGGGGGCCCGCCAGGCCAGCGTGGAAGGCGCAGCCGTGCCGCTCACGCCGAGCGAGTACGCCATCTGCGAGTTCCTGGCCCGCCATCCCGGCCAGGTGTTTTCCCGCGACCAGATCATCGAAGCGGCCTTCGGCTGGGATTCCGGGGCGGCGCCGGCGACCGTGTCGGTGCATGTGGGCAACCTGCGCGCCAAGTTCAGGGAACGCGGCGTCGATCCGGTGCGGACGGCATGGGGAACGGGGTACTCATGGAACCTGTGAGCGCAAGCCGCCGCGAGGGCGGCGTCGAAAAAGCGCCCGCCGCGCGTTCGGGAGCGGTCGCGGCGCGAACCGGCCGCCGTCGCGGCTTCCGTTTCCCGCTGAGCGCGCTCATCCTGCGCTATTTCGCCTACGTGCTGGCGGGCGCCGCGGCCCTTGCCCTCTCGTTCTGGATCTCGCTCGGCCTGCTGCTGGGAAGCGGGCTCGTGGTGCCGGCCAACTACGGCGACGCCGTCCTCGACGAGACGACGGCCGCCATCGCGGGCGCGGGGCGCATCGGCGACGACATGGTGCCGTCCTGCTACCGGTGGGCGCGCATCGCCGCCGACGGGGATTTCCTGGAAGGCGACATGTCCGAAGACCGGCTGGACGCCGCTCGCGCAGCCGCGTTCGACGGCCTCGCAGTGGAGTATTCGACGCTGGCCACGACCAGGTACGAGACGGTCCCGCTTTCGGACGGCTCGGCTGTTGTGCTGATGTACGAGTACCTGCCCCAGTTCGCGTCGAAGGCGCTGCGCGACGCGCTGCCGAACCCGCAGAACCTTCTGTTCGCCTTGTTCGGGGCGCTGGCCGTCGCGATGGTGGCGGGGGTGGCGGCGCGGGCGTCGCGCGTGCTGCAGCGCAAGATGCGGCCGCTGGCCCGGGCGGCCGCGCGCATCGAGGCGCGCGATCTCGATTTCTCCGTGGACGGCAGCAACGTGCGGGAGGTCGACGAGGTGCTGGAGGCGATGGAGCGCATGCGCGCCTCGCTTCAGGCCTCGCTCGAAGCCCAGTGGCGGGCCGAGCAGCGGCAGCGCGACCAGGTGGCGGCGCTCGCGCATGACCTGAAGACCCCGCTCACCATCGTGCGCGGCAACGTCGACATGCTGCTTGAGGAGGATCTGGGCGACGAGGCGCGAGCCTGCGCGGCCGATGCCGCCGCGGGGGCGGACCAGCTCGAGCGCACGCTCGCGTCGCTCGTCGAGGTTTCCCGCGGCCCCTCGCAAGACGGCGGGCCGGACGCGCGGGCGAGGATCGAGGCGGGGCCGTTCGCGGACCGCATGCGCCGCCAGGCGGGCGCCCTCGCCGCGGCGGCGGGCGTCGGGCTGTCGTACGGGCAGGGCGCGCTTCCCCAGGACGTGCCGGCTGACGAGCGCCTTCTCGAGCGCGCGGTCATGAACCTCGTCTCCAACGCCGTGGAGCACGCGCCCGCCGGCACTGCGGTGGACCTCTCCTTCGGCCTCGAGGGGCCTGCGGCGCCGGCTCCGGCCGATCGGCTGCCGAGCGCCGGCTCGAAGGAGGGGGCCGCTTGCGAAACGGGGGCGGCAGCCGGCTCCGTGCTGGCCATCGCCGTGCGCGACGAAGGCGCGGGCTTCTCCCCGGAGGCCCTCGCGCACGGCGCCGAGCGGTTCTGGCGCGGCGACGCGGCGCGCGCTTCCGACGGGCACAGCGGGTTGGGGCTGTTCATAGCCGCATCCGCCGCGGAGCAACACGGCGGCACGTTGGAGGTGGCGAACCGGACGGACGGCCCGGGGGCCTGCGCGACGCTGCGCATCCCGCTCGGCTGAGGGCGGAAGAGGCTCGAGGGCCGCGCCTGTTCGCGGGGCGGTTCCGGGCGAGGGGAGGAAGGCCTCCTAGCACCCCATGACGATCTCGCGCAGCGCGGCGATCAGCTTCTCGTTGTCCTCGCGCGTGCGCACGGCGACGCAGAAGAACCGCTCGTCCAGGCCGGGCGTGCCCTCCAGCTTGCGGATGAGGAACCCCGCCAGCTGCAGCCGGCTCGCCAGCTCGTCGGCGCTCGCGACGCCCAGGGCGAGGTCGGAGCCGCCGTCGAAGGTGCACATGACGTAGTTCGCCTCGGCGGGGAAGATGTCGATGCCCGGTATGAGGTTGAGCATGCACTGCATCCAGGGGATCTCGGTGTCCAGGTACTCGCGCGTGCGCTCCAGGTGCTCCGTCTCGGTGAGCGCCAGCTCGCCGAGGACCTCGGCGAACATCGGCACGCCCGAACTGTCGTAGAAGCGTCCGATCTGGGCGATGGTGTCGGGATGGGCGATGCAGTAGCTCACGGGGATGCCCGGCATGGCGAACGGCTCGCAGAGCGAGCGCACCACCACGAGGTTGCGATGCTCGGCCACGAGCGGCACGGCGCTCTCCCCGCCCAGCGTGAGCTCGATGGAGCGCTCGTCCACCACCACCCACGTGCAGGTTTCCAGGTAGGCGCGCAGCGTGGGCTCGGGAAGCAGGCGGCTCGTCGGGTAGCTGGGATTGGCGAGGACCGCCGCGTCGAAGCTGATGCCGTAGCGTTCGGCGGCGGCGGGGTCGGGCACCACGAAGCCCGCCGGGCTCGCGATGTCCACCACGCGGTGCCCCGCGTTGCCGGCCGCGAGCGCGTACTCCACCGGTCCCGGCGCGACCACGCCGACGGTGCAGGGCTGGTAGGTCTGGGCGACGGCGCGCACCATGTCCCCCACGGTCGATCCGACGAGGAACGACCCGACGGGAAGCTCGAACTTGCGCGCCAGCACGCTTCTGAGCGTATGCGCCTCGCGGTCGGGCGGGTAGTTCAATTCGCCGACTTCGAGGGCGTTTTTCATGGCGTGTATGAACGAAGGGGGCGTGCCCAGCGGGTTGGCCGTTCCCGAGAAATCGATCCAGTTCATCTCGGTGCGCAGCTCGTAGGGAGGGGAGAGCAGCTGCTCGGGCAGCGCGGTCACGCAGTCGCGCACGCTGGGACGCGCATCGGGTCGCATCGACTCTCCTTTCGGCATGTCCTCGACGGACCGCAGATGAGCTCGATGTCGGAATGCAGAGAGACGTTCCATCCGGGGCGTGCGGCCGCGCTTTCAATGCTTCCGCCCCGGATCCCGGGACGAGAGACCATATCCTAGCACAAGTCAGCTGCACGCGAGCGGGGCGTGGTAGACTAATTCGAGCAATGATCGATAGTTTCTCGCATACCGGCCCGTGCGAGCCCGCCGACGGCGGGCCGCCGCCGTTCGCCCCGTGGGAGGGGCCCGCCATCCTGCTGGTGGACCTGGACGCGTTCTTCGCCTCGGTGGAGCAGCTGGACCATCCGGCCTGGCGCGGCAAGCCCGTCATCGTGGGCGGCGACTCCGACAAGCACGGCGTGGTGTCCACGGCCTCCTACGAGGCGCGGCCCTACGGGGTGCACAGCGCCATGCCCGCGTCGACGGCAAGGCGCCTCTGTCCGGACGCCATCTGGACGCACGGCCGCTTCGACCGCTACCGCGAGATGTCGAACGCCATCATGGATATCCTCCGCTCCGAGACGCCCCATGTGCAGCAGGTGAGCATCGACGAGGCGTTCTGCGACGTCACGCCAACCCGCGTGAACTGCGAACATCCCGTGTCGGTGGCGCGCCGCATCCAGGCGAAGGTGGAGCGTTTGGGCGTGACCTGCTCCATCGGGGTGGCAACGTCGAAGACCGTGGCGAAGATAGCCTCGGACATGGACAAGCCGCGCGGGCTGACCGTGGTCTACCCGGGCGGCGAGCGCGACTTCCTCGCGCCTCTGCCCGTGCGCACGATGAGCGGCATCGGCGCGGCGGCCGAGAAGAAGCTCGCCTCGCGCGGCATCCGCACGCTCGGCGAGCTGGCGGACGCGGGGGAGGACGCGCTCGTGCGCCTGTTCGGCAAGAACGGCCGCGTCATGCACGTGCGCGCGAACGGCGGCGACGACGCCCCGGTGACCACGGACGATCCGGTGAAGTCCATCTCGAACGAGACGACGTTCGCCGTCGACCTCACGGAGCGCGAGGACGTGGAGGCGGCCATCGCGACCATGGCCGCGAAGGTGGGGCGCCGCCTGCGCCGCAAGGGACTCAAGGGCCGCACGCTGGCGCTGAAGGTGCGCTTCGACGACCGCACCACCCGCTCGGTGCAGCGCCGGCTGCCCAGCCCCTCGGACGACGAGCTGGCCTACACGCCGCTTCTGTGCCGCATGGTGGACGAGCTGTGGCGGCCCGGCATGCCGGTGCGCCTCATCGGCGTGGCCATGACCGGCTTCGACGGCGCAACGGGCGTCCAGGAGAGCCTGTTCGACGTCGCCGAGGCCGCGCCCTCGGACGACGATGCGCCCCCCGCCATCCTTGACGAGGGCAAGCGGCGCGGCCTCATCGAAGCCACCGACAAGGTGAAGGACCGCTTCGGGGAGGCGGCCGTCCGTTTCGGAAGCGAGCTGCACAACGAGGGCAACACCACCGGCTCCAGCTCCAAGAACCCCGCCGACTACAAGTAGCGTGCGGCCGCCTGCCACCCGCGAACGGCTGCGGGAAGGGCTGGGAGAGCCGCCCGGCTTCGGCGCGGCAACGGCGCGCCTACGGTTCCCGGATTCGCTTGTTCCGCTTATGGCCTGCGCCTATGCTGCTCCTGTCGGCTTAGGAAAGGAGTTGTTATGAGCATAATCGTGTGGATCATCATCGGCGGGCTCGCCGGATGGGTGGCGGGCATGATCATGAAGACGGACGGCGGCTTGGTGAAGAACATCGTCGTCGGCATCGTGGGCGCCCTCATCGGAGGCTTCATCATGAGCTTCTTCGGAGCGGCGGGCTTCACGGGCTTCAACATCTGGTCGTTCGTCGTGGCGCTTATCGGCTCCATCGTCCTCATAGCCCTGCTCAACCTCTTCACGCGGAAAAGCGCGTAAGAGGCAGAGCCGGCCCTCGCGCGCTGGAGCGCGGGGCCGCGTCGAGCATCCGCGAATCGGGGGCCGTCCAAGCCCCCGATTCGCAGGTTCTAGCGCTTGTCGGCTAGGAAGAACAGCGCCATGGTCCCCGGCCCCGAGTGGGCCCCGATGACGGGATCGACGTAGTTGATGACGACCTCTTTCACGCCGAAGCGCGACTTCACTTGGCTCGCCACGTACTCGGCCTCCTCCAGGCAATCGCCGTGCGTAATGAACACCATCTGCCCGTCGATGGGCGCGATGGCCGATTTCTCCATGTGGTCAACGAGCGCGTTCAGCGACTTCTTGCGGCCGCGCACCTTCTCCAAGGGCACGAGATGCCCTTCGTCGTCCACGTGCATGACGGGCTTGATGTTGAGCATGGTGCCCGCCCAGGCGCTCGTCTTCGACACGCGGCCGCCGCGGAACAGGAACATGAGGTCGTCCACGGTGAACCAGTGCGCCAGGTTGAGCTTGTTGTCCTCCACCCAGTCGCGCACTTCTTCGATGGAGGCGCCGGCGCGGGCGCGCTGCACGGCGTGCCACACGAGCAGGCCCTCGCCGCCGGACGCGGCCAGCGTGTCGACGGCGTACAGCTTGCGGTCGGGGAACTGGGCCGCCAGATCCTTGATGAGCAGCTCCGTGGCCTCGAACGTGCCCGAGAGCCCGCTTGAGAAGCCCAGGTACAGGATGTCGCGGCCCTGCTCCAGCAGGCCGCGCATGAGCGCTTCGGATTCCGCGAGGTTCGGCAGCGACGTCGTGATGACCTTGCCCTCGCGCATCATGGTGTAGAACTGCGCCAAGTCGGTGTGCTGGCCCTTGAGGTAGCTTTGGTACTCCTTGTCATCCACCATGAAGGTGAGGGGCAGGATGTGCAGGCCGAACTCGTCGATCATGTCCTCGATCAGGTTGCTGCTCGAGTCGGTGACGATCTCAAATTCCATGTCGTTCCTCCGATGTGCGGGGCCGCCGCGAACGGGCGCCGTGATTACCCTCTAAAGTATACCCATGTTCTCCGCGATTTCTTGTGTCGCATTTCTGAAAAGTGGCCGAGGCGCGGTGAATATGCGCGCGGCGTGCGTGCATTCTGCGTGCAATCGCCTATACTATACAGGTTTGAATCTGAAACGCCTTGACACGCATGCACAGGATGAAAGGTACGGCACCCCGTGGCGAACAGTTACAAGGAAACGATGAATCTGCCCAAGACCGATTTCGCGATGCGGGCGAACCTGCCCGAGAACGAGCCGAAGCGCCTGGCGAAATGGGAAGAAGAGCGCATCTACGAGCGCGTGCTCGAGAAAAACAAGGACGGCAAGCCGTTCATCTTGCACGACGGCCCCCCGTACGCCAACGGCCCCATCCACATCGGCCACGCCTTCAACAAGATCCTCAAGGACTTCGTGAACAAGTCCCATGCGCAGCGCGGCTTCTTCACGCCCTACGTGCCCGGCTGGGACTGCCACGGCCAGCCCATCGAGCACATGGTGGAGAAGACCCTCGGTCCCGACAAGATGGCCAAGATCGACCAGCCCACGCTGCGGCGCCTGTGCCGCGAGTGGGCCGAGAAGTACGTCGACGTGCAGCGCGAGGGCTTCAAGCGCCTGGGCGTGAACGCCGATTGGGAGCATCCGTACCTCACGTTCACGCCGAACTACGAGGCGGGCAACGTCGAGGTGTTCAAGAAGATGTACCTGGACGGCTCGGTGTACCGCGGCCGCAAGCCCATCCACTGGTGCAAGCGCTGCCACACCGCGCTCGCCGAGGCCGAGATCGAGTACTCCGACGAGACGTCGCCGTCCATCTTCGTGAAGTTCAAGATGGACCTCATGCCGGGCCTGTTCGAGGCCGCCGGGGCGACCGGCGACGCCCATGTGCTCATCTGGACCACGACGCCCTGGACGCTGCCGGCCAACACGGCCGTATCGCTGGCGCCCGACGCCGACTACGTGATGGTGCGGGCGGCAGGCTCCAACATGATCATGGCGCGCGAGCTGGTTGAGCAGGTGGCCGAGATCGCAGGCTGGGAATCCTACGACCTCGTGCGCGGAGACGACGGCGAGCCCGTCGTGCTCAAGGGCCGCGAGCTCACCGGCCTCACCTACACGTGCCCCATCCGCCAGGACCTCAAGGGCACCATCATCTACGGCGACCACGTCACGCTCGACTCGGGCACGGGCGCGGTGCACACGGCTCCCGGCCACGGCCAGGACGACTACCTGGTGGCGCTTGAGTTCGACGTGCCGCTGCTCATGCCGGTGGACGACAACGGCGTGCTCACCGACGAGGCGGGCCCCTTCGCGGGCCTCGACGTGGACGAGGCGAACCCGGCGATCATCGAATGGCTGCGCGAGCGCGGCACGCTCGTGGCCCAGAAGGAGATCCTGCACAGCTACCCGCATTGCTGGCGCTGCCACGAGCCGGTGATCTTCCGCGCCACCGACCAGTGGTTCGTGTCCATGGACAAGAACAGCCTGCGCGAGAACGCGCTGCGCGCCATCGAGAACGACGTGGAATGGATCCCCTCGTGGGCCTCGAACCGCATCGGTTCCATGGTGGCCGATCGTCCCGACTGGTGCATCTCGCGCCAGAGGTCGTGGGGCGTGCCCATCCCCGTGTTCAAGTGCGCGAAGTGCGGCTCCACCGTGGCGAACGAGCAGACGTTCGACGCGGTGATCGACCTGTTCTACCGCGAGGGGGCCGACGCGTGGTTCACGCGCAAGCCCTCCGAGTACCTGCCGCGCGGCACGAAGTGCGACGTGTGCGGCAGCATGGACCTCGTTCCCGAAAAGGACATCCTCGACGTGTGGTGGGAGAGCGGCGTCTCGCATACGAGCGTGCTCAAGCACCGCGCCGACGAGGGCCTGCGCTTCCCGGCCGATATGTACTTGGAAGGCTCCGACCAGCACCGCGGCTGGTTCCAGTCCTCCCTGCTCACGAGCGTGGGCGCCTACGGCGTGCCGCCGTACAAGTCCGTCATGCACTGCGGCTTCACGGTGGACGGCGAGGGCCGCAAGATGTCGAAGTCGCTGGGCAACGGGGTGGACCCGGCCGAGGTCATGGAGAAGAGCGGCGCCGACGTGCTGCGCCTGTGGGTGGCCAGCGTCGACTACTCGCAGGACGTGAGCATCTCCGACGAGATCCTGCAGCGCACCTCCGAAGCCTACCGCCGCATCCGCAACACGTTCCGCTTCTTGCTGGGCAGCCTGGACGATTTCAGCGAGAGCGACGCCGTTTCCGATTGGGACGCGCTCGAGCCCCTCGACCAGTGGGCGATGGTGCGCACGCGGCATCTGCTGGCCGACGTGAACGCCGCCTACGACGCCTACAAGTTCCACTACGTGCACCGCGCGGTGTACGACTACATCGTGAACGACCTGTCCGCCGTGTACATGGACGCGACGAAGGACCGCCTGTACTCCGAGGCGCCCGACTCGCCGCGACGCCGCGCCGTGCAGACCGTGCTGCTGAACATCTTGGAAGTGCTCGTGCGCGTGCTGGCGCCGGTGCTGTCGTTCACCACCGACGAGGTGTGGGAGCACTATCCCCAGGCCATGCGCGGCCGCGCCGACCGCCCGTCGAACGTGCAGCTGGCCGGCTGGCCCGAGGAATCCGACTTCCTGCCCGCCATCCCCGCGGACGGGGAGCGCGTGGCCGAGGACTTCGGCGTGATCATGGGCGTGCGCGAGATCGTGACGAAGGCGCTTGAGGACGCTCGCGGCCAGAAAGCCGTGAACAAGAGCCAAGAGGCGGCCGTTACGGTGACGGCGCCCAAGAGCGTGCTCGACGCCGTCGGGCGCTACGACGCGGCGGTGTTCGAGGAGCTGTTCATCGTGGCGTCCGTGGCGTTCGTCGAGGGCGACGAGCTTTCGGCGGCGGTGGCGAAGACCGACTCCGAGAAGTGCCCGCGCTGCTGGAACCACCGCGAGCTCGGCGGGAATCCGGGCCATCCGGACGTCTGCGAGCGCTGCGGCGATGCGCTGGACGCGCTCGGCGCGGCGCAGGGGGAGTAGGGTCCTTTGGTCGGGCTGAGCCGGACGGGGCGCCGCAGCGAAAATGCGACGAGGGCGCGCAACGCGATCGTGTTCGCCTGCGTCGTCCTCGCATGGTTCGCCCTCGATGCGCTGACGAAGAGCTACTTCAACGGATCGTACGAGCCGGGCCAGGCCACCGCGGGGCCTGCGGCGGAAGTCTTCCGCTTCAGGCTCGTGCACAACACCGGCATGGCGTGGGGCATGTTCGACGACTCCACGCTCGTGCTCGGCGTGCTCTCGCTTGCGGTATGCGCCGCCCTGGCCGCGTACCTGTTCGTTCTCTCGCCGCGCGCGAATTTGCTGGAGGCTGTGGGCGTCTCCCTCGTGGTGGCCGGCGGCCTCGGCAACGCGGCCGACCGCTTCCTTTTGGGCTACGTGGTGGACTTCATCGAGCCGACGTTCATCGATTTTCCGGTGTTCAACATCGCCGATATCGGCGTGACGTGCGGATTCGTCCTGTTCCTTGCCGGCATTGTGCTGGCTGGGCGCCGCGAGTCGCGCGGTGGGCACGCCGGCCCCGACGCCCCCGCACCCAGCGAGAGGGAAGGGTCGGACGCGCGATGACCCGGCTGCTCAGCTACATCGCGTCTCCCGCCGACGCGGGACAGCGCCTTGACGCGCTCTTGGCCGCGCGGGGTTTGTACCCGAGCCGCAGCGCCGCGGCGCGCGCGGTGGAGGAGGGCGCGGTGTTCGTGAACGGCGCGGCCGTGCCGAAGAAGCACGTCGTGGCCGGGGGTGAAACCATCGTGTACCGGGAGGAGGCCGCCCCTGCGCCCGGCCCCGTGGTCGGACAGCCCATCGACCTCGACATCCGCTACGAGGACGAGTGCCTCATCGTGCTCTCCAAGCAGGCGGGGCTGGTGTGCCATCCTTCCGTCGATCACGACGACGGCACGCTCGTGAACGCGCTCGTGCATCATTGCGGCGCGGGGAACCTCTGCAACGTGCAGGGCGAGGACGACCGTCTGGGCATCGTCCATCGGCTCGACCGCGACACCACCGGCCTCATGCTGGCCGCCAAGACCGACGATGCGGGGCGGGCGCTCATGGGCGACATCCGCGACCGCGCCGTGGATCGGCGCTACCTGGCCCTCGTGCACGGGCGCATCGCGCACGACACGGGCATGATCGACGCTCCCATCGCCCGGTCGGCCAGCGAGCGCACGCGCATGGCGGTGCGCGACGCGGCCTCGGCGCGCGATGCGGTGACCACGTTCCGGGTGCTCGAGCGCTTCGAGCCGGGCCCGCGCGACGACGGCTACACGCTTGTGGACTGCAAGCTGTTCACGGGGCGCACCCATCAGATCCGCGTGCATCTGGAATACGCGAAGCACCCCCTTGTCGGCGAGCCCGTGTACCGGGCCCATGCGCCGAAGGACGCCGCTGCCGATCTGGGGCTCGGCCGGCAGTTCCTCCATTCGTTCAAGCTGTCGTTCTCCCATCCCTCGACCGGGGAGGAGATGGACTTCGCCGACGCCCTGCCCCGCGACCTGGCGGCCGCGCTCGACGGCCTGGCGGATCGCAGCGAGGGCCGCACGGCGGCTGGGTGCGACGTGCTCGCGCTTCTGGCCGAGGCCCCGGCGCCGCGGCTCTGAGCGGGACGGGTCAGTCCGCCTTTCCGTACACGCTCATGTTCTGCATGCGGGCCTGCAGGTAGCTGTCGGGGAAGTGCTCGTCGAAGAACTGCTGCTCCCAGGTGATCGCCGGCGTCCCGGCGGCGCGTTGGCTCTCCCGATCGAGCGCGAGCAGCGTCACGACGATGTCGAGGGCCATGAACGCGCTCAAGGCGACGGTGACCACGCGGACGAGGACGCTTTTCGCGTTCACGTGCGAGAAGGCGTGTTTGATGGCGGGCAGGATCGTGCGCGCCCACACCAGGCCGAGCATTCCCCACATCACGCCGAACGCGAAGTTCGTGCGCCCGTGTATGGACCCGAAGGTGCCGTCGTAGTTCCAGGCGACCGCGCCCCAAAGCGTCTCCATCATAAGGCTCGCCGAGTACTCGATGACCGAGCCCAGCACCATGGACACGAGGAACACGATGAGGTTGTGGGAGTGGTAGAACCGGTTGAGGAACGCCGTCAGCACGACCGCGGCCACGCCGTAGATGGGCGAGAACGGGCCCCATACGAGCCCGGCGCGGCTCTCGTACCCGCCGAACACGATGGCGTGGTAGGCGGTTTCCACCACGAGCCCGAACACGCATCCGGTCATGAAGAGCCAGAACAGCGTGAAATAGTCGATTGAAAGATAGCCCCGATCGGGCCTGACCTGCTCCTTGACCTCCTGGCCCAGCTCTCGGAGGATGCCTGGCCGCGCCTCCCGCGAGACCGCCGTCCCGCCGGGTCCGTCCTCGCCGCGCGCAGCTGTGGCGGGAAGACGCCGCGGGCTGCGCTCCGCGACCGATTTTTTCGGTTCTTTCTCCATTCGCCTGCCCTCCGATAAGCCAATGGGCTAAACTATATCAGATTTTCAGGGGGCGGAATTCAAGCTTTCGCCTTGCTCCTAGTACGGGAAGGTGATGGACATCGTGTGCGCGGGGAATCGCTGCGGGGTGCTTCTCGTGAACACCGGCACGCCGTCGGAGCCGAAGCCGCATGCCGTGAGGAAGTATCTGGCCCGGTTCCTCATGGATCGCCGCATCGCGCCCATGAACCGTGCAGGCTGGTGGTTCGTCCTGCACCTGTTCATCCTGCCGAAGCGGGGCCGGGCCTCGGCTGAGAAGTACGCGAAGATATGGACTGACGAGGGCTCTCCCTTCACCGTGGCCCACGAGAGGCTGCGGGCGGGCCTTGCGGACGCCTTCAAGCGGGAGGGCGTTGACGCGGCGGTGCGCTGCGGCATGAGCTACAGCGATCCCTCGGTGCTGGACTGCGTTCGCGAGCTCAAGGAGGAGGGCTGCTCCCGGCTCGTCGTTCTGCCGCTGTATCCGCAGAGCGCCTACTCGACCACGGGATCGGTGTCCGATTCCGTGGAGCGGGCGCTGCGGAAGGCGCGCTGGGACGTGCCGTGCGCGTTCGTCGACAACTACCACGACCACGCCACCTACGTCCGCGCCATCGCAGCCTCCATCAAGCATGCGGGCTTCCAGGTGGATTCCGACGACAAGGTGCTGTTCTCGTTCCACTCCATCCCGCTGTCCGACATCGAGGCGGGCGACACCTACGAGCTGCAGACCAGCGCATCGAGTCTGCAGATCGCAAGCGAGCTCGGCATCGACCGCAACCGCTGGACGATCGGCTACCAGTGCCGTTTCGACAAGGGGCGCGAGTGGCTGACGCCCTATACGAGCGACGTGCTGGATCGCTGGGCGGAGTCGGGCGCGAAGCGCGTCTTCTTCGTGTGCCCGAATTTCGCGGTCGACTGCCTGGAGACGCTCTACGACATCGAGTTCGAGCTCAAGCCGCAGTACTTCGAGCGCATCAGGGAGGCGGGGCGGCGGCCCGCCGGGGACTCGCTCATCTACGTTCCCTGCCTCGACCGTAGCCGCGCGCACCTCAAGGTGCTGCTCGACGTTCTGCAGCCGTACATGAAAGGGGATCGCAATGGCCGATAGAATCGGCGAGCCGGCCGGCTCCCAGCAGGGGTCGGCGCAGAAGACGGTGCTCGTGGGCGTGACGGGCTGCATCGCCGCCTACAAGTCCTGCCTGATCGTGCGCGGCCTGCAGAAGGCCGGCGTGCGCGTGAAAGTGGTCATGACCGAGCATGCGACCGAGTTCGTGGGCCCTGCGACCTTCCGCGCGCTCACGAACGAGACGGTGGGCGTGGGCCTGTTCGACGACCCGTCCGATCCCATCCACCACGTGTCGCTCGCGCAGGAGGCCGACGCCTTCCTCATCGCGCCGTGCACGGCGAACGTGATAGCCAAGATCGCCAACGGCGTGGCCGACGACCTTCTGACCACCACGGCGCTGGCCACCACCGCGCCGCTCATCATAGCCCCCGCCATGAACGTGCACATGTACGAGAACGCCGCGACGCGCTACAACATCGGCAAGCTGCACATTCGCGGCACCCGCATCATCGAGGCGGGCGACGGGTATCTGGCCTGCGGCGACGTGGGCAAGGGCCGATTGGCCGAAGTGGATGACATCGTTGCGGCCACGCTCGACGAGCTGGGCATCGGGCGCGACCTCACGGGAAGGCGCGTGATGGTCACGGCCGGTCCCACCGTCGAGCCCATCGATCCGGTGCGCTACCTGACGAACCATTCGTCGGGCAAGACGGGCTACGCCATCGCCCGCGCGGCGGCGCTGCGCGGAGCCGACGTCACCCTCGTCACGGGCCCCGTCTCCCTGGCTGCGCCCGAAGGGGTGCGCACGGTCCGGGTGCGCACGGCGCTGGAGATGCTCGCCGCCGCCGAGGAGGCGTTCCGCGACGCCGACATCGCCGTGTTCGCGGCGGCGGTGGCCGACATGCGCCCGAAGCGGGCCGCATCGCACAAGCTGAAGAAGGGTGCCGCCGACGCCGAACTGGGCACGATCGAGCTCGTGGAGAACCCCGACATCCTGGCGACGCTCGGCGCGCGCAAAGACCGCCAGGTGGTGGTGGGGTACGCGGCGGAGACGCGGGACGTGGCGGCCAACGCCCAGAAGAAGCTCGTTTCGAAGAACGCCGACTTCGTAGTGGCCAACGATGTGAGCGAGGGCCGCGCGTTCGGCACCGAGGACAACGAAGTGCTGTTCGTGGATGCCGAGGGAGTGGAAGAGCTGCCCCTCATGTCGAAAGAACGGCTGGCCGACGCCGTGCTCGACAAGGCGCTGCAGTTCTTGCATTAGGCGGGCGCCCAGCCGGGCGATGTCGGGACGCGGGGCGCTTCGGGCGCCTGCCGTGCCCGAGCGGTCCGGCAGGGCGGAGCCGGCTCAGGCGTCCTCGTCCTCGAATTCGTCCATATCGTCCTCGTCGAGACCCGATGGATTGTTCGGATCCCACTTGAACCCGGTGGTGAACTCGATGAACGTTTCCACGGCCCGGGTCTTGAACGCGCGTTCCTTGTACACGAGGCAGATCGGATGGAAGTCCCTGGGAACGTCCGAGAGGGGGACGGCCACCAGGTTGCCGAACGGGGCGAGGCCCAGGGTGTCGAGCGCCAGGCCGACCGATCCGGATTCGGAGTCGACGAGCGCGCCCAGCGATATTTCGTCGTTGGCGTAGGCGATCGCCTTCAATCCCGCCTCTTCCATGAGACGGGCCACCTCCGCCCCGATGGGCGTCTCCGTCCGATAGGTGATGATGGGGCATTCGCAGGAGGCGAGCTCGTTCAGCGAGAGCTCTTCGCGGGAGGCGAGCGGGTGGCCGCGATGCAGCAGCGCGACGAGCGATTGCGACAGCACGGGCACGAAGGTCATGCCCGGCCGGTTCTCGACGTAGGCCGCGAACGCGAGTTCGTAGCGGTCGCGTTCCAAATCCTCCAGAAGGGGCAGGGTGAGCCCCTGGAACAGGTTCACGGTCAGCCCGTCTCCGTAGGATGCCCGGTAGGCACGCATCAGCGCCGGAAGGTAGCTGTCCTGCACGGTGTACACCGTGCCGATGTCGATGGTGCCCGTGAGGAGCTCCGCCTGCTCGCGCGCACGTTCGACGCCTTTGTCCAGGGCGTTGAGCGACTCGATGACCGAAGCCTCGAATTCGCGGCCGTACTTCGTGAGCTCGACCGTCCGCCCTTTGCGGGCGAACAGCGGAACGCCCAGCTCTCGTTCGAGGTTCGCCATGGCGTTCGAAAGAGTGGATTGCGCGATGAACAGTTCTCCGGCGGCCTTCGTGTAGTGTTGAAGCCTTGCAAGTGTCCTAAAATAGTACAGTTGCGATAGGTTCATGGCCGCCTCCTCGGTGGGTCGTACGTATGCCTCGCACGCGTCCACTTTATCATAGGTTGTCGCGGCGTCCAAACAAACGCAAGCATGGGCAAAAAGAACAGGATCCGCAGGAATGCCCTGCGGATCCTGTTTCTAGGAGGGGATGGCGCTCGGTCGATCGATTAGAACTGGTAGTCCAGCTTCCCGTTGCGCTTCTGGCAGCCGCGGGCGATGGTGATGCGCTGCACGTTGGGAGCGCCCTCTTCGAGCCACATGGCGCGCGCGTCGCGGTACAGGCGCTCGGTCGGGCCGTAGGGGCAGTCCTCGAAGTAGCCGTCGCCGCCGAAGATCTCCAGCATGCCGTCGGAGACGATGCGCGTGGTGTAGATGGAGAACAGCTTGCAGATGGCGGCCTTCTCCTCGATGTCGATGCCGTGCGGATCGTTGTCGAAGTCGCGGGCGAAGTCGTACACCAGCGTGCGCAGGGCATGGGTGTAGGTCTGCATCTCGGCGAGCTCGCGCTTGATCATCTGACGGCTGGCGATGGGCTTGCCGAACGTGATGCGGTCCTCGGCGCGCTTGATGCTCATCTCGAGCATGCGCTGCGCCATGCCGAGGTTCGAGCAGGCGATGTGCACGCGGGAGACGGAGAGGGAGTGCATGGCGATCTCCATACCCTGGCCCTCTTCGCCCAGCAGGTAGATGGGGTCGAGCTCGACGTCATGGAACACGAGGCCGGCATGGCCCGCTCCGCGGCAGCCCATCATGTGCGGCATCGGGACGATCTCGAAACCGGGAGCGTCGTTGGGCACGAAGAAGGCCGAGAGGCGGGAGTCCTTGTCGGAGTCGAGGTCGGTGGCGGCGATGACGTAGGTGAAGTCGCTGCAGTCGGTGTGGGAGATGAGCCACTTCTCGCCGTTGAGCACGTACTTGCCGTCGGCGTTCTTGACGGCGGTCGTGTGGATGTCGGCGCCGGTGCCGCCCGTCTGCTCGGTGATGGCGAAGTTGCAGTAGATGGTCTTGTCCTGGAACTTGTCCATGTACTTCGCTTTGAGCTCGGGCTTGCCGTAGTCGTCGAGGATGCGCCAGTTCATGTCGGCCGCATGGTGCAGGTGCATGCGCATGCCGCCGGGGCCGCGGGAGAACTCTTCCTGAACGCGCAGGATCTCGAGCTCGTTGAGGTCCCATCCG
Source organism: uncultured Eggerthellaceae bacterium (assembly GCA_958454405.1). Taxonomy (GTDB): domain Bacteria; phylum Actinomycetota; class Coriobacteriia; order Coriobacteriales; family Eggerthellaceae; genus Enteroscipio. The sequence goes on along the minus strand of CAUEBO010000043.1, from coordinate 4,286 downwards.
CCGTACTCGCTCGGCATGTAGAAGCGGTACAAGTCGTTGTCACGGGCCAGGTCGTAGAATTCCTGCGGGAACTTGTTGGAAACCTCGATTTCCTTCTGCATCTCCTCGAACGGGCCTTCGGCCAGCTCGCGGATGCGCAGCAGGTACGCTTCGAATTCCTGATCGGTGATCTTGGCGTTAGGGTTCATGGCGCTCCTCCGTCTCTCGTGCCGCTCGGCGCCCTCCGCCGGGTGCGGCGTTTCTCCTATTATGCGACCGGACATGGGGGGATGTCCAATTCACGTTATAGGTCGTTTAGGGGTGAAACGATCGATTGCATGAATGGAAGTGTTTGCGATGGGAATAGAAAACGCGTTCGCGCATCGATCGGGGGCCCCGCCGCCGCCCGTCGATGCGCGGGTCGCGCGCGGCTCCTAGAGGTTGCGGAAACGGTACTTCTCAGGATTCGCCTTGACGTCTTCCTTGTTCTTCGGATTCATCCTCAAGCGGCCCATGCGGCCGTCGTCGGTTATGGTTCCGAGGACCTGGTTGCGGTTCTCCATCTTCATCTGCGTCTCGAAGCTCGTGCCGTCGATGGAGGCGTGCATGGCTTCCTTCGTGAGGCGCAGCCCGAAGGGGGAGGTGGTGTCGCACAGGTGATGGGCGAGCGCCACGGCTTCGTCCAGCACCTCGTCGTCGGGAACCACTTTGAGGCCGAAGCCCCAGCCGTGCAGCGTTTGCGCATCGAAGCGGTCGGTCGAGGACAGCACGCGGTACGCCCGCTCGTAGCCGATGATCTTGGGCAGGTAGAACGAGCCGCTCATGTCCGTGCCGGTCAGGCCGATGGCCAGGTAGCCCGCGTTCATCTTGAAGGACTCGCCCAGGATGCGCATGTCGCAGGCGCAGGCCAGCGACAGGCCGCCGCCCACGGCGTAGCCCTTGAGGGCGCCGATTATCGTCTGCTCGCATCGATGCATGTACATCGCCTGGTCGGAGCATATGCGCTGCATGATGTAGTACATGTACTGCGTTTCGCCCATGTCGTCGGGATGGGGCAGCGCGTGATCGTCCAAATTGAATCCCGCGCAGAACGAGCGCCCTTCTCCGGTGAGCACGATGACGCGGCATTCCTTGTCCAAACGCACCTTGACGAGGAAGTCGTTGAACTCGCTCATCTGCTCGTACGACATGGCGTTGAGGTTGCCGGGGTCGTTGAACGAGCAGATGTAGACCGGACCGTCCTGCGTGATCTTGAGCTTCTGGTAGTCGTAGGTGAATTCCGGAAGATGGTACTGATCCTGGTAAGCGCCCATGCGGTCTCCTTTTTCTCGACGGGCCCGCCCTCGTCTTCGGCCGAGCGTGTCCAAGCCGCCCGCACGCGGGCGGCGGGGGTTCCCGGCCGGGCGACGCCGCTGCGTTGCTCCTGCCTCCATGGTAGCGGCGCGGGAACGCCGGTCAATGCTCATCCGGGCGCGGTTGTTTCCTTTCTCGGGGATCTTGGAGCCGGATGACCGCATTGACCTCGGGGTTCGCACATCGCGGAAAAAAATGCATAAAAGGGGTTACCAAACCGTACCAAAGCGCATATACTGCCCTCAGTCCTTTAAAAGCGGTACAGAGAGACCGACAAGGCAGCACCCAGCAGCGTTCATCCGAACAAGAGCGCGAGCGAGCTGAAGCCTTTGTCTGCCGCGGAGGCTTTTTTCATGCCCTCGCGCAGGCGCCGCCGATTCGGAGCGGCGCGCTCGGCGTTGAAGCCGGCCGCGCGCACTTGGCGGCATGCAGGTCCGTCTGTACGCACTCGACGTCAAGAAAGGGTGTGTATGAACGACGCAGGAACGGTCAAAACCGTCTGCATGGATGCGGACGAGATCGAGCGGTCGCTGACGCGCATGGCGCATCAGATCCTCGAGACCAACAAGGGCGCGGGCAACATCGCGCTCGTCGGCATCGTGACGCGCGGCGACTTGCTCGCCAAGCGCCTGGCCGAGAAGATCGAGGCCATCGAGGGCACGAAGGTGCCGCTCGGCAAGCTCGACATAAGCTTCTACCGCGACGACTTCGCGACGCATCTCGCGCCCGAGGTGCACTCCACCGATATCTTCTTCGACCTGGACGGCAAGGACGTCGTGCTCGTGGACGACGTGCTGTACACCGGCCGCACCATCCGCGCCGCGCTCGACGCCCTCATGGACATCGGCCGCCCCGCCACCGTGCAGCTGGCCGTGCTGGTGGACCGCGGGCACCGCGAGCTGCCCATCCGCGCCGACTTCGTGGGCAAGAACGTGCCGTCCTCGTCCGACGAGAACGTGCGCCTGTTCCTGGAGGAGACGGACGGCAAGTCCGAAGTCGAGATATTGGAAATGGCTCCGGGCTCCCGCGCGGGTTCGGCACCGCTGGGAGGTGAATAGGGCATGGCCTTCAACCACAAGCATCTGATTGACATCACGGAGTACTCCGCCGACGACATCATGACCGTCCTCGAGACGGCCGTCCGATTCAAGGAGGTCAATGAGCGCCGCATCAAGCAGGTGCCCACGCTCAAGGGCGTCACGGTCGTGAACATGTTCAACGAGCCGTCCACCCGCACGCGCTCCTCGTTCGAGATCGCCGAGAAGCGCCTGAGCGCCAACAGCCTGAACTTCGGCGGCAGCTCCACCTCCACGGTGAAGGGCGAGAGCCTGGTGGACACGGTGGAGACGCTGTGCGCCTACAAGATCGACATGATCATCGTGCGCGACAAGCACGCCGGCGTGCCCCGCAAGATCGCCGACGTCTCCGGCGCGCACGTCATCGACGCAGGCGACGGCAAGCACCAGCATCCCACGCAGGCCCTCTTGGACCTGTACTCCATCTGGGAGGTTAAGGGCGATCTCAACGGTCTCAAAGTGGGCGTCGTGGGCGACATCGGGCACTCCCGCGTGTGCGGCTCGCTCATCCCTGCGCTCAAGATCATGGGCTGCGAGGTGACGGTCATCGCCCCGCCCACGCTCATGCCGGCACGTCCCGACATCCTGGGCGCCGACCACGTGACCACGAAGCTCGACGAGGCGCTGCCGGAGCTGGACGTGGTGTACATGCTGCGCATCCAGCGCGAGCGCCTCGAGGGCGCGCCGTACCCGTCGCTGCGCGAGTACAATATGCTGTACGGCCTGACGAAAGACCGTGAGCACCTCATGAAGCCCGACGCCCTCATCTGCCACCCCGGCCCCATCAACCGCGGCGTCGAACTGGACAGCTACATGGCCGACCACCCGAAGCGCTCGGTCATTCTCGATCAGGTCTATGCCGGCATCCTCACCCGCATGGCCGAAATGTACCTGCTGCTCGGAGGGAGCGAAGATGGCCTTACTGCTTAAAGATTGCCACGTGATCGACCCGCAGGTCGGTCTGAACGAAACGGCCGACATCCTCGTGCGCGACGGGAAGATCGTCGAGATCGGCCAGAACCTTGCGATGGAGAAGGGCGTCGAGCGCGACCTGGGCGGCAAGATCGTCGTCCCCGGCCTCGTGGACATCCACGTGCACCTGCGCGAGCCCGGCTACGAGCTGAAGGAAGACATCGCCTCCGGCACGCGCGCCGCGGCGCACGGCGGCTTCACGGCGGTGTGCTGCATGCCGAACACGTTGCCCGTCATCGACAACGCGGTGGGTGTGGAGTACGTGAAGGCCCGCGCGGCGGCCGTCGGCGCGTGCCGCGTGCACGTGGCCGGCTCCTGCTCGCAGGGACTTGCGGGCGACACGCTGTCCGAGATGGGCGACATGGTGGCGCACGGCGCCGTCGCCTTCACCGACGACGGCCGCGGCGTGCAGGGTGCGGGCATGATGCGCCGCGTCATGGACTACGCCGCGCAGTTCGACCGCGTGGTGATGAGCCACTGCCAGGACGAGGATTTGGTCGGCGCCGGACAGGTGAACGAGGGCGTCGTGTCCACGCGCCTGGGCATGCTGGGCTGGCCGGCCGAGGGTGAAGAGATCCAGATCGCCCGCGACATCCGGCTCTGCCGCCTCACCGGCTGCCCGCTGCACATCCAGCACCTCACCACGGCGCGCGGTCTGGAGCTCGTGCGCGCCGCCAAGGCCGAGGGCCTGCCGGTCACCTGCGAGGTCACGCCGCACCACCTGTTCCTCACCGAGGACGCCATCGGCGACGACTACAACACCTTCCTCAAGGTGAACCCGCCGCTGCGCACGGCCGAGGACGCCGCCGCGCTCGTCGAGGGCGTCGCGGACGGCACGGTGGACGCCATCGTCACCGACCACGCGCCGCACAACGACTTCGAGAAGAACGCCGAGTTCGAGCTGGC
>CAUEBO010000042.1 GCA_958454405.1 uncultured Eggerthellaceae bacterium | reverse complement strand
TCTCGCGGCAGAGCTTGGCGAACGTCGAGTTCTCGGACAGGAAGCCGTAGCCGGGGTGGATGGCCTGCGCATGCGTTCCCTTCGCGGCCGCGAGGATGGCCGCGATGTTGAGGTAGGAATCGCGTGCGACGGGCGGGCCGATGCACACGCTCTCGTCGGCCAAGTACACGTGCAGCGCGTGCCTGTCGGCGGTGGAGTACACGGCCACCGTCTTGATGCCCATGGCGCGGCACGCGCGGATGATGCGCACGGCTATCTCGCCGCGGTTCGCAATGAGGATCTTCTCGAACATGGCGCGCGTCCTACGCGTGCTCGCCGGCGGCGCCGGCGGTGGCGATGCGGAACAGGGGCTGGTCGTACTCCACTTGGGCGCCGTTGGCGGCCAGCACTTCCACGACGATGCCGGGCGCGGGGGCGGTGATCTCGTTCATCATCTTCATGGCCTCGACGATGGCCAGCGTCTGTCCCGACAGCACCTCCTGGCCCACTTTGACGAAGGGGTCCTCGTCAGGGCTCGGGGCGATGTAGAACATGCCCACCATGGGGCTGCGCACGAGCACCGTGTTCTCGTCGGCGTCTTCCACGGCGGCGGCTTCGTGGCTCTCGGTCTTGCCCGCCAGAAGCGCGCTCACGCGGTCGGCCATGAGCGGCAGCGCGGTCGACGAGAGCGGCCCGTGGTTGCGTTCCAGCTCGATCTTGGTGTCGCCGTCGGCAACGCGCAGAGCCGTCAGCTCCGCCTTGTCCATGATGGCGATCAGTTCTTCGATGGCTTTCGTGTCCATGACGCTTCTCCTCGCAATTCCGTTATGCTTGGCGGTCGGTGCCGCTTGTTCGTGGGGCCGCCTGCGATCCGTGCCCGCTTGCGTCCGGCGCAACGGCCGCGTCGCGGGCTCCGCCTTCGGCAAGGCCGGCCTTGCCTTCGGGTGCCAGGCGGTTGCGGTTCCCTATCCGCTCCGCGCGGTTCGCACGGTCGATCCACAGCGTGTCTGCCTGGGTGCGTTGGGCCTGCTTTTCCAGGATGGGGGTCAGGCGTCGGGCCGTGCGCCGGGGCGATATGCCGTCGGCGCTCGGACGGCGCACCTTCAGGGCCAGCATGTCGAACTGCTGCGCCTCCTCGCGCAAGAGCGCCTGCGCCTCCTGCACCGACACGCGCTCGAACCTGACCTTCTTCCCGGGCGGGCGCTGCACGAGCTTGGGGATGTCGGTGGTGGCGATGGTGCCGATCTTCGCATACCCGCCCGTCGTCTGCCGGTCGGCCAGCATGATGATGGGCCGTCCATGCGAGGGCACCTGCACGGCGCCGAACGCGATGCCGTCGGATATGATGTCCGACCCGTGTTTCGTCTCGATTTCCGGCCCTTCCAGGCGATAGCCCATGCGGTCGGACTTCGCCGTGGTGGCGAACGCCTGGCTGTAGAACGTCTCGACGCCCGCATCGGTGAACATGCCCTCCTGCGGGCCGGGCACCACGCGCACGACGATCTCGTCCTGGTCGAAGCCGTAGAAGGCGTCGTCGCCGTCGATGCGGTGCGAGCCCAGGTTGGGCAGGAAGTCGACGCCCTTCGTCGCGAAAGGCAGGTAGTCGCCCACGACGAGCGGCCGCCCGCGCCAGCCGCCGAACTCGCATTTCAGGTTGGTGGAGCGGCTTCCCATGACCTCGGGCACGCGCACGCTGCCCCCCGCAACGGCCAGATAGCCGTAGCAGCCGGTCCTGGACGCCTTGAAGCGCAGGATCGAGCCCCGGTGCACCATGATGGCGGCGTAGCGGGGCACCGGCTCGCCGTCGAGGGTGGGGGAGAAGTCGCCGCCGGTTATGGCGATGAACGTGTTCGTGGTGAAGCGGACCGTGGGCCCTGCGAGGGCGAATTCGAGCGCGGGGGCGTTGGGCTCGTTCTCCACGAGGAGGTTGGCGATGGTGTAGGCGCGATGGTCCATCACCCCGTTCGTGGAGAACCCGCTGCCCTGGTAGCCGAAGCGGCCGTTGTCCTGGATCGTCGTTATGACGCCCGGTTTCTTCACGACAAGGCCCATGTCACTCGCCCTCCACGAAAATGCCGTACGCGTACGTGCCGGCGGCAAGCTGCGCCTCGATGGCGGCGTACTCGTCCGGCGTGATGGGAACGAAGCGCAGGTACTCGCCCGCCGCGTAGAGTATGGGTTCGGAGCGGTCCGGATCGTAGGGCTTGAGCGGCGTGCGCCCGATGATCTGCCAGCCCCCGGGAGAGGCGAGGGGGTAGACGCCCGTCTGGGCGCCGCCGATGCCCACGCTGCCGGGCTCGATGCGCGTGCGCGGCGTGGCCAGCCGCGGCGTGTGCAGCCGCTCGTCCAGACCTCCCAAGTAGGCGAACCCCGGCAGGAACCCCAGCATGTCGATGAGGTAGTCGCGCCCGCTGTGGAGGGCGATCACCTCGTCGGCGGAAAGGCCGGCATGTTCGGCGACGTTTTCCAGGTCGGGCCCGAAATCGCCGCCGTAGCACACGGGGATGGGCACGATCTTGCGCACGCTCAGGTCCACTTCGCCCACGTCGCGCAGCTTCCCGCGCAGCTTGGCGGACAGCTCGTCGAACGTGATGGCAAGGGGGTTGTAGTACACCATGAGCGAGCAGAACGTGGGCACGAGCTCGGTGACGCCCTCGATGGGGTCGGCGGTGAGGTTGTCGGCGGCCATGCGGATCTTGGCGCTCGTCTCCGGCGAGATCGCGCGCGCGAACTCGAGGTTGAGAGCAGAATCTCCTGCGATGGTGATGGTGAATCCCGCCATGGTCGTCCATTCTACGGATCAGCGCTGATCGCCGGTGCCGAACAGGCCGCCCGCGCCTTCCGGCCCGCCTTCCGCTGTGCGGGCCGAGCGCATCGCGCAGCGTGCTTGTGGTCGGTTCCGGCGTGCGCCAGTGCTACACTTGTACGCCGTCATATAAGTAAAGGAATTGTAGCATATATGGAAAAAGCACTCTTCTTGGCGGCGTTCTTTTTCGCGTACACCGTACAGGCCATCACGGGGTTCGCCGGCAACATCTTCGCCATGCCCGTGGGCACGCACCTGCTGGGCCTGGGCAGCTCCGTGGCCGTGCTGAACGCCATGGGTTTTTTCGCGTGCGGCCTGCTGGGCATCATGAACATCAAGCACGTGAACTGGCGCGAGCTCGCCAAGATCGTGCTCACCATGCTGCCGTTCGTGCTCGTGGGCATCTGGCTGGACACGCTGCTGCCGCTTCACGTGCTGCTGAAGATATACGGCCTGGTCATTCTTTTGGTGGGCGCGAAGAACCTGCTATCGAAGCGCCAGAAGTTCCTGCCGGAGTGGGCGCTGTGGATCGTGTTGGCGCTTGCGGGGCTCATCCAGGGCATGTTCGTGTCGGGCGGCGCGCTGCTCGTCATCTACACGGTGCAGAAGATCAAGGACCGCCAGCAGTTCCGGTCCACGCTGTCCATGGTATGGGCCATCTTGAACTTCATCTACGCGGCCATCGCCTTCCAGCAGGGCAGCTTCACGGCCGACGTCGTGCAGGTCGTGCTCATGTGCATCCCGCTGGCCGTTTTGGCCACGTTCTTGGGCAACCGCCTGCAGCGCCACATCAGCCAAGAGCGGTTCCTCAAGCTCACCTACGGGCTGCTGCTGTGCATAGGGCTGGTGCTCATCGTCACGTCGTAACGCGGGCCGCGGGGGCGCCTGCTTCCCGTTCGCTCCTCGCTGCCGCGCGCTTTCCCGCATGCGGTACAATGGTCCTGCATCCTGCAGAGTCCTGCGGAGGAAAGGAGCGGACATGGCACAGCAGTACGCGCGTATTTTCGCGGCGCTGGACGGCGCATCGACGCAGACGGCGGTGGCGCAGCGGGCGGTCGCGCTGGCGGCCGACAACAAGGCTCTCCTGACGTTCGGCCATGTGATCGATTCGGTTCCCTACGAGGCGTCGGGCGTCGACTTCGAGGTCCTGTGCAAAGAAGGCAAGAAGCGCATCGAGGACGAGCTGGGCGATCTGCTGGAGAACGCTCGGAACAATCCTGCCATCCCGGCGGTCGACCTGATCGTGCGCGCGGGGCGGATCGCCGACACCCTCTCCCGCCAGCTGATCGAGCCGTTCCGGCCCGATCTCGTCATCTGCGGCGAGCGAGGGCTTTCCAACATCAAGTACGTGTTCGTGGGCAGCGTGTCCACGTTCCTCATCAGGAACGTGCGCTGCGACGTTCTGGTGGTCAAACAAGCCTAGCCTGCTCGCGCACGCCCCGGCGTTTGCGGGGGCGTGCGCGCTTTCGCATGGCGAGATGCGGCCCGTGCCGTTCAGGGCGCTTCAACTGGTTTCGCATGGCGGCAATTGGCTTTGTGCAGCGAAAAGACGTAGAATTGCCTGCTGTCAAAACGAACGCGCATCTCGTCCGCCCTGCACGCTGTGCGGCGGCGCTCAGCCGCGAGAGGAATGCCGATGACAACGAAGATCGACGAAGGGTCCCCGTACGCCCAGGTGACGGACGCCGAGTACGGCTTGCTCGCCGACATGCTGCACCTGAGCGTGAGCAAGCACAAGCTGGACGACTGCTTCACCTTGGTCTGGGCGAACAAGTACTACTACCAGTTCATCGGGTATCCGAAAGAAGAGTACGAGCGGCTGTTCGACAACAGGCCCGACCGGTACTTCGCCGACAATCCCGAGGACCTTGCCGTCATCGCCCGCCATGTGATGGAGGCGCTCGACACCGATGCGGGAGGCTACGAATGCATCGCCGGCCTGAACATCAAGGACGGCACCCATAAGTGGGTGAAGTTCAAGGGCATCTTCCTGGACGAATACGTGGACGGGTACCAGCTCTCGTACACGACCATGATGGACGTCACCGACCTCGTGGAGGCCCAGGAGGAGCTCGGCCGGCAAAAGGGGCGCCTCGAAGAGGCGAACGAGGAGCTTGAGCGTTTGGCTTTCGTCGATCCGGTGACGGGCGGCTTCAACCAGGCGCGGTTCGACCGCGCGGCGCGCTCCACCCTCGACCAGGCGTCGCCGGGCGAGTACGCGCTGGTTGCGCTCGATCTGAAGAAGTTCAAGCTCCTCAATGAAATCCAAGGCACCGAAAGCGGCGACCTCGTGCTGCGCTACGTCTACCAGTGCCTGGACGACCATCTTGGCGAAACGGAATGCGTCGGCCGCATCAGCGCCGACGCCTTCAACATGCTCATGCGGACCGAGGACGAGCAGGCCATGTACGCGCGCATCGACAACATGGTGCAGGACGTCAACAAGTTCAACGTCGGTGCGAATCGTCCCTACTTCCTGTCGTTCACGGTGGGCGTGTACCCCATCGACGAGCCGGCCCTTTCCATGACCACGTTGCGCGACCGGGCGAACGTGGCGCGCAATTTCGGCAAGGAGTCGTCGAACGCGCGCCACTTCAGCTGCGTGTTCTACAGCGATCTCGATCGCCAGAACCTGCTGTTCGAGCAGGATATGGAAAACCGCATGCACGGCGCGCTCGAGCGGGGCGAGTTCGTGGCGTACTTCCAGCCCAAACGGCGCCTTGCCGACAACGCGATAGCCGGCGCCGAGGCGCTGGTCCGCTGGATGGATCCCGTGCGCGGCCTCATTCCTCCCGACGACTTCGTGCCGCTCTTCGAGCGCAACGGGTTCATCATCAACGTGGATCTGTGCGTGTTCGAGCAGGTGTGCGCCCTGCTGGCGTCGTGGGAGGAGCAGGGGCGCGCCCCCGTGCCCATTTCGGTGAACATGTCGCGCGCGCATCTGCGGGAGCAGGATTTCCTGACGCCTTTCGAGGCGATCCGGAACCGGTACGGGGTGCCCGCCTCGCTCATCGAGTTCGAGCTGACTGAAACGCTGGTGTTCGGCGACCCCGAAACGTTCATGGAGGTCATCAACCTGCTGCACGCGCGCGGCTATCGATGCGCGCTCGACGACTTCGGCAGCGGGTATTCGTCGCTCAACGTGCTGAAGGACGTGGACGTGGACGTCATGAAGCTCGACCGCGCGTTCTTCTCGGCGGGCGACGCCACGAGCCAGCGGGAGTGGGACGTGGTGGAATCCGTCGTGGAATTGGCGAAGAAGCTCGACATGGTCACGGTTGCCGAAGGCGTCGAGGAGTGGGGCCAGGTGGATCGGCTGCGCGCCATGCTGTGCGACATGGTGCAAGGCTACGTGTTCTCGCGCCCCGTGCCGCTGGGCGAGTTCGAGCGGATGCTGTTCGAGGGCGCGGAGACGGGCGAGTAGGGTCCCCGACGGCGCAGCTCGTCCGAATGGCGCGAATAGCCGCCGATGAAACGCGCATTGTGCTACCCTGAGGTAAAACAGGAGCGAGACGAGGAGTGACGCCGCCATGGTGAACGAGAGGATGTACGGGCTGGGAGCCGAGCCGAGCGCGATTCGCGAGCTGTTCGCGTACGGCATGGCGCGCAAAGCGGAGATCGGCGACGAGAACGTGTTCGATTTCAGCATCGGCAACCCCAGCGTGCCCGCGCCCGAGGCCGTGAAGCGTGCCGTGCTCGAACTCATGGAGGAGCCTCCCTGCGACCTGCACGGCTACACGCCGGCCGCCGGTGCGCCCAGCGTGCGCCAGACGGTGGCCGACCATATCCGCCGCCGCTTCGGCGTGCCGGCGTCGCCCGACCAGGTGTACTTGACGGCGGGTGCCGCGGCTGGCCTGGCCATTTCCCTATCGGCCATCACGAAGCCGGGCGACGAGGTCATCGTCATCGCGCCGTACTTCCCCGAATACCAGGTGTGGATTGAAACGGCCGGCTGCACGCGCGTGGAGGTGCCGGCCCACGTGCCCGACTTCCAGCTGGACATCGACGCGTTGGACGCGGCCATCGGCCCGAAGACGAGCGCTGTCATCATCAACTCGCCGAACAACCCGGTGGGCGCCGTGTACACGCGCGAGAACCTGGAGGCGCTCGCTGCGCTGCTGGCGCGCAAGGAGGCGGAGCTCGGCCGGAAGATCTACGTCATCAGCGACGAGCCGTACCGCGAGATCACCTACGGCGCCGAAGTGCCCTACGTGCCGTGCGTGTGGCCGCGCACCATCGTGTGCTACTCGTATTCGAAGTCGCTTTCCCTGCCGGGCGAGCGCATCGGCTACGTCTACGTGTCCGACCTCATGGACGACGCGCGCGAGGTGTCCACGGCGGTGGCCGGCGCGGGCCGCGCGCTCGGGTTCATCTGCGCGCCGGTGCTGTTCCAGCGCGTGATCGAGCGCTGCATCGACGAGCCGTCCGACGTGGCGTCCTACGCCGCCAATCGCGCGCTGCTCACCGAGGGCCTGGGGGCGCTCGGCTACGAGTTCGTGGAGCCCGACGGCGCGTTCTACCTGTGGGTGCGCGCGCTTGAGGACGACGCCCAGGCGTTCAGCAACCGCGCGAAGGCGCACGAGCTGCTGCTCGTGCCGTCCGACAGCTTCGGCGTGGGCGGCTGGGTGCGCGTGAGCTACTGCATTTCCCGCGAAACCATCGAGAACAGCATGCCCGCGTTCAAGGCGCTCATGGAGGAGTACCGAGGATAACCTGCGGCCCGCGTTTCGGCGGAATCGGGCGCGCGCCGCCGCCCGTTCCGCGGATTCCCCGTCAAAAGGGGGAGGGCGGCGCCTGCATGCGCCCGAGCGGCGGATCCGGCAACATTTTCCCGCAGCGATTGCGCCATGGCCTATAATGGGTGCCTTCGGGAGGAGGGGTGTATGGCTGATGCGCTGCGCATGATCGCGCCACGGGAACTGGCGCTTTCCTTCGTGCTCGTCATCGTCGCGTTTTGCTGCCGCGTGGACAACGCGTTCATGATGATGCTCGACCTGCACGGGGCCATGCCCGTCTTCTTGGCGTCGCTGTGCGCGGGCGTGCTGGCGGGATGCGTTGGCGCGGCCTGCCGCCCTGCGCGCTCGAGGCGCGCGCAGATGGCCTGGATCATCGCCGGCGCGGCAAGCGGCGTCGCGGGGCTGACCCTCGCGGGGTTCGTGCAGGCGCTCCCTCTGCTGGCGTGCGCGCTGCCCGCCGGCGCCCTGCTGGGCTTCGGGCTGGCGTGCGCGCTCTGCCAATGGTGGGTTCTCTACGCGTCGCTGCCGCCCGTGAAGCTGCTCTCCACGATGGCCGTCTCGGTCTTCTTGGCTTCGGTGCTGTGGTACGTGCTGAAGCAGGTGGGCACGTTTCCCGTCACCTGCTTCTGCCTGGTCGTGTGCGCGCTGTGCGGCGGGCTGCTGTCCCTTCTCACGCTCATCTCCACCGAGAAGGCCGGCGAAGGCGAAGCTCCCGGGCTGCCGGGCCCCTCGCCTTCGGACGGGTCGCGCGCGGTGTTCCGAAGGCCTGCGGCGGCGGCCGTTGCGGGCCTGCTGTTCAACTTCTTCACGCTCGGCCTGACGTTCTGGCCCGCCGCTGCGGGGCTTTCCACGTCGTCGGCTTCCTGCAAGCCGCTCTCGTACGCGCTCGTCCTGGTTGCGCTGATCGTCGTCGTGCGGCGATCCTCCTCGCACAGGCGCGCCGTGGTCACGTTCGCCCATCTGGCGCTCCCCATCGCCGCGGCCATCGTCTTGGCGAGCCCCTTCGTGGATCTGGTCGTGGATTTGGAAGCCGTCCCGTTCTCGTCGGCGCTGACGTATCTCGGCATTGCCCTGTTCAACGTTTTGGGCCTTGCGCTTCCCCTCTGCGCGTTGCGGCGCGGCGGGCGCTCGGCGTGCCGCGCGGCCGCCGTCTACCTGGCGGGCTGCGTGCTGGCCCTTGCGGCGGGCATGGTGGTGTTCCAGGTGCTTGGCCATGACGCGCAGGTGGTGTCGCTGTGCATCATGGCGGCGTACCTGGCGGCGCTCGTGATCGCATCCGTGCGCGCCGCCGGCGAGCGCTCGCTCGAAGGCGAGGCGTCGGCCGCCGCGCACGAGGGCGATGCGCCCGAGTCGTCCGACAAGCGCCTTGCCGCCTGCGGGCGCGTGGCCGAGCAGTACGCGCTCTCGCCGCGCGAAGCCGAGATCCTGCGCTTCCTTTCGCGGGGGCACGGCGCGAAGTACATCGCCGAGCGCCTGTGCATATCGGCCGACACCGTGCGCACCCACTGCAAGCGCATCTACGAGAAGACGGGCGTCCATGCGAAAGACGAGCTGCTCGAGCTCGTCGAGCATGCCGAATAGCGCAGCGCTCCTTCGATTTTCCCTCGCTCTACCCCATGCCGGTGACACGGTCCGCACGAAATACCGCAGCGCGGGGACGGCCCGCCGCGGCTCTCCGGCGTATGCTCGCATCGTCCCCGCCGCCGCTGAAGGCGGCCCGGCGGACAAGGGAGATCCATCGGATACGGAGGAGGGATGCGGCATGGAGCACATCAGCAGAAGGTCGTTCTTGAAGAGCATCGGCGTCGTCGGCGCGACGGCGGCCGTGGGAGCGGGCCTTGCCGCCTGCAGCCCGGCGGCGGAATCGAGCACCGGAAGCGGCTCGGCGGCATCGTCGGAGGCTGCGGAGGGCATCGGCGTCGTCGTTGACGCGCAAAGCACCGAAGAAGCCGACATCGTCGTCGTGGGATCCGGCATCGGCGGATTCATGGCGTCGATGATCGCCAAAGAACAGGCGCCGGACGCCGTGGTGGTCATGCTGGAGAAGAACGCGAAGCTGGGCGGCAGCACGAACTACGCCGAGTGCAACGGCCCCGCGACCAACGTCGACGCGGCCGAGGCCCGCCTGAAGGGCCTGTCGGCGGCGGCCAACACGGGCTACATCGCGAACTCCATCCTGCATGCCGAGCGCATGAAGGAGCAGGGCGACAACGCCGACTGGCTGTTCGCGAAGCACGGCGTGGGCTGGTACCGCGCCGGCGTGGTGTTCTACGAAGGCGGCAACGGTTCGTCGTGCATCGCCACGCTGACGCCCATCGCCCAGGAGGAAGGGGTGGACATCCGCACCGAGGCGCGCGCCACGGCGCTTCTCATGGACGACGAGTACACGGTGACGGGCGTGCAGTACGAGAACGCCGACGGCGAGGTCGTGCACATTGCGGCGAAGGCCGTCATCCTGGCGACGGGCGGCATGAGCACGAACAAGGATTTGCTGGGAACGTACTCCAGCCAGGACATGGACAAGATCATCGGCTGGGGCGAAGGCCAGGACGGCGACGGCCACCTTCTGGCCGAGCAGACGGCGCATGGCCGCGCGAACCATCTGACGGTCGATTCGCTGTTCAACAACGTGGGCAACGGCACCGACTCGCTCGCGTACGATTCTCCGCTGGGCGTGTCGGCGGCCATGCAGTACAGCAACTGCTTCATCAACGAATACGGCATCAGGTTCTGCGACGAATCGGGCGGCGGCGCGCTGGGCACCGCGGAAAGCGGCAAGCTCGTCGAGAGCCAGGGCTACGTGTTCTCCATCATGGATGCGGCCAACATCGCGGCGTACGAGGCGGGCGGCTGCGAGCGCCACTACTCGGGCTTCGCCGACGCGTGCGTGGGCGCCGAGCTGGACTTGCAGAGCGAGCTGGAGCAGTACGACGGCGTGGACTTCATCTACCGGGCCGACACCCTTGAGGAGCTGGGCAAGGCCATCGCCGAGAAGGTGGACGCCTTCGTCGTCGACGACTTTTTGGCGGAGATCGAGGCCTACAACGGCTATGCGGCGGCCGGCCAGGACGCCGCCTACGGCAAGGCGGCGAACTACCTGTGGCCCATCGCGGAAGGCCCGTTCTATGCGTTCCAGATATGCTCGGGCATGCTGAACACCTCGGGCGGCATCCGCATCAACCGCGACGCGCAGGTCGTCGACGCGCGCGGCAAGGCGATCGACGGCCTGTACGCCGCCGGCGTCTGCACCAGCGGCTGGGACGGCGAAGTGTACGGCGGCGGAACCTGCCAGACGGTGGGCATGTGGGCCGGCAGCCGCGCCGCCCGCCATGCGGTGGTGAACAAGCTGGGCGGCACCGTGGCCGACGACTGGATGGGCACGGAGCGCTCCCAGGATCCGTCCGAAGCCCAGGGCCCGCAGGGCGGCGACAGCGCCCAAGGCGGCGAGGCCGCGCTCGGCGACCTGTAGCCCCTCCCCGCAGGGCGGCCGAAACGCTCGGCTGGCGAAGGCCGGGCGCCAAGCCGCCCTGCGGTGCGTTCGGGAAAGCGGCCCTGCGCGGGCCCCTGCGGCTCGCGAGGGGTCTCAGGAACCGCCTCGCAGCAGCTCCTGCAGCGTGCCGTACAGGCGGTCAACGTCCACCGGCTTGGTGAGGAAGCAGTTCATGCCGGCAGCCAGGGCGGCGTCGATGTCCTCCTGGAAGGAGTTCGCGGTCATGGCCACGATGGGCACGACGGCGGCATCGGGGCGATCAAGCGCCCGGATGGCGCGGGCGGCTTCCAGTCCGTCCATGACGGGCATGCGGATATCCATGAGCACGACGCGGTACTCGTCCGGTTCGCTGCGTTCGAACAGCTCAACCGCCTCGCGCCCGTTGCTTGCCCGGGTGGTGCGGGCGCCTTGGAGCTCGAGCAGGTTTGCCGCGATCTCGGCGTTCAGATCGTTGTCCTCGACGAGCAGCAGGTGCGCCCCGGCCAGCAGGCTGTTGGAGGCGAACGCCGCCTCATCGTTTTGAGGGGTTCCGAACGGCAGCGTGATCTGGAACGAGAACGCGCTGCCCTCTCCCGGGGCGCTTTCCAGCGTCAGATCGCCGCCCATGAGCTGCACGATGCTCTTGCTGATGGGCAGCCCGAGCCCCGTCCCTTGGCTGCGCGATGTGATGGTTCCGGTTTGCTCGAATGCGCCGAAGATGCGCTCGTGATCCTCGGGCGCGATGCCCACCCCGTCGTCGGCGACGCGGAAGCGGAAGGTGGCGCCGTTCTCGTCGGCAGCCAGCTCCTGCACGTCCAGCTCGACGGTTCCCCCTCGCGGCGTGAACTTCACGCTGTTCGAGAGCAGGTTCGTGAGCACTTGGCGGAGTCGGACGACGTCGCCGACGAGGTCGGCGTGGGTCACCGAGAAGCGCGTCCGCAGGACGAGTCCGTGGCGCTCCGCCTCGGGCTCCATCATGCTCTCCAGTTCGTCCAGCATGCTTGCCAGCGAAAAGGGCTCGGAAGCGATGTCCAGCATGCCGCCGTCGATGCGGCTCATGTCCAGGATGTCGTTGATGAGGTTGAGCAGGTAACGGGAGGACGTGCGCAGCTTGGCGAGGTCCTTCCGCACGTCGTCGGGCACGTCTTCGGCGATGCTGGCCAATTCGGTCAATCCCACGATGGCGTTCATGGGGGTGCGGATCTCGTGGCTCATGCGCGAGAGGAACTCGCTTTTGGCCCGTCTGGCCGCTTCGGCCTCTTCCATTTCCGAGCGCGCGACGGCTGCCCGGACGTTCGCCCTCATCATCATGATGACGACCGCCAGGATGATGAGGAGGACGGCGACGATCGCGCTGAGCGTTTGGACGGGGTACGCGTAGAGCAGTTCGCGTATCGTCAGCTCCGAAGAGCTCGCCGACACCACGTTTTGGCCGACGAGGGCGTCGAGCTCGGAATCGCCCAGATTGACGATGGTCTTGTTGACGATGGTCAGCAGGTCCGTGTCGGCAGGTTTGGAGAAGGCGAAGCTCACGTTGATGCGCCCGAGCAGCGACACTCCCACCACATTGTGGAACGCGTGCTGCTGCATCTCGTACTCGATCCAGTTCGTCGCCCCGTACAGGCAGTCGATCTCGCCCTGGTCGACCGCCTCGAGCGCATCGTAGATGCTCGGGTAGTAGCGCACGTCGCCCGCTTCGATGTCGTCCGGGAGCTTTCCGCCCTCGACGGCGCCGAAGGTGAGCCCGTCGCTGGGGTAGCTGACGGATTTGTTGCGCACGACCAAGCTGTTCATGGTCATGTATGGCTGGCTGAGCGACAGATCCCGCTCGACGGCCTCGCCTTCGCTTCCCAAGAAGAAACCGGCCATGTCGGCTTTGCCCTGCTGAACCAGGTCCAACGCTTCGGCGTACGTGTCCGTGTACGTGAACTCGAAGGCAAGGCCCGAGAACGCGGTCGCTTCCGCAAGGAGGTCGGGCACGATGCCGTCGTGGATGCTGTTCTCGTTGGAGGCGCAGAAGAAGGGGTGGAGGCTTCGCGGCACGGCGACGCTGACGGTCCCGCGGTCTTCCACGAAGGCCCGCTCCTCGGCGCTGAGCGATACCGGCACGCGGTCGGTTGGGAAGTACTTGTCGGAGAGCTTGTCGGCGAAGCCGGGATCCGACTCGTATATCTTTCCCATCGCCCAGTTGAGCTGTTCGAGCAGCTGGGCGTTGTCCCGCGACGTGACGATGTAGTGGGGCTGGGCGTCGAAGTAGGCGACGGGCCGGCAGAGGCCGACGTTGTCGCAAACGTTGCCCAGGACGAGGTCGACGTCTCCTTCGGCGAGGATCTTCGGAAAGTCCTGGCTGCTGAAACTCTCGGGAGGGTACGGCTCGATCGTGCATGCCAGGTCGTTCGCGGACAGGAACTGCTCCAAGCGGCGGATGTTCTCGGCGGCGTTCGCGTTGACGGCGATGGTTTTCCCATCCAGGTCGTTCAGGTTGTACCCCGACAGGGAATCGTCGTCCCATCGGGCAAGGAGCACGCTTCTGGTCTGGCCGGTGCTGTAGTCCGGATAGGCGAGCATGTCCTCAAGGCCCGCTGCGTAGTACGTGCCGCCCACCACGTCGTACGAATCGTGCGCGAGCCCGTCGATCAGGCCCATGCTGTCGGTGTCGACGTACTCGTAGTCCCAGCCCGTGTACTTCGCGATCTCGTTGAGGAAGTCCACCACCAGGCCGGTCCTGTTGCCATGCTCGTCGAGCATCATGAAGCCCTGGGCTTCCGCGAACCCCACCCGGACGACCGGGCGGTCCGCCTCGTCGGCCCCGGCCGCGGCCGGGGCGAGCAGGACGAGGACAAGGGCGAACACAGCGCCGGCAAGGCATCTCATCGGGCCGAACGCACGTCTGGTCATAAGGTCATCCGTTCTCGCAGCATGCCGCCCGTTCGGCTCCGTTCCGAATGGCGGTTCGCTGTGCCAGTATAGCGGAATCGCTTGGCGGAGCCGATTGCATGCCGGGTTCGGGAACGCTCGCTCGGTCAGCCGTCCTTCCGGTTTTCGACGAGTGCAAGGAAGCGCTCGTACACGGCGTCCGAATCGTCGAGTTCAGGATGGAACGCGCACCCTATCTGGTTTCCCGCCTGCACGGCGACGGCTTCTCCATGCAGGCGGACGAGCGGGCGGGCGCCCGCAAGCAGGCCCATGATGCGCGGCGCGCGGATGAACGTCATCGGAACGGGTTCGGCATCGCTTCCCTGTGCATCGCAGAACGGGGCAAAGGCGTGGAAGCTGCCCAGCTGGCGGCCGTACGCATTGCGCTGGACGGTCACCGGCAGCGTGGCGAAGGCCCCGGCCCGCGACGCCGCGCCGCCGCTGCGGGCGGCCGTTGGCGCGCCGGGTGCCGCCCGCAGGCCGCTTTCCTTCGCTGCGCGCCCTTCCGGGCCGCCGCCCATCACGCGCTCGGCGAGCAGGATGAGCCCGGCGCAGGTGCCGAGCGTCGGCAGGCCGGCTGCGACGAGCTCGCGCAGGGGATCGAGCATCCCCAGATCGCGCAGCAGCTTCGCCTGCGTCGTGCTCTCGCCTCCGGGGAGCACGAGCGCATCGAACGGCCGGGCGAGGTCGGCCGCCTGCCGCAGCTCGATGCACGTGCAGCCGAGCCGCTCCAGCCGCCGCTCGTGCTCGACGAACGCGCCCTGCACGGCCAGCACGGCCACGGTCGGGTGCAGCCGTGCGGGGGCCGGATGCGCCTGCGGCGGCAGGGCGGCATCGGTGCGGGTTGCCCCTTCCATCGGCGCTACTTTCCTCGCTCGGCCATGAGCAGGGCTATTTCCTGCTCGTTGACGCCCACCATGGCCTCGCCCAGGTTCGCGGACAGGCGGGCTATCAAGCGCGCGTCGGCGAAGTTCGCCACGGCCTGCACGATGGCGGCGGCGCGCTTGGCGGGATCGCCCGATTTGAAGATGCCCGATCCCACGAACACGCCTTCGGCGCCCAGCTGCATCATGAGCGCCGCGTCCGCGGGAGTGGCAACCCCGCCTGCAGCGAAGTTCACGACGGGCAGCGCTCCGTGATCGTGCACGTGCCGAACCAGGTCGTACGGCACCTGCAGGCGCTTCGCCTCCTCGAACAGCTCGTCGTCGCGCAAGGCGGCGACGGCCCGCATCTCGGATTGCATCTGGCGCATGTGGCGCACGGCCTGCACGACGTCGCCCGTGCCCGGCTCGCCCTTGGTGCGGATCATCGTGGCGCCTTCGGCGATGCGGCGCAGGGCCTCGCCCAGGTTGCGCGCGCCGCACACGAACGGCACGGCGAAGCGGGTCTTGTCGATGTGGTAGACGTCGTCGGCGGGGGAGAGCACCTCGCTCTCGTCGATGTAGTCGATCTCGATGGCTTCCAGCACCTGCGCCTCCACGAAGTGCCCGATGCGGCATTTCGCCATCACGGGGATGCTCACGGCCTTTTGGATGCCTTCGATCATGGCGGGGTCGCTCATGCGCGACACGCCGCCGGCGGCGCGGATGTCGGCCGGGATGCGCTCGAGCGCCATGACGGCGCAGGCGCCGGCGTCTTCGGCGATGCGCGCCTGCTCGGGGGTGGTCACGTCCATGATGACGCCGCCTTTGAGCATCTGGGCGAGCTGGCGGTTGAGGGCGACGCGGTCCTCGGGGGCGCTGGGGCCGGGCTGCGCCGCGCTCGTCGACTCTGCGACGGGTTCGCAATCGGTTTCGGGCATGGGTCCTCCTTCGGTCTTCGTTCGGTCTTCGTTCGATCGACGAGAAGGCTAACGCAGAATTGACTATGATAAAATGCCCAAAAAGAGGAAATCCGACAAGACCAGAAGCAGACCAGCCCATGACCATCGGCTGAAGGAGCGCGCGCATGCTGACATACGAGCTCGAACAGCGCGGCGGGATGAGCCGTTACGAGTACCTGTACCGCTGCATTCGCGGCGATATCGAGCGCGGGGCCGTCGCGGCGCACGAGAAGCTGCCTTCCAAACGCGCGCTCGCCCAGCACCTGGGCGTGAGTCTCATCACGGTGGAGAGCGCGTACGACCAGCTCGTCGCCGAAGGCTACGTGCGGGCTGTCGAGCGGAAGGGGTACTACGCGAACGAGCTCGACATGACGGCGGCGCGTGGGCCGAACAGGGTGCAGGACGCTTCGGAGGCAGGGGGATCGGGCTGCGGAACGGCCGTTGCCGCCCCTTCGCGCAAGGCGCTCCATCCCGGCTGCCCTGAAGGCCCTTCGCATCCCGGCGCGGCCCCGTCGCCCGTGAACGAGGGGGTTCTGGACGGCGCTCCGCTCGTCGCCGACTTCACGGGGCGCACGGGGCCGTCGGGCGCGTTTCCCTACCGCATGTGGGCGCGCACCGTGCGGGCCGTCCTGTCCCAGGAGTCGGAGCGCTCGCTTGCGGCCGCGGCGGCCGATGCCGCCGGGTCGCGCCGCCTGCGCGAGGCGATCGCGGCGTACCTGCTCGGGTTTCGGGGCATGCGCGTGGATCCCGACCAGATCGTCATCGGCGCCGGCGCCCAGACGCTCTACCACACCATCGTCCAGCTGGTGGGCCGCAGCCGCCGCTTCGCGGTGGAGGACCCCGGCTATCCGCGCCTCACCAGCATCTACCGTGCGAACGACGTGGCCGTTGCCCCGGTGCCGCTGGACGCCCAGGGCGTGTCGGTCGCGGCTTTGCGGGAAAGCGGCGCCGACGTGCTGCACTGCATGCCCTCGCATCAGTTCCCCACGGGGCTGGTCACGCCGGTGAACCGCCGGTACGAACTGCTGGGATGGGCGTCCGAACGTCCGGGCCGCTACCTTGTCGAAGACGATTACGACTGCGAGTTCCGTTTGGCCGGGCGGCCCATCCCCACGTTGCAGAGCATCGACGCATCGGAGCGCGTCCTGTACGTGAACACGTTCACGAAGAGCCTCGGCGCGGCCTTCCGCATCGGCTACCTGGTGCTGCCCCCGCATTTGGCCGCGGCGTTCCGCAGCAGGCTGGGGTTCTACGTGGGCACGGTGGGGGCCATCGACCAGCTGGCGCTTGCCCGCTTCATCGAACAGGGGGACTACGAGCGCCATGTGAGCCGTTCGCGCAGCCGGTGCCGCGCCACGCGCTCCGCGTTGGTCGCGGCGCTCAAGCAAAGCCCTGTCGGGAGCATGGTCGACGTGGAGGGGGCCGACGCGGGCCTGCACTTCGTGCTGCGGATCGACACGCGCGCCTCCGATGCCGCCGTGGTGGGCTGCGCCCGCCAGGAGGGCGTGGCGCTCGCGCCCTTGGGGGCGTACTGCGCTGCCGACGGCGCCCGCGCAGCATGCGCGCATCGCTTCGTCGTCAACGACGCCGCCCTCGACCCGGCGGATGCCGAGCCCGCCGCATCGGCGCTCGCCCGAGCCGTGGCGAAAGCGGAATAGCCGAGCCCCTGTGTTGATTTCTCACGCCCGAGCGCGTCGGGATGCAAACCGGCCCTGGTCAGCGGTATCATGAAAGGGTATGCGACGAGGGCGCCGAAGTGCGCGCCCCGACCCGAGCGAGAAGGAGGAACCGCATGGACGCACGCGTCTACGAACTGCTGAACGATCAGATCAACAAGGAGCTGTACTCGGCCTACCTGTACCTGTCCTTCGCCGACTACTACGAGGAAGCCGGCCTGGAAGGCTTCGCCAATTGGTACGAGATCCAGGCCCAGGAAGAGCGCGACCACGCCCTCATCTTCCGCAACTACCTGCACGAGAACGGCTGCAAGGTGAAGCTGCTGGCCATCGACCAGCCCGACAAGGCCTTCTCCTCCTATCTCGAGCCGCTTGAGGCCGCGCTCGAGCATGAGAAGTACGTGACCAGCCTCATCAACGACATCTACGCCGCCGCTGCCGAGGTGAAGGACTATCGCACCATGAAGTTCCTCGATTGGTTCATCGAGGAGCAGCAGGAGGAAGAGGACAACGCCGACAAGATGATCACCCGCATGAAGCTGTTCGGCTCCGACGCCAAGGCGCTCTACGATCTCGACCAGGAGAACGCCGCCCGCGTCTACGCGGTGCCTTCGCCGCTGGCGAACCAGGAATAGGGACCGGCAAGCAAACCTGTCGATCGAAGCCCGTTCGGCTTTGCCGTCGGACGGCGCTTCGGTCGACAGGTTGTGCGGCCGGCGCCCCGCCTTGCGGCGCTCGAGCACCCGAGGCGGTTCGCAAGCCTTCTTGAGGAGACCGTTCCAAGAAGGCCTCTTTTTACGATTCATCGGGTCAACAAAACCGTGCCAGTGCGGCAACGGTTCGTAACAATTTCCTTGTTCACCTGCACAAAAGCGTGGCAAGGGGTTCGCATCCGCAGGAAAAGAGAGTACAATTCGCGGTGTCCGACAGTTGCAATGACAACGCAATACGAACGAATAGACTATCTTCGCCAAGTATACAGTCTCGTGCGGTATTATTGCGGACATCGCGAAAGCGATGGGCTAGTGGGTAAGCCAAGCGATGCTGTCGGTATTCCTTTCGACGAGGTCGGGGCTTGCCCCGACCTCGTTATGTTGCGGCCCTGCAAGGGCCGCCCTTTACGGCATCAATCTCGCGCAGCGGAACGGAGCGCGCTGCCGTCCTTGCGGCGGCGATGCTCGCGCAGCTGGCATGCACGTGCCGGAAAACGAAGGAGGAAGCATGCAAACCGCGCTTTTGTGGGCCGCTTGCGGCACGGCGTTCACGTTTTCCATGACGACGCTGGGAGCGGCGTCGGTGTTCCTGTTCCGCAAGCGCAACAGCCTGCTGTTCCAGCGCATATTCCTCGGCTTCGCCGCGGGCGTCATGATTGCGGCATCCGTATGGTCGCTGCTCATACCCGCCATCGAGCGCGCCCAGGAGGCCGGGCAAGTCGGGTGGATCCCGGCGGCTGGAGGATTCGCCATCGGCGTGGTCTTCCTCATGGTGCTCCACCAGGTGCTGCCCCATCTGCATCCCGGCGACGACAAGCCCGAGGGCCTGCCCAGCAAGTGGGATCGCCCCACGCTGCTGTTCACGGCCGTCACCTTGCACAACATCCCCGAGGGTATGAGCGTGGGCTTGCTGTTCGCCATGGCGGCGCAGAACGGCGGGGATCCCGGCATGTTCGGCATGGCCGTTGCGCTGGCCATCGGCATCGGCATCCAGAACGTGCCCGAGGGCGCGGCTGTGGCGCTGCCCATGCTGCAGGAGGGCATGAGCGCGCCGAAGGCGTTCGGCCTGGGCGCCTTGTCGGGCCTTGCCGAGCCGGTGTTCGGCATCCTGGTCGTGCTGTTCGCCGCCGTCATCGCGCCGTACATGCCCTGGATGCTGGCGTTCTCGGCGGGCGCCATGATGTACGTGGTGGTGGAAGAGCTCATCCCCGAAGCGCATCTGGGCGACCACTCCAACGCCGGCACGCTGGGCGTCATGGCCGGCTTCCTGGTGATGATGATCCTGGACGTGGCGCTGGGGTAGGAAAGCCGCATAGCGCAAGGAGGCTGCATCAAAAGGACCAGCGAGGCATGCCTGTGCCGGTCGAGCCGTAGGGCAAGGGTTCTGCCCTTGCCGTCGACCTGCGGAGACGTTGCTGGTTGAGCGGCAAGGGCAGAACCCTTGCCCTACAAGAACGTCGAAATGCGACTTTTGATACAGTCCCCTCGGATGTTCGCGCGGTCTTGCCGCTGGCTGCAACCCCTACTGCGCGGGCGGCGTTGGGGGCTGCTGCTGGTCCGCAGGCTGCTGCGGTGCGGTGGGCGCCTGCTGGTACGGCTGCTGCGCGGGCGGCTGCTGGTAGGCTTGCGGCTGGGGCTGGTACGGCTGCTGGCCGTACGCGGGCGCCTGCTGGCCGGGGTAGGGCTGCGCGTAGGGCGGCTGCGGCTGGCCGTAGACCACCGGCTGCGGGTTGCGCAGTTTGTTCGTGTAGACGGCGGCCACCACGAGCAGGATGGCGGTGATGATGCGGCCGCACAGGAACGAGGCGACGGCGCCGGCGATGGTCCATCCGAACACGGCGCCCAGCTTCTCGTCGTTGCCGTTGTTGCGCAGTCCCATGATGCCGGCCACAAGCGAGACGATCGAGCAGATCAGGCACCACACCAGCAAGCCCGTGGCAATGGCCATCGAGACGCCGAGCACGGTCGCGGCGGCTTCAGGGTTGAGCGAGTCGTAGGCGCCGTGGTCGTAGCCCTCGATCGAGATGCCGTTTCCATAGAGGCTCGGATCGGACATGAACGCGCCGAACGCGCCTACGGCTATGGCGCCGAGGCCGAACGAGACGATGGCGAGCACGGACAGCACGATGACGGCGATGCTGACTCCGCGCAAGGTGCGTGCATTGGATTCCTGCATGACGGCTTCCCTTCGAGCGAGGATCAAAACGGCAACGTATTGAAGCAGGGTCATTGTAGGGTATTATGCGAAGGACAATGTCATACTGTTACCGGTTCGAAAGAAGGACGGTCGTGTTATGGAGAACTTCGAATTCGTGTCGCCGACGCAGTTCGTGTTCGGCCGCGGCGCCGAGGAGCAGGCGGGCGCGCGTCTCGCCGAGCGCGGCGCGAAGAAAGCGCTCGTGCACTACGGCGGCCAGAGCGCAGTGAGAAGCGGCCTGATCGACCGGGTGAAGGCCTCCCTCGATGCGGCGGGCATTGCGTACGTGGAGCTGGGCGGCGTGCGGCCGAACCCCGAGATCACCCTCGTGCGCGAAGGCGTGGCGCTGTGCAAGGAGCACGGCGTTGACTGGGTGCTCGCCGTGGGCGGCGGCTCGGTCATCGACTCGGCGAAGGCCATCGCCGTGGGAGCGCGCTACGACGGCGACGTGTGGGACTTCTTCGAGACGAAACGGCTCACCGACGACGTGCTGCCCATCGCCGTGGTGCTCACCATCCCGGCGGCTGGCAGCGAGGCGTCCAAGAACACTGTGGTGTCCAACGACGAGCTGCAGATGAAGTCGGGCTATGCGAACAACGCGCAGCGCCCGAAGCTGGCGTTCATGAATCCTGAGCTCACGTTCACGCTGCCGCCGTACCAGACGGCCGCCGGCCTCACCGACATGTTCTGCCACCTGCTCGAGCGTTTCTTCGACGACGTGGGTGCGGTGCCGGTCACGGACAACCTGAACCTCTCGCTCATGAAGACGGTGCGCTCCGAGGCGCCGCGGGTCCTGGCCGATCCGGAGAATTACGATGCGCGTGCGAACGTGATGTGGGCGGGCATGCTGTGCCACCAGGGCCTGGCCGGCGTCGGCCGCCATGAGGATTGGGCCACCCACGGCCTGGAGCACGAGCTTTCCGCCCTCAACCCCGCCATCACGCACGGCGCGGGACTGGCCGTGATGTTCCCGGCGTGGATGGAGTTCGTCTACGACGCGAACCCGGCGCGCTTCGCCTTCTACGGACGCGAGGTGTTCGGCCTGGCTCCCACCGGCGACCTCGAAGCCGATGCGCTTTCGGCCATCGATGAGACGCGCGGTTTCTTCGCCTCGCTCGGCATGCCCGTGACGCTCGACGAGCTGGACGTGCGCGAAGACGACATCGAGAAGCTCATCCCCACGCTCAAGGCCAACAAGGGCGAGCCTTTCGGCAGCTTCAAGAAGCTCACGATGGACGACGCGCGCGAGATCTATCGGATCGCGCTGGGCTGACGGCCGTCGCAATGCGCCAGCGCCGCGGCCGGCTGTGGACCGGTCGCGGCACCGTGCCTTGCGGAAGTGGCGGGGGTTTGGCGTTCGGGTCGAATCGGAAATGACCGAAAACGCGGTCGAATGTGCAGTCCGTAAGGCCGATCCGCGCCCTCTGCTCGCCTTGATCGAGCAAAGCTCCTGGTCGCGAAATTCGCGTGCCCGGTTTCGCGCTCGACAAGTGCACATTCGACTGCGTTTTCGGTCATCTGCGGTTTGGGCCGGATTATTTCCAAGGATAAGCCGGCGTCATGGAGGCGGATCGGCCAGGGCCATGGGAAGGGAGGTTTGACGGCGGAAGGCTAAAACCCTCGTCGCGCTCTTCGCCGTGCTTTCCGCCGCGCGGCCGCGATGGGCGCTTGTCTGTTCGAGGCAAAGGGCTGCCCGCCCGCTGCGGGAACACCCTGGCCCTTCATGCCGAGCGCGCTCAATCCTTGGCGCCCACCAGGGCGTTCATGAGGGCCGACACGATGCTGATGACGATGGAGGCCACGAAGGCGCTTCCGAACGTCGCTATGTCGAAGCCTACGTTGAACAGGCCGTTTGAGATCCACGCCGCTATGTAGAGCATGAGCGTGTTCACCACCAGGTAGAATATGCCCAGCGTGATGACCGTGATAGGCAGGCTGAGCAGCTGCATGATGGGCTTGATGCCGATGTTGATGATGGACAGGATCAGCCCGAAGATGGCGACGGCCGCCCACGTTTCCGTGGTGCCGGCGACGGCGATGCCGGGCACGATCCATACGGCCGCGCCCACGGCGATGGCCGTTACGATCCAGCGGATGATGAAGTTCATGGGACGTCCTTTCGCACGCAGATTCGGCGCCGACTATACCCCGACCACGCAAGCGCCGGACGGAACGGTCATCCAACCGTTACCGTCCGGCGCAAGAGCCCGGCGCGTCCGCGCCGGGAACTGTCGGCTTCGAGGGGCCAAGCAAGGCCCGCGCTCGCGGATCGGCCGCTTAGAAGCGCAGGGAAAGGCAGCTCAGGCCGCCGTCGAGCTTGCGGTACTCGGACGTGTCCACCGTGAGCGTCTCGTAGCCGGCGTCCTGCACGGCTTTGAGCACGGCGGGGTAGCCCTCGGGCACGATGACGGTGCCGTTCACCCAGATGCAGTTCGCGGCGTACGCCTCGTCCTCGGGGATCTCGATGCGGTTGTACTGCTGGAAGTCGGGCTTGGTCACGAACTCGCCGGACACCAGCATGTTGTTGTCTTCCAGGTAGTTCACGCCGGTCTTCAGGTGCAGCACGTGCTCCAGCGGCACCTCGGAGCCCTCGAGGCCCCAGCCTTCCAGGATCTCGAAGAACTGGCGGATGCCCTCAACGTTGGTGCGGGCGGAGCGGCCCACGTAGAAGTGGTCGCCCACCATCATGACGTCGCCGCCGTC